>PQCP01000103.1 GCA_003062205.1 Candidatus Sedimenticola endophacoides
GCGGTTCTTGGGTAGACTTGGACATGGGGCGACCTCGTTTAGCTTCACCGAAGCGTTTTTGGCGAAATACCAATTATATCAATTGGTTGAACGAGGTGCGCCCTTTTTTATGAATAATTCGGGCTAAAAATCCATCTGAAAAATACCTGATTCCTAATAGGTGGCGAGTCCATATCACCTTGCACACGATTATAAGTCGCGGGTTGTGTGGATGCCATCGGTAAATGGGGCGAGTCATGGAGGGCAAATCGGCACGGAGTGAATACCTGTATCGTCTCTCCGATCACAGCCTCCACACCCGATACCCTGGTTTGACCCCCGCAGCTATGGCCTGCCCGTGGAATCGAAACTGCGCACCCATGGTTTTTCCGCCAACAGGGGGCCGGGCAGACGCTTCAGGGCGGCTTTCGCCTCCCCGATGGTCTGATAACGGCCATGGACGACGGCACAGTAGCGCTCGTTCCCCACTTGGTAATTCTCGATGGCCGTCTCCAGTTGATAGTCGCGTTGGAGCTGCCGACGCCGTTTGCGGCAGTTTGTTTGCTGTTTCGAGGCGAAGAGTTGAACCGTTATCTTGGGCCGGGCCGCTGTGGCTTGGCGGTGTACCGCTTTCGGACTCCGGCTTTCCGGGGCGGACGCCCCACCGGCTATCCTGTTGGCTGCCCGGGCTGCAGTCTCCTGGCCAGCATCCTCCGGGGGGGGCATCCCATTGACCGGGGGATGCCGGGAGAGACGCGTCTTCAGGCGCTTCAGCGGAGGTTTTGGCATCCAGTTGCCGCAGGGCATCCTGGGCGGGTTGCGACCCCTTTTCGGCGGCCCGGGCATACCAGAAGCGGGCCTTTTCCACGTCCCTCTCGACCCCCTTTCCGGCCATATAGAGGTTCGCCAGATTGAACTGAGCCCCGAGAAACCCCTGTTGCGCCGCCGGTTCGAACCATCTCGCCGCCTGCTGGTAACTCTGCGCGACCCCGGCTCCCTGCAGATATTGATTGCCGAGATTGAATTGGGCGGGCGCAAAACCCTTGGCCGCCGAACGGATCAGCCATTCCAGGGCCATTGCGGAATCATCCGCCCCCTGCCCCTGCACTCCCTCCAGATGGAGAAGACTGACCAAAAACTGCGCCTCGGGATCACCGTCTTCTGCCAGAGGGAGCCAATGCTCCAGAGCCGTTTCCCGCTCCCCCCGTTGATAGGCCCGCATACCCTGTTCCATAGGATTGGCCAGCAGCAGCGTGGTGTAGAGAAACAGCATCCCGGACAGGAGGATATGCACTCTGTATTGCCGTGCCGGGTAGATCACCAGGAATCGATTCCAGTATTTGTCACCCAATTGAGCCACATTGTCGAGAGTTGCCATGCGAATAAGAGTATATCACCCATGGTTATTCAGACCCATGGCCCAATGGGCACAAGGTTCTGATAAAATTCCCCGATGCAGGATTTGGTTTGGAACCGATGCGACTCAGCGGCCCTCACGCTCGACGACGGGGAGCTGCATCTGTGGATGATCGCCCTGGAACACCCTCCCGAGGGGGCCGCCTCGCTTCTTTGTGGGGACGAAAGGGAGCGGCTGAAGCGCTTCCGTCACACCGGGGAGCGGCGGCGGTTTCTCGCCGCGCGCGGGCAGTTACGCCTGATCCTGGCACGCTATCTCGGCTGTTCCGCCGCCGCCATCTCATTCGCCTATGGCCCGAAGGGCAAACCGGAGATCGCCGATCCTCCGGCCGGGCTGCATTTCAGCCTCAGCCACTCCGGGGAACTGGCGTTGCTGGCCATCGCCTACACTGCCATCGGCGTCGATCTGGAACCGATCAGAGCCAGACATCGGGAGCGGGCACTGGCCCGGCGGATCCTTGATCCCGCTACCCTGCACCGGCTGGAGCGGCTCGGCGATGACGGCGAACATACGAAGCATTTTCTACGCGAGTGGACCCGGCTGGAGGCGCGCGTGAAGGCCGCCGGTGCCGGTCTGTTCGATCACCCACCATGGATCAAAGACCTGCCGACGCAGAGTTTCGTCCCCACAGAGGGGTGGATCGGGGCGGTGGCGGCACAACGCCCACTGCCCCCACCACGGGCCTGGCGTACATGGAGCGAATAGTGAACGAGAAGATGAAAAACAACCCGATTATTGGCTTCAACTACCTGTTGCAGGGCCTGAAATTGCTGCTAGAACCGGGCCTTAAGCGCTACCTGGTGGTCCCGTTATTGATCAATTTCACCATCTTTTCGCTGGTCGGCTGGATCGGCTACAGCCAGTTCGAGGCGCTGCTGGCGTGGCTTCTGCCGGAACAGAGCTGGTACAGCTTTCTGCGCTGGCTGCTCTGGCCGCTGTTCGCCCTGACCATTCTGCTGGTCACCTTCTACACCTTTACCGTGGTGGCGAACCTGATCGCCGCTCCCTTCAACAGCCTGCTGGCGCAGCGGGTGGAACAGATCCTGACCGGCAGCCCACCCCCCCACGGCGACGAACGGTTGCTTGCCCAGATCGGCCCGGCCCTGGCCTCGGAACTTCGCAAGCTGGGCTACTTTATTATCCGCGCCATTCCGTTGCTGATATTATTCATCATCCCCGGGGTAAACCTTTTCGCACCCTTGTTGTGGCTGCTGTTCAGTGCCTGGTTCCTGGCACTGGAGTATATCGACTACCCGCTCGGCAACCACGGACTCGGCTTTGCCGAACAACTCCGGCGCATGAAACCGTTGCGCCTCACCGCGATCGGTTTCGGTGGTGGCGTCACCCTGCTGATGATGATCCCGCTGCTCAACTTCGCGGCTATGCCGGCGGCGGTGGCCGGGGCCACCCTCTTCAGCTGCCGCCAGCGGCAACTGCTCGAAGGCTGAGCAAAAAGCCGCCGCCTGCCCCGCACTCCGGACAGCGCTCCACCAGGGGGCTTGCCCAAAGGCAGGAGAACGGATCGGACATGATCGGCCTCGCCCCCTGAGGCAACTGAATGGGTAGCCGGTTACGCTTTGCCGATAAAGCGTGTGATGCGCCCGATCCCCTCCTGTAGTTTGTCCAGGCCGGTGGTGTAGGCGAAGCGCAGGTGTTGGTGAGGCCGGTTGAAGCCGAAATCCTTACCGGGGGTGACGGCCACCCCCTCCTCTTCCAGCAACCGCATGGCGAAGTCGAAGCTGTCGCTGGTGAAACGGCTGCAGTCGGCATAGAGGTAGAAGGCGCCCCGGGGCGTGGCGGGGATATCGAAGCCAAGGGAGCGCAGGGCGGGCAGCAGGTAGTCCCTGCGTGCCTCAAACTGACGGCGGCGCTCTTCGAGGATGGCCAGGGTATCGTCCGAAAACGCGGCCATGGCCGCCTGCTGCGACACCGTCGGCGGGGAGAGAAAGATGTTTTGGGCGAGGCGGTCCACGGCGTCCACATAGCACGCGGGGGCCACCATCCAGCCGAGGCGCCACCCGGTCATGCCGAAATACT
The DNA here is from genome assembly GCA_003062205.1 of Candidatus Sedimenticola endophacoides. Taxonomy (GTDB): domain Bacteria; phylum Pseudomonadota; class Gammaproteobacteria; order Chromatiales; family Chromatiaceae; genus Sedimenticola_A; species Sedimenticola_A endophacoides. The sequence goes on from PQCP01000103.1 coordinate 3,434, forward strand.
TGGAGAAGCTGTTGATGACGAACAGATCATCCGCCACCTCTAGGGCGCTGCGCTCGCCCACGCCATAGGTGAGCCCCTGGTAGATCTCGTCGACCAGCAGGACGCCACCCCTGGCGCGCACCACGCGGTGGATCCCGGCCAGCGCCTCGGGATCGAGCAGGGTGCCGGTGGGGTTGGAGGGGCTGGCAACCATCACCATCTTGGTGCGCTCCCCCCAGTGGCGCTCCACCAGGTCGGGGGTGAGCTGGTAGCCGGTCTCCGGGCCGACCGGCACCGCCAGCGCCTCCCCCCCCGCCAGGTAGGCGAAGTGGCGGTTGCAGGGGTAGGAGGGATCGGCCATCAGCACTTCATCGCCGGGGTCGACCAGGGCGCCCATCACCAGCTGCAACGCGCCCGAGGATCCCGGGGTGACGACCACCCGCTGCGGGTCCACCGCCACGCCGTATCGCTTCCGGTAGAAATCGGCGATGGCCCGGCGCAGCTCAGGTATGCCCTTGGCCGGGGTATAGTGGATGTGTCCCTCGCGGAGGGCGTCCGCCCCGGCCCGCACCACCGGCCGCGGGGTGGGAAAGTCGGGCTCGCCCACCTCCATGTGGATAATGGAGCGTCCCCGCGACTCCAGCTCCCTGGCACGGGCCAGCAGCTCCATCACGTAGAAGGGTTGTATCCGCCCCATGCGCCGGGCGGTCTCAGGCAGTTGCGTCATGCGTCGGGCCCTGTTGCGTACAGGCCCCTATTGTTCAGCAGCCGCCCGCCTCGTGCAACGCCCGGATCAGGGCGAGATCGACGATCCGGGTACCGGCCCGGTTGGATGACAGCACCTCACAGGGCTCGCCGGGCTCTCCCAGCTGATCGACCACGATGCTGGCGCCGTCGAAGCGCTCATGCCGGGTGTAGCCGTTGACGGTGATGATCACCGTGGGTATGCCCGCCGCCCGCACCGACTTGATGCCGTTTTCCGAATCCTCCAGGGCGGCGCACTGGGCCGGTTCCACACCCAGTTGCTCCATCGCCCAGAGGTAGATGTCGGGGGCCGGTTTCTTGGCCGGCACGATATCGCCCGCGGCGATGACATCGAACCAGGAGGTCGCCTCCTCGCCGATGGCCGCGCCGAGCAGGGCGGTGACATTGGCCGGCGTGGTGGTGGTGGCGATACCCAGTCGCAGACCCGCCTGCCGCGCCTCGCCGATCAGGCGCAGCACCCCGGAGCGCAGCGGCAGCCGCCCCTCGGCCATGATCTGTTTGAAGTGTTTGGTCTTGAGCTGGTGCAGACCGGCGATGTATTCGTCGAGGTCGCCCTCGCCGGAGAATCCCGGGTGGGTCTTTTCGATATAGCGACGGATACGCTCCTTACCGCCGGTCACCGCCAGCAATTCGCCGTAGAGTCCCTCGTCCCAGCGCCAGTCGAGCCCCCTCTCCGCGAAGGCGCGATTGAAGGCGACCCGGTGGCCGTCGCGTTCGGTATCGGCCAGTGTGCCATCGACGTCAAACAGAAGTACTTCCAGTTTTGCCATTGTCATTCAACCCATGCTCTAAAGTCGGAGAGATACAGCTTACCCGTTATAAATCCTTTGTTTCATCAGAAATTCTGATCCATTGCAAAACAAAAAATCAGGATATTTCCCATGTAAAACATGATGTTGCGATATTGTTGCCGTGAAACCTGAAAACTGGTTAAGATAGCCCCCTTCCATAGCGTGGTTTCAGGAGTGATTGAATGGCCGCAAAGAAAAAATCTCAGCGCGAGGTCACCGATCCGTTCGACTTCGAGCCCTATAAGGAGAAGAAGGGCGAGGAGTACATGAATGAGAAGCAGGAGGCCCACTTTCGCGCCATCCTGGAGGCCTGGAAGAAGGAGTTGATGGAAGAGGTGGATCGCACGGTCCACCACATGAAGGATGAGGCCGCCAACTTTCCCGATCCCAATGACCGGGCCACCCAGGAGTCGGAGTTCAGCCTTGAGCTGCGCACCCGCGACCGCGAGCGCAAGCTGATCAAGAAGATCGAGGACACCCTGAACCTGATCGACAGCCACGATTACGGCTACTGCGAGGCGTGTGGCGTGGAGATCGGCATCCGCCGCCTGGAGGCGCGTCCCACGGCGACCCAGTGCATCGATTGCAAGACCCTGGACGAGATCCGGGAGAAACAGATGGGCTGAGCGCGCCCCCGCGAAAGGGTCCCCGACAGCCGGCCACCCGCCGGCTGTTTCATTTGGGGCAGCGCGGAGCCATCGCCCCCGCATGAACCGGAACCCCAGCATGCAGCGCGCGTATATCGGCAGATTCGCACCCTCTCCCAGCGGCCCGCTCCACTTCGGATCACTGGTCGCCGCCCTCGGCAGCTACCTCGACGCCAGGCACCACGGGGGTCACTGGCTGCTGCGCATGGAGGATATCGATCCGCCACGGGAACGCCCGGGGGCGGCCCGCGACATCCTGCGGACCCTTGAACGTTTCGGCTTCGAATGGGATGGAGAGGTGCTGTACCAGAGTCGCCGCGACGGGGCCTATCGTGAGCAGCTGGAACGGCTGCTGCGCCATCACCACGCCTTCGCCTGCCGTTGCAGTCGCCGGGAGGTGGCGGCTGCCGCTCACATCGGCACCGAGGGGCCGGTCTACCCCGGAACCTGCCGTCGCGACCCGCCGCAGCCGCGTCCCGGGCTGGCGGTCCGGCTGTGCAGTGATCACCCGGAGGCGGTCGCTTTCCACGACCGGGTCTGCGGTCCCGTCGCCCAGTGGATCGCCCGCGACATCGGTGATTTCGTGATCCGACGGGTGGACGGGATCTTCGCCTACCAGCTCGCCGTGGTCGTCGATGACGCCGGACAGGGAGTCAACCAGGTGGTGCGCGGCGCCGACCTGCTGCTTTCGACCCCCCGTCAGATCCTGCTGCAACGGCTTCTCGGTCTGCCGACACCACGCTATGCGCACCTGCCGCTGGTACTCGGTGAAGACGGCCGCAAGCTGAGCAAGCAGAGCGCCGCCCGGCCGGTTCGGCCGGAGCGCCCCCTGGAGGCGCTGCTCGCCGCCTATCGTTTCCTGGGCCAGCGTTTTCCCGATACCGCCCAACCGGCGACTCCGGAGGAGTTCTGGCCCCTGGCGCTGGAGCAGTGGGAGATAGCCAGGGTACCCGTGAGCGGGATAAACTGAACCCGACTCCGGCCCGGACGCCTGCCATGCACCCGACACCAACCCTCGCCGCGCTGCTCCTGCTCCTGCTATTGCCGTCTCAGGCCCCGGCAGTGGAGCCCTCCCCCGTTACCGAAGGCTACCGGGCTTATCGGGACCAGCAGTGGGAGCTGGCACACAGCTTGTGGCTACCGGAGGCGCAACGCGGGGATCCCCGGGCCCAGTTCTACCTCAGCCGCCTCTACAGCGAGGGGCTCGGCGCCATGGCCAGCCGTCAGGAGGCGTTCGAGTGGCTCAGCCGGTCCGCGCAGAGCGGGTTCGCACCGGCCCAGTACAGTCTGGGAAACCTTCACAAAAACGGACACTGGGTCAACACCGACCGGCAGATCGCCTCTGAGTGGTATGCCCTGGCCGCCGAGCAGGGCCATCGGCAGGCGCAGTACGAGTTGGCCCTGCTGCTGCTTGAGCGGGGGGATCCCGGAAACATGGAAACCGGAATCAACTGGCTGAAGCGGGCCGCCATCAGGGGAGACACTGCGGCCACACGGCTTCTCGGTGAGTTGGATATCGACCCCCGCGCCCCGCGCACCAGGCTGTCGCCGGAAGGCATGGCCAGAATCGGCATCCTAATCTCATCCCGGACAGCGTCGCCGGAGCAGAACGACGCACGCCGGGCGGACACCCGAACGGCTCCGCTGGGGTCCACCCAACGGGGGGACGACACCGCAAAACCTGCAGATCTCACTTTCCCCAGTGCCCCCCCGGTGCCCATCCCGGCAAATGGCGTGGACCCATCCACCCAAAATGTACAACCCGGCAACGGAGGCTACACCATACAGATCGCCACACTCAGCAGCCCCGCAAACAGAGATGCCACGGTAGCGCGTGCCCGTGCTTTCGGCCCGATCTACCTGATCCCCCTGCAACGCAATGGAGAACAGTGGCACGGTGTCGCCGTTGGCCGCTATGCCACGCGAGAGGAGGCCATCGCAGCCGCCGATACAATCATCGGAAGCGGCAGATTCCGAAACATCAGGCCACTGGTGCGCAAACTCGAATCATTGCCGCTGGAAGCTGCGACGGAGAGCAACCCGGGCGTTGCGCCCCTGCCCGAGTAGCGCACCGGGAAATCGACCTCGCCTCACCCTGCTTCACTGTGCCGAAATGGCGCATCAACGTTCGGTCAGAGCCTGCTCTTTCGCTTTGAGTATGGGTTTCAGGAGGTAGGTGAGAATGCTCTTGTTCCCGGTAATCACATCGACTGCTGCCACCATTCCGGGGATGATCGGCAACACCTCGTCTCCCTTCTTCAGATTGTTGGTCTCGGTCTTGACTATCACCCGGTAAAACGCATCACCCCGTTCATCAAGCATGGTGTCGGCACTGATCTGCTCGACTTTTCCCGGGATACCGCCGTAGATCGAAAAATCATAGGCGGTGAATTTCACCATCGCGTCCTGTCCCGGGTGCAGGAAGGCGACATCGGCCGGGCGTATACGCGCTTCGATACTTAGATTGTCTTCGATGGGTACGATCTCCATCAGGTCCTCACCCGGCTGGATCACACCACCGACGGTGCGGATCTTGATCTCTTTGACCACACCCTTGACAGGAGAGCGGACCTCGGTGCGCACCACCTTGTCCTCGGCGGCGGTTATCATCTCTTCCACAGAACTCAACTCCGCCTTGTGGCGGGCGAGTTCGCGCAGGGTTTCCGAGCGGAAGGATCGAGCCTTCGCCTCCACCCGCTGATCCGCTTCAACGATGGCCGCATCGGCCCTGGGCAGCGCCAACCGGGTCGCTTCGATCTCACCGACCAGATCGTTATACGAACGCTTCAGCTTGAGCAACTCCACTTTCGGTACAATGCTCTTCTCCACCAGAGGCTCCGTAATGGCCATCTCTTCGTTGAGGATGGTGCGACTGCTGCGCAGGCGTTGCAGCTTATTGTGCAATTCGACCTTCTCCTGGCGGCGCTGATCCGCCTGCTGCCGCAGAATATTGAGCTGGGTGTTGAGTTCCTCCTTGCGCGCGTTGTACATCGAGCGCTGCGCCGCGACGATATCGCCATGCTCCTGTTCCAGCTCCCGGGAGAACTTCAGCGCCTTGTCCTCTGCCTCTGCGCTGAGACGCTGGACAATCCCCAGCAGATTGAAGCGCTTGGCCTGCAACTCACCGAAACTGGCAGATACGCCGGTGTTTTCGATCCGCAATACCACCTGACCAACTTCGACAATCGTCCCCTCGGTGACCGGTATCTGCTTGAGTATTCCACCTTCGAGATTTTGGATCACCTGAACTCGCGATGAGGGGACCACCTTACCATCGGCATGGGTCACCTCATCGATGACGGCGTATCTGGCCCAAGTCACCGCAATCACGAAGAAAAGCAGTATGGCGAACAGCAAGAGCCTGGATTTAGGCGATACGCTCTGCACGATAGCCGCCTCCACGTCGGGGGCGTAATCGGCATCCGACCAGTTTCCTCGCTTACTCATGACCAGGCTCCTGTCGTGCCTTCTGGCGCTTCGCCTCCGTCGCCTTTTTCGCCATCCTCATCACCCGGCTTCGTGCGTCATCCCGCACAATACTGCCGTTCCCAAGAATAATGATCCGATCAACCAGGGCGAGCAGGGTCGGTCTGTGAGTAATCAGCACAAGGGTCTTGTCGCCCAACGCCTGCCCCAGGCGCGTCATAAAGGCCTTCTCCGCCTGCATATCCATCATGCTGGTCGGCTCATCGAGTACCAGAATATCGGGATTAGACAACAGGGCGCGGGCCAGTCCGATGGCCTGCCTCTGTCCACCCGACAGGGCGCTGCCCCGCTCCCCGACCACCCAATCGTAACCCTGGGGGTGGCGGGAGACGAAATCGTGTACTCCGGCCAGTTTCGCCGCCTCCAGAATCATGGCGTCGTCAGCGAACGGGGCGCCGATGGCGATATTGTCACGCACAGTTCCCTGAAACAGGATCACCTCCTGCATCACCATGCCGATATGGGAGCGCACGTCGGCGGGGTCGATCTGGCGCACGTCGGTGCTGTCGATCAATACCGCCCCTTCCGTGGGTTCGTAGAAACCGGCCAGGAGGCGGGAAACGGTGGTCTTGCCCGAACCGACAGGACCGATGAAGGCCACTTTCTCCCCCGGTGCGATGTGGAAATTGAGTTCACGCAGTGCAGGAATCTCCGCACCGGGATAAGCGAAGGTGAGATCCTTGAATTCGACCTCCCCGCGCACCTCGGAGCGGCTGAGAAAACGCGTGCCCGGTTCGCGCTCCACCGGCAGGGCCATGATTTCGTTGAGGGACTTGAGCGCAGCCATGGCGTGATTGAATCGGCTGAGCAGACCGGCGATCTGCCCCAGAGGCGCCATGGCGCGACCGGCAATAATGGTGCATGCGATCAAGCCGCCGATGCTCATCTCGCCCGCGATGATCTGATAGACACCGAGCACCACCACCCCCACCGTGACCAACTGCATGATCATCTGCGAGAAGTTGATGCCGGTTCCGGTGATCAGGCGCGCGCCGAGGCTGGTCTTCGCCGCTTGACCCACGAAGCGCTCCCACTCCATCTGCATCCGGCTCTCAGCGCCCAGAGCCTTGACGGTTTCCAGAGCGCCGATGGTCTCCAGGATCACGCCGTGTTTCTGGGATTTCTGGTCGATCTCCTTGTCCACTGCCCGGCGCAACGGCCACTGCAACAGCACACCGGTCAACAGCACTACCGGCACGGCGATAGCGGGGGCCAGCACCACACTGCCGCCGATCAGATAGATGATGACGAGAAACAGCAGAATAAAAGGCAGATCGACCAGGGCCACCACGAAGGCGGAGCTGAAAAATTCACGCAGAGTCTCAAATTCGCGCAGCCGGTTGGCAAAGACTCCCGAGGAGGAGGGACATGCATGGAGCTTGAGATTGAGTACCTGTTCGAAGATCCGGCTGGAGAGCAGCACATCTGCCCGTTTGCCGGCATTGTCAACAAAATAGGCACGCAGCGACTTGAGAATAAAATCGAAAAGAATCAAGAGTGTCGCTACCTCGTGAAAGATTTTGGGACATCCCAGTCCCCAAAATCGACTCGCCAACGCGACAGCCGTTACTGCCCCGACCGTCCTGCGCTCATCACGACTCCGTCCCGCACATTG
>PQCP01000101.1 GCA_003062205.1 Candidatus Sedimenticola endophacoides
GCAATGTGCGGGACGGAGTCGTGATGAGCGCAGGACGGTCGGGGCAGTAACGGCTGTCGCGTTGGCGAGTCGATTTTGGGGACTGGGATGTCCCAAAATCTTTCACGAGGTAGCGACACTCTTGCCCTCGCGGATCGCCTCATAAGGCAGCCACTCCGGGTCGACCACGTAACAGATGCTCCCCTTCTGCTTCAGATAGGCCCGATCCGCGTCGCTGAGCAGCGACTGAACCCCATCCGCCTCCTGGGCCGCCGGGCAAGTCACGCAGAACGCCAGCAACAAAGCCAGAGGCAGACCGGGAGCGGGCGGCAGCACCAGACGCGCCACCGCATCAAGGCCCATCACCGATCTCCAGCAGCGACCACGCATATCCTCACCTCACTTCCGCCCCCTTCTCACCCGACCGAAGAGCGGGCCTGCGCCCGGATTCCCACCGATACCGGCCCCTCACGCCCCCCATTGCGCAAAGAGACCGCATCCAGCCTTCCCCCCACATTACCTCCTGCCGCTAACCGCCATGGAGAGCGAAGCGAAGGCGGTTAGTCCCCGATAGGCGTAGGCGCGGTTGTATGGCCGCAGTTACGACCGATAGGGAGTGACGTAGGGCATACAAATAGCGCATCCGACACGCCGTAGAGTCATTGTGGTCATCATGACGGAGTTGCGCACGAGCAGCTTTGCTGCAATGTGCGGGACGGAGTCGTGATGAGCGCAGGACGGTCGGGGCAGTAACGGCTGTCGCGTTGGCGAGTCGATTTTGGGGACTGGGATGTCCCAAAATCTTTCACGAGGTAGCGACACTCTTGGTCCTTCTTTTTCAGCTTCGCTTCCAGTTCAGCAAAGCGACGTTGCTCAGCCTTTACCCTACCCCTGTCTTCCTTCTCGAAAGCGGCCGCGCCATTCTCAAAGAACTCTTTTTGCCAACGGTAGAACGTGTTGGGGTTCAAACCGTGGGCATCACACACGTCTGATACCGGCTGCCCCTCAACCAGGTGCTGCTTCAGGATTGCCACCTTTTCCCGGGGCGTGAAATTTCGTCGGGTTCGTTTGCTCATATTTTCCTCCAGAAGTTACTACTAACTCAAATTGAGGAAAACTCCAATTCCGACTGAAGCGGAACACTTCCCGCTCGGCGACATAGCGAATGGTGTTGCCAATTTTCACCAGGGCACCAAGGTAGTGGTGAGCCTGTATCAGGTCTTGGAACCGCTGTTCCTCTGTGGCGCAGGCTGGTCTGACATGCAGGAGAGATGCGTTCAAATTGCCTTTCGTCCTTCGGTTTGAAAGGCTCTTTTTACCCGAAGTGGGGGAGGTTGTCCAGTATTAGATAGTATCTTTATGTTTCTGGGTGGGGTTTCTGTTTAGGGCGATTTCGCCCTGCACCGCTTGAGAAGAGAACTCCTTTCCAATCTCAACGCCCCATCCCGCTCTCAACAGGCCCCACTCTGTCACCGGATTCACCGATCCCTGGATCCATCAGCATGGCCTCAACGGCAACGGACCGAACAACCCTGTAGCGGCCGCATAAGATCTTCGTCCCGGGCTGTCGGTCCTCTGGCACATCGCACCCCAAGATCAGGCAGGATCATCGGAAAAGGAGTCCACCCTGATCCCCATCTCCCGAGCCCTTCGCCGCCACTGCCGACGCGCCAGTTTGCGCATATCCACCGCCTTGTCGGACTCGTCCACGATCTCCAGGCCGAGCAGGGTCTCCAGCAGATCCTCCAGGGTGACAATACCGGCGGTACCGCCATAACCGTCGCTCACCAGCATGATGTGCGAGCGCCCATGCAGGAAGCGCTCGAAGGCCTCGGCCACCGGCACCGATTTATCGATCACCTCCAGCTCACGGAGATAGGTGCCCATCCCATTGGCCACCAAGAGTGTCGCTACCTCGTGAAAGATTTTGGGACATCCCAGTCCCCAAAATCGACTCGCCAACGCGACAGCCGTTACTGCCCCGACCGTCCTGCGCTCATCACGACTCCGTCCCGCACATTGCAGCAAAGCTGCTCGTGCGCAACTCCGTCATGATGACCACAATGACTCTACGGCGTGTCGGATGCGCTATTTGTATGCCCTACGTCACTCCCTATCGGTCGTAACTGCGGCCATACAACCGCGCCTACGCCTATCGGGGACTAACCGCCTTCGCTTCGCTCTCCATGGCGGTTAGCGATTGTTGGCCACCAGGTTGAGCCGATCATACTGATGGCGGTAACCCCAACCGATCCACTGGTCACGCGCCGCACACTTGAGTGCGGAGGCGGAAATACTCAGCAAGCCAACCCAGCGCCCTTCCCGCTCGGCGACATAGCGAATGGTGTTGCCAATTTTCACCAGGGCACCAAGGTAGTGGTGAGCCTGTATCAGGTCTTGGAACCGCTGTTCCTCTGTGGCGCAGGCTGGTCTGACATGCAGGAGAGATGCGTTCAAATTGCCTTTCGTCCTTCGGTTTGAAAGGCTCTTTTTACCCGAAGTGGGGGAGGTTGTCCAGTATTAGATAGTATCTTTATGTTTCTGGGTGGGGTTTCTGTTTAGGGCGATTTCGCCCTGCACCGCTTGAGAAGAGAACTCCTTTCCAATCTCAACGCCCCATCCCGCTCTCAACAGGCCCCACTCTGTCACCGGATTCACCGATCCCTGGATCCATCAGCATGGCCTCAACGGCAACGGACCGAACAACCCTGTAGCGGCCGCATAAGATCTTCGTCCCGGGCTGTCGGTCCTCTGGCACATCGCACCCCAAGATCAGGCAGGATCATCGGAAAAGGAGTCCACCCTGATCCCCATCTCCCGAGCCCTTCGCCGCCACTGCCGACGCGCCAGTTTGCGCATATCCACCGCCTTGTCGGACTCGTCCACGATCTCCAGGCCGAGCAGGGTCTCCAGCAGATCCTCCAGGGTGACAATACCGGCGGTACCGCCATAACCGTCGCTCACCAGCATGATGTGCGAGCGCCCATGCAGGAAGCGCTCGAAGGCCTCGGCCACCGGCACCGATTTATCGATCACCTCCAGCTCACGGAGATAGGTGCCCATCCCATTGGCCACCAAGAGTGTCGCTACCTCGTGAAAGATTTTGGGACATCCCAGTCCCCAAAATCGACTCGCCAACGCGACAGCCGTTACTGCCCCGACCGTCCTGCGCTCATCACGACTCCGTCCCGCACATTGCAGCAAAGCTGCTCGTGCGCAACTCCGTCATGATGACCACAATGACTCTACGGCGTGTCGGATGCGCTATTTGTATGCCCTACGTCACTCCCTATCGGTCGTAACTGCGGCCATACAACCGCGCCTACGCCTATCGGGGACTAACCGCCTTCGCTTCGCTCTCCATGGCGGTTAGCGATTGCCCCGGGCATGGGCCAGCAGAAGATCACTACGCAGCACGAAACCGCTCATGTGGTCCGGGTCCTCCCGATACACGGGCACCCGGGAAAAGCGCTGCCTGTCGTGCATCTCGATATACTCGGCAACCGACATGGCCTCCGGAACGGAAAACACCACCAGACGGGGGGTCATCACATCCTCCACCCGGATCTTATGCATGGTAAAGAGATTTTGCAGAATCCTGGTCTCGTGTTGCTCCAGCTGCCCCTCCTTCTCACCCAACTCCGCCATGGCATGGAACTCCATGCGGCTGAAGCCTTCGATGCGATCCTGGTGGGCGATAAGACGGGTGATCAGGCGGGCCAGCAGGACGAAGGGATAGAAGATCACCACCAGAGCGCGGCAGAGATAGGCTGTGACCGGCGCCAGCGTCCGCCAGTACTGAGCACCCAGGGTCTTGGGTATGATCTCGGAAAAGACGAGAATCAACAGCGTCAGCACACCGGATGCAACACCGAGATAGAGGTCACCGAACACCACGGCCGCCTGGGCCCCCGCCCCGGCGGCACCGATGGTATGCGCCGCCGTATTGAGGGTCAGAATGGCGGCCAGCGGCTGGTCGATATCCCGCTTCAGATCCCGCAACAACTCACCGGCGCGCCTGCCCTCTCTCTGCAGCAACTCGATATGCGCGGTGGAGACACTGAGCAGCACCGCCTCCAGCACCGAGCAGAGGAAACTGAAACCGAGGGCGACGGAGACGTAGACAAGTAGCAGGGTCACTGATGGCGATGCTCATTTTGCTGGATCGGAGCATTAAGAATAACCGCAACAACGCCCACATAAAAACCCTGAACCCGATCGGCATAGGCAATCGGATAGTGCAGAGTGGGACGGTGGTGATACTGACACGTCCAATTAGACAGGAGCGCTGATTAATTTATATATTAATCAGTAGGTTAAAAGGAAAATAGCTAGCGAATAAGAATCACTTAAAAGGAAGCCCATTGGAGCCTTCAATGGTGGATGTCAACGCACCAGACAACTAACCACATTTTACGTGATCCAACGCTTTCGGGGGGGGGCACCCTCCGGCGCTGATTCGATGGGCTGGTAACACCGGCGCTACTCAGGTCGCAAGGCGCCTTCTGGCACTGAATGCAGCGTTACTGACGACCGCGTGGGAGATGGTAGCGACGGTGCGGGGGGGTGTGTATCCCCCGCACCCCTTGCACGGTCACTCTTCCGACCAGCTCAGACGCTCCAATTTTGCTCTGCGCCGCGGCGCCTGCAGCGATTTCTCGGCGTGCCCTTCACGCCGCATCTTCTGCACCTGGTTTTTTGACGTCCGGTTACGGTGATGAACAACCGACTCCCAATCACCGATATCCTCCTCGTAATGCACATGCCTTTTTTCCACCTGCTCCTCCAATACCGTGGGCTTGTTTCATCGAATCCCGAGCCCGTACACTCATGACGCCGCGCCGTGCACGCTTTGATCCCCTTGGGTTTCAGTCGTCTCCGCTCAACCTGCGTGTTCCCGGTTTCACAGAAAAGCCACCGCGTGCACCGCCCATCCGCCCCGAATCCACGGGCACAGACATTCGCCTAATAATGTGTCCACATTCGGCTGAAATTTAATCAAAATATTTTTGTGGTCTCGACAAGATAATTCGATCGTTGCTGGCGTGGCCTGTTCATGCCTGCGCGCCGTGTCGGGGAAACAGCAGCCGCTCGCTGAACTGGCCTCGCATGCAGTGGTCGGAACTCATGGCCGAGGCGTACCCGCCGGCATTGATGAAGGCGAGGTAGTCCCCCTCCTCCAGGGGCGGCAGAAGCACACCGTCCGCCCAGACATCGAGCGCCTCATTGATGTTTCCGGCAATGGTCACGGGCCGTGGCGCGCCTCTCGGTTCGGCTCGGGCGGGTACCGGCTCGCAGGGCAAGCCGTAGAAGAATGGCTCGACCGCCAGGTTGAAGCCGCCATTGACCCCGATAAAATCGGTCTGCCGCTTGCGCTCCACGGTGTTGACCTGCAACACCAGCACACCGCTGTCCTTGACGATGAAATCACCGGGCTCCACGCACACCTCTACACCGCGCGGCCCGAAATGACGCTCGATGACGCCAGCCCAGGCGGCCAGATCCAGGGGACGGTCGGCGGCCACATGGGGCAGACCCAGCCCACCGCCCAGGTTCACGCTCTCGATCCCCCCCGCGTGATCGACGAACCAGGCGCAGTCACCCACCACCTCTTCCCACATCGGCAGCTGTGGTGGCAAATAGCCAATCCCCACATGGAAGTGGATGCGGCTCACTCTCAGGCCATACTCCATGGCAAGCGCCAGCGCCTCGTCGAAGTGCTCGCGGTAGATCCCGAACTTGGTGGTCTTGCGCCCGCCGTATTGCAGCAGGCGGTTGTCTCCGTAGGCGACCCCCTTGCCCGGATTGACCCGCAGGCCGATGTCACGCCCCGGACAGCGCGCCCCGAGGCGGCGGATGGTACTCAGGGAGTCGCAGTTGACCAGCACCCCGGGGTGGCGCGCCAGCACCTCGATGTCTTCATTGGATACGGAGGTGGCGGTGTAGGAGAGATCGCTCTCCTCAAATCCGCAGGCCAGGGCGAACTCCAGTTCCCGGGGTGAACAGGCATCGATGCCGCACAGCCCGGTGAGCCGGATGTAGGTGAGCAGCGGGGTGAACCGGTTGGCCTTCATCGCATAGAAGACGCGATGGGCGAGGCCGGTGCGACGCAACGCCCCATGCACCATCTCCAGCTTGGAACGGACACGCTCGGCGTTGTAGAAAAAGATGGGGCTGCCACCGTGCGCGGCAGCCATCTCGCCGAGGCGATGACCGGCCAGGGTCAACTCGCCATCGGCATTGAAGCGGAGGTCGGGGCGGGCCCACCAGGGGCCCTCCCCGTCCTCTCCGGAGGCAGCAGCATTCAACATTGCCTGAGGGTCTTGAGGTACTTGCGTCCGGCGGTGTTGATCGTCTCCTTGCGCCCGGTGATCCAGTGGCGGCAGGCCGCTGATCCACACAGACAGGCAAACTGTTTGAACAGGATGTCCTCGGTGGCGGCGTAATCCATGGTGAGGGCCGACTCGGGGGTGATGTCGGTGAGCGCCCAGACCTCGAAGCTCTGCATATCCACGAAGACGTTGGGGGCGCAGGAGTGGGCCAGGAAGCCGACAATATCGAGATCCAACAGATGCAGCGAGGGATTGATCTGCAGCGTATGCTGGGTCCGGTAGGGCAGCACCACACCGCTGAAGCGGACGATCATTTCGCCACGGACATGCCCCTGGCGGGTATAGACCGCTTTGCCCTTTCCGGACTCGCGCTCCTCCACCACCAAAGCCGAGCTGTCGGGCACCTCAAAGACCGCACCCGAAGCCGCATCTAACTGAATAAGTTCCATCGAAGCTCCCGCCCCACGAGGCGATAAGGTTGAAAAATCGCTATTTGCCAGAGAATGAAATAATTGGCAATCAAAATATTTCCATTTCCACGTTCCTTATATATAGGCGACCGAATCCATACAAAACAAATCATCCTACTGTTTTTTATATGGAAATTTATTTTTCTTCCGTGGACTCGGGAGAGATTTTCCGAGGCGATTTCAAACGGAGATGACGGAGCGGCCGGGCCTCCCTGCCGGGTTGGCCGCTGACCTGTTTTGACGCGCGCATCGCCCCGGAGACACGGCGGACCATCCCCCTCGCGGCCTTGCCTCATCCTCCCCAACGGGCAGACTCCACTCCGGGATGAAGCCCGAAAAGCAGTACCGATCACCCGCTGCCGGGAGGGCGCTTGCGCGGTTTGCAGCGGGCGGTGGCCTGCGCCTGGAACGGATCATCCGGCCAGTGGTGTTTGGGGTAGCGTCCCTTCAACTCCTTCTTCACCTCCTGGTAGGTGCGCTCCCAGAAGCCGCGCAGATCCCGGGTCACCTGGATCGGTCGCTGAGCGGGCGAGAGCAGGTGCAGCTGCACCGTGACCACGCCGTCGCACAGGGTCGGGGTGTCGAGCAGTCCGAACAGCTCCTGCAGCCTGACCGCCAGCACCGGGGCCTCGGGATCACTGTAGTCGAGGCGCTTGCGTGAGCCGCTCGGCACCTGAAGATGGGTCGGGGCCAGGTGCTCCAAAAGCTGCTGCCGCTCCCAGCCGAGGAGCGCGCCGAGGATCGCGCGCAGATCCAGGCGTTGCAGCTGCTGGCGGTTGCCGATGCCCTCCAGCCACGGCAGCAGCCACTGCTCCAGACCATCGAGCAGCGCCGCCTCGCTGAGATCGGGCCAGCCGCCCCCGGGTTGCCAGAGACGCAGGCAGCGCACCCGCTGCAGCCAGCCCTCGCTCTCCCGATCCCAGGGCAGGGCCGAGAGTCCCATGCGCCGGATCCCCTCCAGCAGGGCCTGCTGACGCAGCGCGGGCGGGACCTGCCCCAGGGGGCGGCTGCTGAGTACCAGCGAATCCAGCCGCTGCTCTTCAACCGCCGTCACGCTCTCGCTGCGCGCCTCCCAGCTCACCCGCTGTTCAGTGGTGATACGCGGGGCATGCACGGCACGGATCTCATCCAGGGCGAGGGGGGCCGCGAGAAACACCCGACCGTCGCCGCGCCCCGCATCGAGGGCCGCGATCAGCAGAAACGCTTCCCCGTTGAGCCGGTCCGTATCGGGCAGGCTGGCGCCCCGCCCGCCCGAAAGACGGTAGCCGCCCGATGGCCGCCGCCGGGCGATGCGGTCGGGATAGGCAAGGCTGAGCAGGCCACCGACCGACAGGGGCGGCGCGCCTCCGCCCTCGCCCGCGATCGCGTCCTTCCATTGGCGTGCCGCCCGCTCCACCCGGGCGCAGGCACCGGCATCCACCTCTTCCAGGGCCTTGATCTGATTTCAAGAGTGTCGCTACCTCGTGAAAGATTTTGGGACATCCCAGTCCCCAAAATCGACTCGCCAACGCGACAGCCGTTACTGCCCCGACCGTCCTGCGCTCATCACGACTCCGTCCCGCACATTGCAGCAAAGCTGCTCGTGCGCAACTCCGTCATGATGACCACAATGACTCTACGGCGTGTCGGATGCGCTATTTGTATGCCCTACGTCACTCCCTATCGGTCGTAACTGCGGCCATACAACCGCGCCTACGCCTATCGGGGACTAACCGCCTTCGCTTCGCTCTCCATGGCGGTTAGCGGGCGAGCGGCGCCAGCGCCGCAGTAGGTGCAGCCGCTCTTCGATATCCACCGGCGCCGGGAGGTCGGCCGTCCGGCGCCGCAACAGGTCGCGCTCGGAGAGCAGCGCCGCCAGATCAGCGCCCAACGACCGCTGGCCGCTGGCCGCCGCATAGCCGAGCATGTGCGCCAGCCGTGGGTGCAGACCGAGTCCGGCCATGCGCTGTCCGGCGGGTGTGATTCGCCCTTTCCGGTCCAGGGCATCGAGCCCGCGCAGCAGCTCCACCGCCTGGGCGTAGGCCCCCTTGGGCGGCGGATCGAGCCAGGCCAGCTGCGCGGGATCACCCACCCCCCAGTTGGCCAGCTCCAGGGCCAGGTCGGCGCCGAGGATCTCCGCCGGGGTGTGGGGCGGCAGCGCGCTGTGCTCGGCGGCACTCCAGAGCCGATAGCAGACCCCGGGGCCGAGTCGTCCGGCCCGCCCCGCCCGCTGCTCCGCCGAGGCCCTGGAGACCCGCTGGGTCTGGAGCCGGGTCAGGCCGCTGTTGGGATCGAAGGCGGGGAGCCGAGCCCAGCCGCTGTCGACCACGGTGGTGACCCCCTCGATGGTGAGGCTGGTCTCGGCGATGGCGGTGGCGAGCACCACCCGGCGGCGCCCATGCGCGGAGGGGCGTATGGCGTGGTCCTGCTGCTGCTTGCCCAGGTCGCCGTAGAGGGGGCAGATCTCCACCTCCGGGCCGAGGCGCTGGGAGAGCAACCGCTCCGCCTGGCAGATCTCCCCGGCGCCGGGGAGAAAGGCCAGCAGATCGCCGCGCTCCCGCCCCAGGGCGCCCAAGATCGCCTCCACCGTGGCGCGGGCGATGGGCGCGCTGAGCGGGCGCTCCCGGTAGTGGACCGTGACCGGCCAGCTGCGCCCCCCGCCCACCACCACCGGCGCCTTCAACAACCCGGCCACGGCCTCGGTATCGAGCGTCGCAGACATCACCAGCAGGCGCAGATCCTCGCGCAGGGCGTGCGCCACATCCCAGCACAGGGCCAGCCCCAGATCGGCCTGGAGGCTGCGCTCATGGAATTCGTCGAAGATCACCAGGGAGACCCCCTCCAGCGCGGGGTCCCGCTGCAGGCGCCGGGTCAGAATCCCCTCGGTCACCACCTCGATCCGGGTCGCGGCGCTGACCCGGCTGTCGAAACGCACCCGATAGCCGACGCGCCCGCCCGGCGCCTCCCCGAGCAGCTCCGCCATGCGCGCCGCCGCCGCCCGGGCCGCCAGCCGCCTGGGCTCAAGCATCAGGATCCGCCCCGTGAGCCAGGGCTCGCCGAGCAGCCGCAGCGGCACCAGGGTGGTCTTTCCCGAACCAGGGGGCGCCGCCAGTACCACCGCGCCGGGGCGCTCCAGGGCGCTCCTCAGCTCGGGCAGGACGGTGTTGATCGGCAGTGCATCAGTGTCGGGCATCGCTTTTCGTGTTGGCACGGCGGGGGATCGATTATATGGTATCGGGATCGGTTTGTTCGTTCAGGGACCAGACAATGGCGAAACAGCGGCTCCCGGCCACCCAGGCAGTCCGGGTGTTGAAAGCGGCGCGGGTGGCCTTCGACAGCCACCCCTATAGCTATCAGGAGCGCGGCGGCACGGCTCAGTTCGCCCGCGAGATGGGGATCGACGAGCACCTGGTGATCAAGACCCTGATCCTGGAAGACGAGGGGGGGCAGCCGCTGGTGATGTTGATGCACGGCGATCAGGAGGTCTCCACCAAGGCCCTGGCGCGTCAGATCGGGGTGAAGAACGTACAGGTCTGCGCCCCCGCGACCGCCGACCGCCACTCCGGCTACCAGGTCGGGGGCACCTCGCCCTTCGGTACCCGGCGCCGGATGCCGGTCTACTGTGAACGCACGGTCCTGGAGCTGCCCAGGATCTATCCCGAATGTGTAACTATTCAGCTCATTTTGCCATGATTAGCCACATCAGGCTTTATCCAATTCCATGAAGTCTGGATTCTTGCCTTGAAAAAGCAATGCCAATGCTTCTGTGGCTGAGACGCCCTGC
>PQCP01000097.1 GCA_003062205.1 Candidatus Sedimenticola endophacoides
GCTGCTTCAGGATTGCCACCTTTTCCCGGGGCGTGAAATTTCGTCGGGTTCGTTTGCTCATATTTTCCTCCAGAAGTTACTACTAACTCAAATTGAGGAAAACTCCAATTCCGACTGAAGCGGGACATAATCAGCGCCGCAGCATCACCGTCTCGATCACCAGCAGGACCACCGAAATCACATTGGCCAGCAGGGCTCCGCCGGAGAGGGAGACGATGCTGGCCATGGCGATCGGCGTCAGTCCGCTGCCGGTAACGTGCTCCACCACCCCCCATACCAGGGCGGCGGCGAACAACTGCAACAGCGCCACCAGGCTGGTCGCCAGCAGCACCGCCCCCATCTGGGTGCGGTCGCCGAACTTGAGGATGGTCGCCACCAGGTTGACCACGATCACCGCGAACAACTCGTAGACGTGGTGGTGATCGGGGTTGTCCAGCTCACCGATGAAAAAGCCGAAATTGAGCGTCAGTGCGAGTACGATGAAAAATCCGAAAACGACTTTCTCTGGGTTCATTGCGACTCCTCGGGGTCTCTCTCGCTTGCCTGGGCGGCCGAAACGGACACCCGCGGATACCTCGATTATAGGGAGTTGCCCCCCTTCCTGTCGCATGGGAGTTGTCGCGGACAACGGAAGGCACTCCCGGATGGCATGCAATTAAATCTTTTTAATTTTTAAAATCAATCAGTTGAATAGTGATTCAGAAAAGTTCGTGATAAACCTTCCGGGCTTCCTCAAGAAACCGTTTGTTACATATGGTAACAGTTGGTACGCTAAGCGGATGCGTTTTCGATCCGACCCGGAAAAAAAGCGGGAGAACACCCTGCTGCTCACCCTGCTGGCGCTGTTTCTGTTCGTCTCGCCGCTGACCGACTGGTGGGCGGCCGACGACGCACCCTGGTATCTGCCCTATCTGCTGTGGCTGGTGATCATCCTGATCGGGGCCTGGCTCAACCACCGGTTCAAGCAACATGATCTATGAACTGGAGGTGCTGTTCGGGGCGAGCCTGCTCTACCTGATGATCCTGTTCTTCGTCGCCTATGTGACCGACAGCGGCCTGCTGCCCGGAAACTGGGTATCCAAGCCGGTGGTCTATGTGCTGTCGCTGGGGGTCTACGCCACCTCGTGGAGCTACTATGGCAGCGTCGGCTTCGCGGAGCGTCAGGGCTACCAGTTTCTCACCGTCTATCTGGGCGTAACCATCGCCTTCCTGCTCACCCCGGTGCTGCTGCGCCCGCTGCTGCGTCTCTGCCGTGACTACCAGCTCACCTCCCTGGCCGATCTGTTCGCCTTCCGCTACCGCAGCCAGTTGGCCGGTGCCCTGGTCACCCTGTTCATGCTGCTCGGCTCGCTGCCCTACATCGCGCTGCAGATCCGCGCCGTCACCACCTCGATCCAGGTGCTGACCAATGAGGATGCCCCGCAGATCCTGGCCCTCGGCTTCTGCGCCATGCTGACCCTGTTCTCGATCCTGTTCGGCGCCCGGCACATCTCGCCACGGGAAAAACACCACGGGCTGGTCGCCGCCATCGCCTTCGAGTCGCTGGTCAAGGTGGTGGCGTTGCTGGCGGTGGGTCTGTTCGCCGTGTTCGGGATCTTCTCAGGACCGAGCGAACTCGGCAACTGGCTGGCCGAGCACCCGGAGGCGACCCGGAGCCTTTACCAGCCGGTGCGCGAGGGGCCCTGGGGGACCCTGATCTTCCTCTCCTTCTGTGCCGCCTTTCTGCTGCCGCGCCAGTTCCATATGATCTTCACCGAGAACAATTCGTTCAAATCCCTGGATACCGCCAGCTGGGCCTTTCCACTGTTTCTGCTGCTGCTCAACCTGGCCATTCCCCCGATCCTCTGGGCAGGCAGCCAGTTGCAACTGGATATCGACGCCGACTACTACGTGCTGGGAATCACCCTGCTACAGGGCCCCGAGTGGCTGCCCGCCCTGGCCTTCATCGGGGGCTTCTCCGCCGCCAGTGCCATGGTCATCGTCTCCACCCTGGCCCTCTCGCACATGTGCCTCAACCACCTCCTGATCCCCGCCAGCTACCCCGACCCCAAGGTCGATATCTACCGCTGGCTGCTATGGGGGCGGCGTCTGCTGATCGCCATGATCATCGCCGCCGGCTACGGCTTCTACGAAATTCTGGAGCACAACGAGGGCCTGGTTCAGCTGGGCCTGATCTCCTTCGTCGCCGTGGCGCAATTTCTGCCCGGCATCATCGGCGTACTCTACTGGCAGCGGGCCACCCGGGTGGGTTTCATCGGCGGGCTGCTGGCGGGCATCGTCGTCTGGTGTCTCACCCTGCTGTTTCCGCTGCTCCAGCAGTCGGGTCTGATGGAGATGGACAGCAGTCTGTTCTGGCTGCACGAGCAGACCAACCTGGATCACTGGGAGTTCGCCACCTTCTGGTCGCTGGCGGTCAACGGCTTTCTGTTCGTGGCCATCTCCATCTTCACGCGCCAGAGCGGAGGCGAGCGCGACGCGGCCCTCGCCTGCCGCAGCGACGCGACCCTGCCGGTGCCACTGGACGGTGTGGTGGCGGCGGGCTCGCCACGCCAGTTCGCCGACGGGCTGAAGGAGGTGCTCGGTGCCGAGGCGGCTGAGGTGGAGGTACAACAGGCGCTGCACGACCTCGGGCTCGACTATAACGAAACCCGCCCCCAGCAGCTGCGTGAACTGCGCGACCGCCTGGAACGCAACCTCTCGGGACTGGTCGGGCCGCAGATGGCGCATGTGATCATCAACCAGCACCTGCTGCTCAACAGTGACGCCAAGACCGCCCTGGCCGATTCGATCCGCCACATGGAGCAGCGCCTTGAGGAGTCGCGCAGCGAACTTAAGGGGGTGAGTGCCGACCTCGATACCCTGCGCCGCTACCATCGGCAGATCCTCCTCGATCTGCCGTTGAGCGTCTGCGCGGTGGACCCCGAGCACCGAGTGGTGACCTGGAATCTGGCCCTGGAGATGGGCAGCGGGATCAGCAGCCCACCAGGCGATCGGCCAGCGGCTCAGCACCCTGCCCCAGCCCTGGGGGGAGCTGCTGGCCGGTTTCGCCCATGCCCAGGACCAGCATATCCATCATATGGAGGTGCTGGTCAATGAACGCCCGCGCTGGTTCAATCTGCACAAGGCGAGTATTCCCGACCCCTATATGGCCCCCCAGACCCAGGGAGGACGGGAGGGGCTGGTGATCCTGCTGGAGGATCTGACCGATCTGGAGAACCTGGAGGCCGAGCTGGCCCACAGTGACCGCCTCGCCTCGGTCGGCCGCCTCGCGGCGGGTGTGGCGCACGAGATCGGCAATCCGGTCACCGGCATCGCCTCGCTGGCGCAGAACATGCGCGAGGAGCAGGACCCCGCCGCCTGCCGGGTCCACCTCGACACCATACTCCAGCAGACCCGGCGTATCAGCAGCATCCTGCAGTCGCTGATGAGCTTCAGCCGCGGCGGCAGTGTCGGGGCCAGCTATCAGTCCTTCCCACTGCAGGAGATCATCGACGAGGCGACCCAGTTGGTGGGATTGACCCGCTCGGGGAAACGGGTGGTCTGCGAGAGCAACTGTCCCGCCGGCCTGCAACTGGTCGGCGACAAACAGCGCCTCTCCCAGGTGCTGGTGAACCTGCTGACCAACGCCTGCGACGCCTCCAGTCCCGGGGATCAGGTGGAGGTATTCGCCATCCCCGACGGCTCGCGGATTCAGATCGAGGTGATGGATCAGGGGGTCGGCATCCCGCAGCAGGAGCGCGACAAGATATTCGAGCCCTTCTTCACCACCAAGGCCCCGGGCGAGGGAACCGGCCTCGGCCTGTCGATGGTGCAGAAGATCATCCAGGAACACAACGGTAGTATCGAAATCGACTCGGCCCCCAATGTCGGCACCCGGGTCATCATCCGGCTGCCCCAACACCCGGACGGAGCAGAATGAACCAGATCCTGATTATCGAAGACGAGTATGTGATCCGCGACGCGGTGAGCCAACTGCTCGGACGCAAGGGCTACCAGGTATCCGAAGCCGGCTCGGTAGAGGAGGCGGAAGCGCAGTACAACCTGGAGAGCTTCAGCCTGATCCTCAGCGACGTGCAGCTGCCGGGGGTTCCCGGGACCGAGGTCATCGCACGCGCCCCCGGCGTGCCGGTGCTGATCATGACCAGCTACGCCAGTGTACGCTCGGCGGTCGATTCGATGAAACGCGGCGCCGTCGACTACATCGCGAAACCCTTCGACCACGACGAACTGCTGATGCTGGTCGAGCGCATCCTCAAGCAGGAGCGACTGGAGCGAAAGAGCGAGGTGCTCAAGTCGGAGATCAACCGCGAATACCCGGTCGATGGCATGATCGGCAGTTGCGACGCCATGCAGGAGGTGTGTCGGCGCATCGCCAAGGCGGCCCCCACCGACAGCACCGTGCTGATCCTGGGCGACTCGGGTACCGGCAAGGAGCTGGTTGCCCGTGCCCTGCACGAGAAGAGCCTGCGCAAGGATGCACCTATCGTCACGGTCAACTGCGCGGCGATCCCCGAGACGCTGATCGAGTCCGAGCTGTTCGGCCATGAGAAAGGGGCCTTCACCGGCGCCGACACCACCCGCACCGGTCTGGTCGAGTCGGCCCAGGGCGGCACCCTGTTCCTGGATGAGATCGGCGAGCTGCCGGTCGCCGCCCAGGCGCGTCTGCTGCGGGTGCTGCAGAACGGCGAGATCCGCCGGGTAGGCTCCGAGCTCTCGCGTCACGTGGATGTGCGCCTGATCGCAGCCACCCACCAGGATCTCAAGCAGCGGGTCCAGGAGGGGCGCTTCCGCAGCGACCTCTACTTCCGCCTGCGGGTGGTCGAGCTGAAGCTTCCGGCCCTGCGCGAGCGTGGCGACGACATCATCTCCCTGGCCCAGTTCCTGCTGGAGAAGGCCCAGAAACAGCTCAACCGCCCCCCGCTGCACCTGACCCCGGAGGCGATCCGGGCCATCACGCACTATGAGTGGCCCGGCAATGTGCGGGAGCTGGAAAATACCATGGAGCGGGCGGTTATCCTCTGCGAAGGGGACACCATCACCCCGGATCTGCTGGCCATCGAGTCCGGGATCGAGCGCAAGAGTGCCGCGGACGCCGGCGAGACCGGGGATCTGTCGCTCGAAGAGTACTTCCGCCGCTTCGTCCTGGAACACCAGGAGGCGCTGACCGAGACGGAGCTGGCCAAACGGCTGGGGATCAGCCGCAAGGCCCTGTGGGAGCGGCGGCAGCGCTTCGGCATCCCGCGCGTCAAAAAGGGCGGCCACTAGTGCAATCTATCCCCAGGCGGGTTGGGCGGGAGATCATCGCGGTGTCACCCCGGTACATTCGGTAACACTTTTTGTTACCGAATGTAACCAATCCGGCGACGCACCGGTGGATACCTTCCGGTGTCAAATAAATAATCAATAATATTCATGTTGTTATGGGCGTTGGCTCGATTTGTGCAATTGCAACAAAAGGTTGGCTGGGCCCGACAGACAGAAGCGATAGATAACCGGGGCCTGCGCACGGGGGCAGCAGCAAGGGCGTAAAGCAGGAGACGGGGTCTCACCCGCCTCCGCCCGGACAGCCGCGGATTCACTATTCTGACTTTCACCGGAGGACTGTAAATGAGCACACCTCAAGAGACGTCGGGTCAGGCCTATTGGCGGGCCAACATCCGACTGGTAATGATCCATCTCGCCGTATGGGCATTCGTGTCCTACTTCTGCGGCATCATCCTGCGTCCGGCGCTTTCCGGCATCGCCATCGGCGGCACCGATCTCGGGTTCTGGTTCGCCCAGCAGGGCTCCATGCTCGTCTTCATCGCGCAGATCTTCATCTACACCGCGCAGATGAACAAACTCGACCGTCAATACGACGTTCACGAAGACTGACCGGGAGACGACTTCATGGAACTGCAAACACTGACAACCATCGTCGTTGGTCTTACCTTCGCGCTCTACATCGGCATCGCCATCTGGGCCCGCGCCGGCACTACAGGCGAGTTCTACGCCGCCGGTCGCGGCATTCACCCGGTGGCCAACGGCATGGCTACCGCCGCCGACTGGATGTCGGCCGCCTCGTTCATCTCCATGGCCGGCCTGATCGCCTTCAAGGGATACGACGCCTCCATCTTCCTGATGGGCTGGACCGGCGGCTACGTGCTGCTGGCGATGCTGCTGGCGCCCTACCTGCGCAAGTTCGGCAAATTCACGGTGCCGGAGTTCATCGGTGACCGCTACTACTCCCAGACCGCCCGTATCGTGGCGGTGATCTGTCTGATCGTAGCCTCCATCACCTATGTAATCGGTCAGATGAAGGGGGTCGGCGTCGCCTTCTCCCGCTTCCTGGAACTCGACTATGACACCGGCCTCTACACCGGCATGGTGATCGTATTCATCTACGCCGTGCTCGGCGGCATGAAAGGTATCACCTATACCCAGATCGCCCAGTACTGCGTGCTGATCTTCGCCTACACCGTCCCCGCCGTGTTCATCTCCCTGAACCTGACCGACAATCCCATCCCGCAGCTCGGTCTGTGGGGCAGCCTCAGCGACGGCACACCGCTGCTGCAGAAGCTGGACGCCACGCTCGTGGAGCTGGGCTTTGCCGAATACACGGCGCAGAAGGGCGGCACCCTCAACATGGTGGCCTATACCTTCTCGCTGATGATCGGCACCGCGGGCCTGCCCCACGTCATCATCCGCTTCTTCACCGTCCCCAAGGTGCGTGACGCACGCGCTTCGGCCGGCTGGGCACTGGTCTTCATCGGCATCCTCTACACCACCGCCCCGGCGGTCGGATCCATGGCCTTCTACAACCTGGCCAAGACCGTGCAGCCCGGCCCGGTGGCCGCCGCCGACGGCGCACTGGAGTACGAGGCGCGTCCCCAGTGGTTCAAGAACTGGGAGACCACCGGTCTGCTGACCTTCAACGACAAGAACGGTGACGGACGCATCCAGTATCGCAACGGCGACACCAATGAGCTGAAAGTGGACCGCGACATCATGGTGCTGGCCAACCCGGAGATCGCCAAGCTGCCCAACTGGGTTATCGCCCTGGTGGCGGCCGGTGGCCTGGCAGCCGCGCTCTCCACGGCGGCGGGTCTGCTGCTGGCCATCTCCACCTCCATCTCCCATGACCTGATGAAGGGCATCTTCATGCCGGACATCTCGGAGAAGGGGGAGCTGATGGCGGCGCGCGTGGCCATGGCGGGCGCTATCCTGGTGGCCGGTTACTTCGGCCTGAATCCGCCGGGCTTCGCGGCCCAGGTGGTGGCACTGGCCTTCGGTCTGGCCGCCTCCTCCATCTTCCCGGCGCTGATGATGGGTATCTTCAACAAGCGGGTCAACAACACCGGCGCGGTAGCCGGTATGCTGGCGGGCCTGGGTTCCACCCTGATCTACATCTTCTGGTTCAAGGGTTGGTTCTTCTTCCCCGACACGGCCATGGCCGCCAACACCCCGGACAACCACTTCCTGGGTATCGCCCCGGAGGCGTTCGGTGCGATCGGCGCGATTATCAATTTCGCTACCGCCATCGTCGTCTCCAAGCTGACCGCTCCTCCGCCGGAGCACATCCAGCACATGGTTGAAGACATCCGCATCCCCAAGGGGGCGGGTGCCGGTATCGACCACTAAACCCCCTTTACCTGCAAGTAAACTGGGTTAGAATGAACCCCGCTCCGGCGGGGTTCTTCTTTTCACCAACCGCTCACCCTGGAGACCCGATGGATATCGAATTAATGGAGATCCGTGACTTCCTCGCGGACCACCATCCGTTTGACCAGTTGACGGAAAAGGCCCTCTCGGAGCTGCCGGCAAAACTGCAGATACGCTACTTCCGGCGCGATGCGGCAGTGCCCGACACCGGACGGCTGCCGGACCACCTGTACCTGATCCGCACCGGGGCTGTGGAATTGCGCGGCGCCGACGGTGAGTTGCTGGCAAGGCTCGGCGAAGGCGACCTGTTCGGCTACCGCGCCTCGCATATCGACGAACATAGCGAAATCCAGGGCATCGCCATCGAAGACACCCTGGTCTACCAACTCGCCGCGGGTGAGCTGGACCGGATGTGCAGCCAGAACAGCCAGTTCGCCTTCTTCTTCGGCAGCGCCAAAAAGGGGCGCTTGCGCGACGCCATCTCCTTCACCGCCCAGGCCGACCAAAACCAGATCAACATCATGACCACCCCGATCCGGGAACTGCTCCGGCGCAGGCCGATCAGCATTCCCGCCAGCGCCTCCATCATGGAGACGGCGCGGGTGATGAGCGAGGAGCGCGTCTCCTCGATCCTGATCTGCGGAGGGGAGCGCCTGCTCGGCATCGTCACCGACCGTGATCTGCGCAGCCGGGTGGTGGCCAAGGGGTTGGATCACAACCTGCCGGTCAGCCAGATCATGACCGAAACCCCCTCCACTCTGGACAGCAGCGATTTCGCCTTCGAGGCACAACTGCACATGGCCCGCTACAACATCCATCACCTGCCGGTGATGGATGGCGACCGGGTCGCGGGGATGCTCACCGCCACCGACCTGGCCAAGCACCAGACCACCTCGGCGGTCTACCTGGTCAGCGACATCTACAAACAGAAGAGTATCCAGCGCATGCGCGAGGTGAGCGCCAAGATACCCGAACTGCTGGTCAGCCTGGCCGCGGCCGACGCTACCGCCATGAGCGCCGGGCACATCATCACCTCGATCACCGATGCCATCACCACCCGCCTGCTGCAACTGGCCGAGGAGCAGTTGGGGCCACCCCCGGTGCCCTACGCCTGGGTGGCTGCGGGCTCTCAGGCACGCGAGGAGCAAACCGCCAAGTCGGACCAGGACAACTGCCTGGTCCTTGACGACGCCTACGATCCGGCCCGTCACGGGGAGTATTTCAAGGCCCTGGCCACCTTCGTCTGCGACGGACTCGACAGCTGCGGCTATATCTACTGCCCGGGCGAGATGATGGCCATCACCGACCAGTGGCGCCAGCCCCTGCGCACCTGGAAGAACTACTTCAGCAAATGGATCGACCAGCCCGAACCCAAGGCCCTGATGCTGACCTGCGTATTCTTCGACCTGCGCTGTATCTACGGTGATCAACAACTGTTCCGGCAGCTACGCGAGCATATGCTGAACAAGACCCGGGGCAACCGCATCTTCCTTGCCCTGATGGCCGGCAACGCCCTCTCCCACCAGCCCCCCCTGGGGTTTTTCCGCAACTTCGTCCTGATCAAGGGGGGGGAGCACGACCACACCTTCGACCTCAAGCACAACGGGATCGTGCCGATCGTCGACCTGGCTCGCGTCTATACCCTGGCCGCCGGCAGCGATGCGGTCAACACCCTCGACCGCCTGGACCTGGTGGTCAGCGGCGGCGAGATCTCCCGCGACGGGGCCCACGATCTACACGACGCCCTGGAGTTCATCAGCGACCTGCGTATTCAACATCAGGCCCGGCAGATCCGGGCGGGCGGCAAAGCGGACAACTTCATGTCGCCGGAGGCCCTCTCCCATTTCGAACGCAGCCACCTCAAGGATGCCTTCTCCGTGGTACGCACCATGCAGAACGTGCTCCAGCAGCGCTACCAACGTTAGGCGGGGCGATGTCGATCTGGAAATATCTGTTCAACCTCGAAGAGCGGCGCAACTGGTATATGCGCAAGATGCCGGGCAGCCCGCTGCGCGACTACTACGAGGTGGATTTCCCGTCGCTGGACAGCGACTGGCGCCAGATCGACTACCTCGCCCTCGATTTCGAGACCACGGGACTCGATGACAAACGGGACCAGATCCTGAGCTTCGGCCACACCACCCTGCGCGGCCAGACCCTGCTGCTGAGCGAGGCCGTGCACACCCTGACCAAACCCACGGTGGCCATCCCCGAAGCCTCGGCGGTGGTCCACGGCATCCTTGACGACCGGGCGGCTGACGCCGAGACACTGGAACAGGCCCTGCCCAGGCTGCTGGGCGCCCTTGCCGGCAAGGCAATGCTCGCCCACCACGCGGCCATCGAATACAACTTTCTGAGCAACGCCTGCCGCCGCATCTACGGCTACCCCTTTCTGGGGCCGGTGATCGACACCCTGGCCCTGGAGGTGCGCGTGTTTCGCAGCCGGGATCAATCAATCAAACAGGGGGATCTGCGCCTAGCCAATGCGCGCGACCGATACGGGCTGCCACGCTATCCGGCGCACAACGCGCTCACCGACGCCATCGCCGCCGGAGAGCTGTTCCTTGCCCAGGCCGCCTACCGGCAGGGAAAGCGCCAGCCCACGCTGAAGGAGCTGACCGTCATCAGCTGACCGCCTTACACCCAACACACCAACCGCAAGTAGTGTAAAGTAAGCGCCCTATTATCGACCCTATTGCACCACAGATCAGTCCATGCCAATGACAAGGCCCCGCCAGCGTCCATGCTGGCAGGGCCTTACGGAAATTCGCGACTGACCACTCCTTGTCATTGCACCACATTCCCTGTCACTTGCAAACGCTAAATCAAACAGCCTCTGCGGTCAAGTCGATGTTCCATGGCAGCAGTGCTTCGAC
>PQCP01000095.1 GCA_003062205.1 Candidatus Sedimenticola endophacoides
AGCGGTTCTTGGGTAGACTTGGACATGGGGCGACCTCGTTTAGCTTCACCGAAGCGTTTTTGGCGAAATACCAATTATATCAATTGGTTGAACGAGGTGCGCCCTTTTTTATGAATAATTCGGGTTAAGAGTATTGGACTCCCCAGTGAGGAGAATTCGACAGTGAGACTCTTTCGTTCAACCCTGTCCCTGATTAGCCTGTTCGCCGCCGCCTGTTGCGCGCCGGCGGGTGTGATCGCCGCCGATGCGGCAACCCAGAACACCGCTCAGAGTGCGGTTCAAAATGCCGCCGGGAGCACGGCGGACAACCCCCATGCCAACCCGGCCGAGGCCCAGGCCGCAGCCGAGGAGATGACCCCCAGCTCCCTGGCCGGTAAAAAACCCTACGCGGGCCCCAACCCCCATTCGGCACTGACCCCCGAGCAGCACATCACCGTGGCCCTGCGCCACCGCACCGAGGGGCGTCTGGCGCAGGCCATGGATACCCTGGACCGCGCCATCGCCGAATTCAGCGAGGACCCCGATCTACTGGGTGTGCGCGGCAGCTTCTACCTGGAGCAGGGGAGCCTGACCCCGGCCCTGGCCGATCTGGAGAAAGCGGTACGGCTGAGGCCGGACGACGCCAGCCTGCGAGTCAACCGCTCCCAGGTCTATCGCCGCTTCAACCGGCCCCAGGAGGCGCTGGCCGACATCAACAAGGCCGTAGAGCTGCAGCCGGATCTGGTGGCGGCACGCTTCAATCGCGGTGTCATGCTCTATACCGATGGCAATTACCAGGAGGCGCTAGCTGATTTTGAGCACTGCATCGCCGCCGATCCGCACTCCGCCGGCCCCTATCTCAACCGCGGCATCACACGCGATGCACTGGGTGATCGTCCCGGCGCGGTCGAGGATCTGACCCGGTTCCTTGAACTGGCCAAGAATCCGGCGTGGAAAGAGCGGGCCCAGCAGTTGCTGGACGCCTGGAACAAACCAGAGCAGGCGGGAGAGAGCGCCGCCAAGGAGAACTCCTGATGCGCATCATCACCCCATGGCTGGCCCTTGCAGCACTGCTGTGCCTGCCGGTCCAGGCCACCACCCAGGACAATCCCGATCGCTTCCAGGGCCTGCTTGAGGAGGCGGGGCTCACCTTCCAGACCCCCGACGGCTTCAGCGACATTGAGCTCAAGCGCTATCCGACGTTGCAGCATGAGCGTGCCCTGCGCCACGCCGACGGCAAGGTCGAGGTACGCTACGCAATCCGCCCCCTGGGGCGCCTCGAAGTCGATTACAACGACGCCCACAGCTCGACCCCCGAGCCGAACCACCTCTTCTCCATGATGTTCCACACCCTGTCGATCAACCTTGCCAAGGGTACCCACATCCCCAGCAACGAGTATCCGAAGGACCGGGCCAAGGAGAAGTTCCAGGCCGACTGGGCATCGGCGGCGGTATTTGACGTACGCCCCGAGTTTGGTGAGCCGTTCAAACAGGCCCTGCTGCTGGCGATCCACCGCAACGATCTGGCCGATGCCTACGTGGTGGTGCTGTTCGATGACTACAAGGCGCAGAAGCCGGCCATCCGCGCCGCCCTCGCGTCACTTGCCTTCAAGCCCTGAGACGGGCTGACGACTCCCTCTTGCGTCATCTCCCCAAACCGGCCTGGTCCGCCACCCTGGCGGACCGGTGACCCGGGGAGGGTTATCTCACGCTCCACCCCGCATTACTCTCCGTTACTCACCAGGTGAATCGGATCATCAAAAGCAGTGACAGGAGTGGCCCGATTATGCCGGGGAACGTCTTGGCGACACGGACTGAACCGCTGCGCTGGTCTTGATGGCGAATTTCTGCCTGGTTGGTGAGAGGAAGACTGATCGCTGTGTCGCCGTAATGACTCACGCGACAACGTATCTGTATGTCTATAGCGCTGACCCACTCCTTCTGAGTTGAGCGGATCACAAATGAAAACGGCCTGAACAAGTTCAGGCCGTATATAGATCCGTATATTGGATCTTGCAGTTGATAACTTTACTTATTTATTTTCAATAAGTTACCAATATTATTGGCGGAGAGAGAGGGATTCGAACCCTCGATGGAGCTATTAACCCCATACTCCCTTAGCAGGGGAGCGCCTTCAGCCGCTCGGCCATCTCTCCAAATTCTGTTTCGTGCTCCGCGTTTAATGGCCCTACGGGCCATCAGGGGAGCGCGTTATTCGGGACTGCGTCCCTCACCCCTTCGGGGCCAGCGCCGCTTCACGCCGCTGTTCTTCGCAGCCTGGCGGCTGCTCGTCAGCCGCTCGGCCATCTCTCCAAATTCTGTTTCGTGCTCCGCGTTTAATGGCCCTACGGGCCATCAGGGGAGCGCGTTATTCGGGACTGCGTCCCTCACCCCTTCTGCGCCCATCGGCCAGCATTATGGGGAGCGCTATAATAACGCATTTTTTTCGTTTTGGCTCCCCGTGTCGGACCTTCCCTGTACCTGCCGCCAGTTGTAAAAGCGGCCCTCGGTGGAGCAATAGAACCATGCCAAACCATGGTTTTTGACAACAGGGCTCATTCGAGCCCCGTTACCATGGCGATTTACTCGTTGCCGAAGTCCTGCCCGCCCTGCTGCTCGCGTTTGATGCGCTCGTAAATCTCTTCACGATGCACCGTCACGTCTCGCGGGGCATTGACGCCAATACGGACCTGGTTACCCTTGACGCCGAGGACCGTCACGGTCACTTCGTCGCCAATCATAAGGGTTTCACCAACACGGCGTGTAAGAATCAACATCGTCCTATCTCCCTGTTTTCGATCCAAGTGGCGGTTCGTTCGGGAATCGGCCCCACTCCCAGTGGCACCTGACATCTCCCTCCAGACCGCCGCCAACCAAGCCGTTTCTCCCACAGAGTATAGGCTCTATCGAGGAAAGGCGAGCGGATTCTACCAGTACAGGGATGGTATATAAAGGGATTTAGCCCCCTATTACGAACCGCCGGGTATCCGGAGATTACGGGTTCGCGACACCGTTCTGCTCCAGATTGAATGCGTTGTGCAGGGCACGCACGCCGAGCTCCAGATATTTTTCGTCCACCACCACGGAAACCTTGATCTCGGATGTGGAGATCATGCCGATATTGATCCCCTCCTTGGCGAGGGTTTCGAACATGGTGGCGGCGATCCCGGCGTGAGAACGCATCCCTACCCCTACCAGGGAGATCTTGACGATGGAGTCGTCGCCACTCGCTTCGCGGGCGCCGAGGACCGTCGCCGTATCCTGTAGCAGTTCCAGGGCCTTGGTAAAGTCGTTTCGATGGACCGTGAAGGTGAAGTCCGTGGTGTTGTCCTCGGAGACGTTCTGCACGATCATGTCAATCTCGATATTCGCTCCGGCGATCGGACCGAGAATGCTGTAGGCAACGCCGGGCTGGTCCGGAACGCCGCGGATGGTGAGTTTGGCCTCGTCGCGATTGAACGCGATGCCGGAAATTTTTGCCTCTTCCATACCCTCGTCCTCAAATGTGATCAGGGTGCCCTCACCTTCCTCGAAGCTGGAGAGGACACGCAGGGGTACATTGTATTTGCCGGCGAACTCGACGGCCCGTATCTGCAACACCTTGGAGCCGAGGCTCGCCATCTCCAGCATCTCTTCGAAGGTGATGCGTTCCAGGCGTCTGGCCTTTGGCTCGACACGCGGATCAGTGGTATACACGCCGTCCACGTCGGTAAATATCTGACACTCGTCCGCCTTCAGCGCCGCCGCCAGAGCCACTGCGGTGGTATCGGAGCCACCGCGGCCCAGTGTGGTGATGTTGCCGTGCTCATCCACACCCTGGAAGCCGGCCACCACCACCACGCGCCCGGCTTCCAGGTCGGAGCGGACCCGGACGTCGTCGATACCGCGGATGCGCGCCTTGGAGAAGGCGTTGTCGGTCAGGATATCGACCTGACCTCCAGTGTAGGATTTGGCGGGACAGTCGATCTTATGCAACGCCATGCTGAGCAGGGCGATCGTTACCTGCTCGCCGGTGGAGATCAGTACATCCATCTCTCTCGGGTCGGGACGCTCATCAATCGCCCTGGCCAGGGCGATCAGCCGGTTGGTCTCGCCCGACATGGCCGAGACGACCACCACGATCTGGTCACCGCGCTGGCGAACCTGGGCGACCTTTTCGGCAACCGCCTGGATGCGCTCTACCGTGCCGACCGAGGTGCCGCCGTATTTTTGAACTATCAGAGCCATTTGCTTGCACACTCGCTGGAACACGGGCCCCAGGCACACCGCCGGAGCCCAAAAACGGGATATTAAACACCAATCAGCGGGTTAGTTAAACAGACAATCTGGCAGAAAAAATCGGTGCCTCAGGGGCTTGCGGGTTATCCGCCGCAGCGTTCGCGCACCCACGCCTCGACCGATGCCAGCGCCGCGGGCAGCGCCGTTGGATCGCTGCCGCCGGCCTGGGCCATATCCGGCCGGCCACCGCCCTTGCCGCCAACCTGCTCGGCGACGAAGCGCACCAGATCACCCGCCTTGCAGGCCGCCGTCCGGTCTTTGGTGACCCCGGCGACCAGGCTGACCTTGCCGTCAACGACGGCCGCCAGCACGATCACCGCGCTCCCCAGCTTGTTCTTCAGCTGGTCCATGGTGTCGCGCAGGGACTTGGAATCAGCGCCATCGAGGTTCGCCGCCAACACCTTCACCCCCCCCACGTCGATGGCAGTGGCCGCCAGATCACTGCCCGCCGCGCTTGCCATCTTATTCTTCAGCTGTTCCAGCTCCTTTTCCAACCTGCGGTTGCGCTCCAGCAACTGGGCCACCTTCTCGCCCACGCCTTGCCGAGCCGCCTTGAGCAGATCCGCCACCTCGTGAAGTTGCTCTTCATCGTTCTCCATCCAATCGACCGCACTGGCGCCGGTGACCGCCTCGATCCGCCGCACGCCCGAGGCGATGCCGGTCTCGGCGGTAATCCTGACCAGCCCGATGTCACCAACCGCCTTAACGTGGGTGCCCCCGCACAGTTCAGTCGAAAAATCACCCATGCGCAGTACCCGTACATGCTCGTCGTACTTCTCGCCGAACAACGCCATGGCACCGCTCGACTTGGCGTCATCCAGGGACATGATCCGTGTCTCGACCATGTAGTTGCGGCGTATCTGGGCATTGACCATCCGTTCAACAGCCTTCAGTTGCTCCCGGCTGACCGGCTCGAAATGGGAGAAATCGAAGCGCAAACGCTCTGCGTCAACCAGGGAGCCCTTCTGCTGTACATGATCACCCAGTACCGTGCGCAGGGCGGCGTGCAGCAGATGGGTGGCCGAGTGATTGAGCGCAGTGGCCGAGCGTATTTCCGGATCGACCGCCGCCGTTACCGTATCGCCGACTCGCAGCTCCGGCCCCTGGAGCCTGCCCAAGTGGATAAACACACCGCCGCCCTGTTTTTGGGTATCCGCCACAGTGAAGCGGGACTCTCCGGCCAGGCGCAGCGCCCCGGTATCGCCGACCTGACCGCCCGATTCCGCATAGAAGGGGGTACGATCAAGGACCACGAGCCCCTCGTCACCATCGCCCAGGCCATCCACCGAGTGGCCATCACGGAACAGCGCGATCACAGTGGCGCTGTCCTCCAGGCGCTCATATCCGGTGAAATCGGTCTCACCGTCAAGCGCGATCTCGATCTGCTGCTCGGCGCCAAACTGACTGGCGGCTCGGGCGCGCTCGCGCTGCGCCTCCATTTCGGATTCAAAGCCCGGCATGTCGAGGCTCAAACCACGCTCGCGGGCGATATCCGCCGTCAGGTCGGTGGGGAAGCCGTAGGTGTCGTAGAGTTTGAACACGGTCTCGCCGGGAATCTCTGTACCACTGAGTCCGGCGATCGCCTGCTCCAGGATTTTCATCCCCTGCTCCAGGGTCTCGGCGAAACGCTCCTCCTCCAGCCGCAGCACCCGTTCGACCTGGGTACGCGTCTGTTCCAGCTCCGGATAGGCGGCCCCCATCTCCCGGGTCAGAGGTCCGACCAGCCGGTAAAAGAAGGGCTCGCTGGTGCCCAGCATGTAGCCGTGGCGGATGGCGCGGCGGATGATGCGGCGCAAGACATAGCCCCGCCCCTCGTTGGAGGGCAGCACGCCGTCCACCACCAGGAAGGCACAGGAACGGATGTGGTCGGCGATCACCCGGAGCGATTTCTCCTCCAGGTTGCCGCAGCCGG
Organism: Candidatus Sedimenticola endophacoides; assembly: GCA_003062205.1. GTDB lineage: Bacteria > Pseudomonadota > Gammaproteobacteria > Chromatiales > Chromatiaceae > Sedimenticola_A > Sedimenticola_A endophacoides. The sequence goes on from PQCP01000095.1 coordinate 6,170, forward strand.
TCACCTCGGCCGTGGCCCTGATCAGGCTCTGAAACAGGTCGATCTCGTAATTGCTGTGGACTTCCTGCATCACCGCCGCCAGCCGCTCCAGGCCCATGCCGGTATCCACCGACGGACGGGGCAGCGGCGTCATGTTGCCATCGGCATCCCGGTTGAACTGCATGAACACCAGGTTCCAGATCTCGATGTAACGGTCACCGTCCTCTTCCGGCGTGCCTGGAGGGCCACCCCAGATCCCCTCGCCATGATCATAGAAGATCTCGGAGCAGGGTCCGCAGGGGCCGGTGTCACCCATGGACCAGAAGTTGTCGCTCTCGTATTTTTTTCCGCCCCGCTTGTCGCCGATGCGGCTGAAGCGACCGGGATCGACCCCGATCTCGTTGAGCCAGATCGCGGCCGCCTCCGTATCCTCCTCATACACCGTCACCCACAACCGCTCGGCGGGCAGACGCATCACCTCGGTGAGAAACTCCCAGGCATAACCGATCGCTTCGCGCTTGAAATAGTCGCCGAAGCTGAAATTGCCGAGCATCTCGAAAAAGGTGTGATGACGCGCGGTGTAACCCACGTTCTCCAGGTCGTTGTGCTTACCGCCGGCGCGCACGCAACGCTGAGAGCTGGTGGCCGTGGTATAGGGGCGCCTTTCGCGTCCAAGAAAGGCATCCTTGAACTGCACCATACCGGCGTTGGTAAACAGCAGCGTGGGGTCATTCGCGGGCACCAGGGGGCTGCTGGGGACCACGCTGTGGCCCTTGTCTGCGAAGTAGTCGAGGAAAGCTTTACGGAGTTCTGCGCTGGTCTTCATTAGATGCTAGATACGGATGTAGCCGGAGAAAGGGGAATGGTATGCAGAACCGGGCAAAAAGTCACGCCTCCTCCGACCATAGCAGGCGGCGGATCATCTCCGCGGGAAACCCCCGGTATTCCAGAAACCTGGCACGCCTTGCGCGTTCCTTGAAATCGCCCGGCAGGCCTGCGCCATACTTGCGCCGGTGGATCTCGCGCAGCAGTTCGAACCACGCCGCGTCCTGCTCGTCGAGACTCGCCTCCAGCAGAGGGGCCTCGACCCCCCGCTCCTGCAGCTCCCTGCGGATGCGCAACGGCCCGAAACCCCTGCGCATGCGGCTGGAGACGTACTGCTCGGCGAAGCGCCCATCGCTCTGCAACCCCCGCTCGCGCAGCTCGTCGATCACCTGTTCCAGGAGTTGCGGTTCCGCACAGCGGGATGCGAGTTTACCCCGCAGTTCGGCGCGTGTATGTTCGCGCGCGGCGAGCAGGCGCATCAGCGCCTGCTCCAGGGCCTGCCGATCCATTGCGGATCACCCCTCCGCGCCGACACCCTCGGTGATCGGAACCACCTTCGCCTCATCTTTCGGAAACACCGCTTCGCGCACCCGCTGCTCGATTTCTGAAGCAATCTGCGGATTTTCCTTGAGAAAATTTCGTACGTTGTCCTTACCCTGGCCGATCCGGTCACCGTTATAGCTGTACCAGGCCCCCGATTTATCGACGATCCCCTCCTTCACACCGAGTTCGATGATCTCACCCTCGCGCGAGACCCCCTCTCCGTAGAGGATCTCGAAATTGGCCTGCTTGAAGGGCGGTGCGACCTTGTTTTTCACCACCTTCACCTTGGTCTCGTTGCCGATCACCTCATCGCCCTTCTTGATCGCCCCGGTACGACGGATATCCAGGCGCACCGACGAGTAGAATTTCAGCGCATTGCCACCGGTTGTGGTCTCTGGGTTACCGAACATCACACCGATCTTCATGCGGATCTGGTTGATGAAGATCACCATGCAGTTCGAGCGTTTGATGTTTCCGGTAAGCTTGCGCAGGGCCTGGGACATGAGCCGGGCCTGCAGGCCGACGTGGGAGTCCCCCATTTCGCCCTCGATCTCCGCCTTGGGCGTCAAAGCCGCCACAGAATCGACCACCACCACGTCTACCGCACCCGAGCGCACCAGCATGTCGGTGATCTCCAGGGCCTGTTCTCCGGTATCCGGCTGGGAGACCAGCAGTTCGTCCATATCCACACCCAGCTTTTCGGCATACACCGGATCCAGGGCATGTTCGGCATCCACGAACGCCGCCGTGCCACCGACCTTCTGGGCCTCGGCCACGATATGCAGGGTGAGGGTGGTCTTGCCGGACGACTCCGGTCCATAGATCTCAATCACGCGCCCCCGCGGCACACCGCCCACGCCAAGGGCGATGTCCAGGCTCAGCGAGCCTGTGGAGATGGTCTCTATGTTGCGCACGGCGCTGGAGTCGCCCATACGCATGACAGAACCCTTGCCGAACTGTTTCTCGATCTGGCTCAACGCCGCACTCAAGGCCTTTTTGCGATTATCGTCCATTGCTATTCCCCGGTTGTCGTTTGACGCGGCATCCTGCCGCCACTAGTGTTCTCTAATTGTTCTCTAGTATGGCATAACCAGAGGCTCAAGTCATGAGTCTCTGCCCCATTTTTTTAAAATCTGGTAATAAGGCGGCACCCCACTGGGGTCGGAAGCCGCCAGAACAAACCCGGATGCCACCCAATCTATTGGATTTTCAATGAGATGCGCAGGAACCGCCCGCGCCTTGCGCAGCAGGGTGACATGCGGCGCGTAGGCGCGCGCCTCCGGCTGAAAGTCGCAGTCGGCGAGCCGCTCCGACAGATCCGCGACCAACCGGGCCAACGGAGACGGGGTCTCCCCGGGACCGCACCAGAGTATCCGGGGAGGCTTCCAATAACCCACGCGGTCGATGCGCAACCGAAACGGAACAAACGGAATTGAGGCGGCGGCCGACTCGATGCAGGCCAGCCGCGCGGGCTCGACCCGCCCGAGAAAAATCAGCGTCAGATGCAGATCCAGCGGGTGTTGCATCCGACCCTGCCCGGCCCCGAATCCGGCAGAAAGCCGATCCAACGTCTGCCGCACCCGAGGGTCGGGCCACAGGGCGAAAAAGAGCCGCCGTGCCGGCAACTCACCCGGCACGTTCCGGCGCCCCTTCGAGCCGCCCGAGCAGCCCCTCCAGCGCGGCCGCAACCGCCTGCTCCCGCACCGCCTCCCGATCCCCGGAAAAACACATCATCCGCGCCGCGCTCCACCCATCGGCGTCCGCCCAGGCGAACCAGACCGTGCCGACCGGCTTCTCCGCGCTGCCGCCACCGGGCCCGGCAATACCGCTGATCGCCACCGACAAGGCGGCACAACTGTTGGCCAGGGCCCCATGCGCCATCTCCAGCACCGTCTCGGCACTCACCGCCCCATAGTGCGCCAGTGTCTCTTCGCGCACCCCCAGCATCGAATGTTTCGCCGCATTGCTATAGGTGACAAAACCCCGATCAAACCAACGACTGCTGCCGGGGATATCGGTCAACACCTTCGACAGCCAGCCGCCGGTGCAGGACTCGGCGCAGGTCAGCGCAAGACCGTCTGCGGCAAGCCGCCGTGCCAACTCACTGGCAAGCCGCTCCACTGTATGTCGCATCGCTTCACGCTCCCAAAAGCCACACCCAGCCCGCATCATAGCTTATGCGTGGGTCGGCGTATAAGGGTGTGAATGGGAAACCGGCGACCGGGGCCGAGGTAGTCCTGAAGGCGCCTCAGAACAGGGTAATTCAGCGGGCTGTCGCAAGGCGAAGGCAGCTCACCACGCAGGGAGCGGACACCATCCGTCGGGCGAAATGGCGCTCGACGTCACTCGTCCCGGGGATAGGGACACGCAGCGCGATACCGCTCCCGTCCATGGAGGTCTTCCAGGGGTCCAATCCTTCGGACAAGGCCACCGCCAGACAGATCACCGCAGCGAAGTGCTCCTCCGTGATGACAGCATGATCGATCGCCCCTCTGGCCGAATCACCCGCTGTTACGATGCCCACTCCATAAGCATTGCTATGCAGTTCGCCTTCTTTATTCATCATGTAAGACATAGTCAGAAGCGCACACATCGTCGGAAAATTTATTTCCGTCATTATTTTGTCGCAATGAAGACCCAAACCCGCCCCCCCTGACACGGTAAATCTACGCTCCGGCAAAATTCCCATTACGTGGCATCGCGTTACTCGTCATTTTCAAAATATCGAATACCGCCCGGGTATTGAGCAGAAGCTTTTTCATTTTCTCTGGGATTGACTCATCGGTTTTCTTGCCCTTGAGTAGACCGATGGCAAAGCGTCGCAATCGTGAGATG
>PQCP01000092.1 GCA_003062205.1 Candidatus Sedimenticola endophacoides
CGGATAGCCCATCAGGGTCCGATGCCGGATGTGGCATCACCAAGAGACCGGATACACGTTGGCAGTCGACTCATTGTCGGCCAGACGAGCAAAAAAGCTTGCAAACGGGGAGGAGTCCATACACGGTTGAAGAAGGGACTCTTCCGATCATTCGGTTCGCCGGGAGAGCGATGTGGGCCAGTGCCTCCCAGGGCCTGGGATTCGCTCAGAAGCTGTCCGTATTGGTGAACAGGCCGACCCGCAGGTCCTTGGCGGTGTAGATCTCGCGTCCATCCACGCTGAGGCTGCCATCGGCGATTCCCAGCACCAGCTTGCGTGAGATGACCCGCTTCATGTTCAGCTGGTAGGTGACCCGGCTGGCGCTGGGCAGCACCTGCCCGGTGAACTTCACCTCGCCGACGCCCAGGGCGCGGCCGTGGCCCGGGTTGCCGATCCAGGCCAGGAAGAAACCGACCGACTGCCACATGGCGTCGAGGCCCAGACAGCCGGGCATCACCGGATCGCCGGGAAAGTGGCAGTCGAAGAACCAGAGCTTGGGATCGATGTCCAGTTCGGCGCGGATCTCGCCCTTTCCGTAGGCCCCTCCCTCGTCGGCGATGTGGGTGATGCGATCCATCATCAGCATGTTCGGGGTGGGTAGCTGCGCGTTGCCGGGGCCGAACATCTCCCCGTTGCCGCATGCCAGCAGTTGCTCCCGGGTGAAACTCTCTACTTTTGCCATGAAATTACCAGTCCGGTTCGTGGCGGGTCCGAAGGCCCGCTGTGTTCAATTCAGGGTGTGGTCACGCTTGCGTGGGGTGCAACTGGCGTTGCAGGAAATCAACGATGCCGTCGATCTCGATCATACGGTTTTCGCTGTCACGCCGTCCTTTGTACTCCAGTCTGCCTTCGTCCAGGCCGCGTTCGCCGATGACGATGCGGTGCGGAATGCCGATCAGTTCCATGTCGGCGAACATGAAGCCGGGGCGGACGTTGCGGTCGTCGAGCAGGGTGTCGATACCGGCCTCTTGCAGCTGTGCGAGCAGCCGCTCGGCCGCCTCGCGCACGCGATGCGACTTGTCCATCTTCATCGGCAGAAGGGCCACCTCGAATGGGGCGATGGCCGCGGGCCAGACGATGCCTCGCGGGTCGTGGTGCTGCTCGATGGCGGCGGCCACCACGCGGGAGACGCCGATGCCGTAACAGCCCATGGTCATGGTCAGGGTTCGGCCGTGTTCGTCAAGCACCTGGGCGTTCATTGCCTCGCTGTATTTCCGTCCGAGCTGAAAGATGTGGCCCACCTCGATGCCCCGGGCGATGGTCAGGGTGCCGTTTCCGTCGGGACTCGGATCGCCCTCGCGCACGCTGCGCAGGTCGGCCACCTCGGGAAGGGGCAGGTCGCGTACCCAGTTGAGGCCGAAGTAGTGCTTGCCGTCAATGTTTGCGCCGGCGCTGAAATCGGCGCAGTGGGCGGCGGCGCGGTCCACCACACAGGGGAGGTTCAGATTCAGGGGGCCGAGGGAGCCGGGTCCGGCGCCGATCTGTTTCCGGATCTCCTCCTCGGTGGCGAAGCGCAGGGGCGCGGCCACCTGGGGCAGTTTCTCCGCCTTGATTTCGTTCAGTTCGTGGTCCCCGCGCACCAGCAGGGCGATGAACGGGTCCCCGGCATCTTCCGCCGCCTCCACGATCAGGGTCTTGACCGTGTGCTCTACCGGCTGTCTGAACTGCTCGACCAGCTCTTGGATGGTCTTCGCCCCGGGGGTGTCGACCTGGCGCAGCGGCTGCGACGGGGCCGGGCGATCACCGGACGGGGCGAGCGCCTCGGCCAGCTCCACGTTGGCCGCGTAGTCGCTGTCGGTGGAGAAGGCGATGGCGTCCTCGCCGGAGTCGGCCAGAACATGGAATTCGTGGGAGGCGTTGCCGCCGATGCTGCCGGTATCGGCGTGCACCGCCCGGTAGTCGAGGCCGCAGCGCTCGAAGATGCGGGAGTAGGCCCGGTACATCACCTCGTAGGTCTGCTGCAGCGACTCCTGGGTGGCGTGGAACGAGTAGGCGTCCTTCATCAGAAATTCGCGCGCGCGCATCACCCCGAAGCGGGGGCGCACTTCGTCGCGGAATTTGGTCTGAATCTGGTAGAAGTTGATCGGCAGCTGTTTGTAGCTCTGCAGTTCGTTGCGCGCCAGGTCGGTGATGATCTCTTCATGGGTGGGGCCGAAGCAGAAGGGACGCTGGTGGCGGTCGTTCATCCGCAGCAGTTCCGGTCCGTATTTTTCCCAGCGGCCCGACTCCTGCCACAGCTCGGCCGGTTGCACCGCTGGCATCAGCACCTCCAGGGCGCCGGCGCGGTCCATCTCCTCGCGCACGATTCTCTCCACCTTGCGCAGCACCCGCAGCCCGAGGGGCAGCCAGGTGTAGAGACCGGCGGCGAGCTTGCGGATCAGACCGGCCCGCAGCATCAGCTGGTGGCTGGCGATCTCGGCATCGGCCGGGGTTTCCTTCAGGGTGTGCAGCGGGAACTGGGATGTGCGCATCGGGCGAGGTCCGGGTGGCTGTGGCAAAGGGGGGTATTCTAACGGTAGGTTATGCGGGCGACAAATTCCGCTGGCCCCTTTGTCGGTTATGCTTGGGGGGAGAGATGCATTTGGCTCGGTGGCGGCGGTCGGCTAAAGCAAACGGGGTGGCTGGACGAGAATGGTTTCAGGGGGTTAGGGTCTTGCCGGGAGGTGATCCGGGGTCCCGCACGCCGGGCGTTGGGCGGGCGGATGGGGATCGGGGATTTTGTCAGGGTGGGCGTTATTGATGGATGCCGGTTCAGACAGTGTCAGCGGTGGGGTGCCGTCGGGGCGTGCCCGGACAGCGGCGCGCCTGTTGCTTTTGTGGCTGTTGCTGTGTGGTCTGGCAGCCGGGCTGCTCCTGGCCCAGGAGATCGGGCTGAGTGCCGGGGTGATCGAAGGGGTGGAGCGGAAATACGGCGTCGAGGCGCGGCGGCGGGTGGAGTCGTGGAAGCGGCTGATGGAGGAAAAGGCCGGTCTCGGTGAACGCGAAAAGCTTGAGCTGGTGAACGACTTTTTCAACCGGCTGCCGTACTATTCCGATTGGAGGTTGTGGGGCAAGGAGGATTACTGGGCCACTCCCATCGAGGCCCTGGGCAAGCATGGCGCGGACTGCGAAGATTACTCCATCGCCAAATATTTTACCCTGCGCGCCCTGGGGGTGGCGGAAGAGAAGATGCGCATCACCTACGTAAAGGCGCTGGAGCTGAATGAGGCGCACATGGTTCTGACCTATTACAAGACGCCGGGAGCGGTGCCCTTGGTGCTGGATAATCTGAAAAAACGGATCCTCTCGGCGGACCGGCGCAAGGATCTGGCCCCGGTCTACAGTTTCAATGCCGATGGGTTGTGGCTCGCCAAGAGCCTGGGCCAGGGCAAGAAAGTGGGTTCGTCATCGCGCATCAATCTTTGGCAGCAGCTCAAGCAGCGGATGGCGGAGGAGTTGGAAAGATGAACCGATGGCACTTTGGCGCCGACCGCCAAGGCCCGACAGGAGACAGTGGGGTTGAGATATGACGCTCTCTAAGCAATTGATTGTCCTGATCGCCACGCTGCTGCTGGTGGTCTTTGTCGGCACCTTTCTGATCAGCGTACAGAACACGCGCGCCTATCTGCAGAATCAGTTGGAGTCCCATGCCCAGGATGCGGCCACCTCTCTAGGGCTGTCGATTTCCAGTCACCTGGGGGATGGTGATCTGGCGATGGTGACCTCGATGACCGATGCCATCTTCGATCGTGGGTTCTACCGCATGGTGCGGGTGGAGGATATGCAGGGCAAGCCCCTGGTAGACCGTATTCTCCCGGTGCGCATCGACGGGGTGCCCGATTGGTTCATCGAACGTCTTCCGCTGGTGACTCCGGTTGGCGAGGCGGTGGTGATGTCGGGCTGGGTGCAGGCGGGGGTGGTCAAGGTGCGGAGCCACCCGGGCTACGCCTACGATCAGTTGTGGAAGAACGCCGAGGAGACCTTCTGGTGGTTCGTCTCCAGCGCCGCGATGCTGCTGCTCGCCGGCATTGCCCTGCTGCACTGGGTGATGAAGCCGCTGAAGGATGTGGAGTGGCAGGCCAACTCCATCTGCAACCGGGAGTTTCCGGTGATCGAACCCCTGCCCCGGACGCTTGATCTGCGGCGCATCGTCGAGGCGATGAACCGTATGTCGACGAAGGTGCGGCGCATGCTCGACGAGCTGGAGTCACTGGCCGCCGGGCTGCGCCGACAGGCGCATGAGCACCCGGTCACCGGGTTGGCCAACAAGGCGCGCTTCATGGCGACCCTGGATGAGTTGACCGCCTCCCCCGAGGAGTGTGCCACCGGGGTGTTGGCGCTGGTGCAGCTCAAGGCCTTCAAGCAGTTCAACGAACGGCACGGCTACCAGGCCGGTGATGAGCTGCTGGTCGGTCTCGGGAGCGCACTCGCGGAGGTTTCACGGGCCTATCCGGCTTGTCAGCTGGCCCACCTGTCGGGGGCGGATTTCGGGCTGTTCGTGCAGAATGCGGCCATCGACGAGATGGAACCCCTGGCGGCGCGTCTCTCCTCCGCCCTGGCCGGTCTGTATGCCGAGGGTAAGCCGCTGGATCGGGATGTGGGTCATGTGGGCCTCGCCTTCTACAACGGCCGCCAGCGGCCGGGCGAGCTGTTCGCCGAGGCGGATATGGCCCTGCGCGCGGCCCAGGGCAAGGGCGCCAACGGCTGGCAGTTGAGTACGCCCGAGACCATGGACCGGAGACAGATCCGCGGCGCCATGCAGTGGCGCGCCTTCATCGAGCAGAGCCTGGCCGAGAACCGGCTGGTGCTGCAGTTTCAGCCGGTGTTCGATTGCCGGCGTACGCTGTTGCACCACGAGGTGCTGGTGCGTATCGCCGAGGAGGGCAAAAAGGAGCTGATGAGCGCCGGCGTGTTCATGCCCCAGGCGGAGAGCGCGGGTATGACCATGGCCATCGATCAGGTGGTGATCCGCAAGGTGCTGACGCGCTTGTCACTGGATGAGCCGGATACCCGCTACGCCGTCAATATCGCCCCCTCCACCCTGCGCGCGCCGGGGTTCAGTGTCTGGTTGGAGGGCCAGCTTGAGGAGTTTTCCGGGGTCGCCGGGCGGATTGTTTTCGAGATGCCGGAGTATGGCGCCGTGGCGATGCTGGATCGGGTGCGGGAGCTGATCGAGCTGCTGGAGCGCTTCGGCAGCCAGTTCTCCATCGACCACTTCGGGCGCAGTGTCAGCTCCTTCGCCTACCTGCGTTCGGTCAAGGCGCACTACCTGAAGATCGACGGCAGCTACATGCGTGGACTGGATCAGGAGCGCGACAACCGCTTTTTCGTGCAGGCGCTGGCGGAGATTGCCCACGGGCTGGAGATCCGGGTGATCGGCGAGTCGATCGAGTCGGAGGCGGTGTGGGAGCTGCTGCCGCAACTCAATCTGGATGGCGGGCAGGGGTATTATCTCGGCCGTCCCCGGTGATCGGCGGGGGGTTTTGCATTAGAATCCACTCCTTTCACACTGATGATGCGGGCTCCGTGTGGGCCCCTGGCGGATGCGCGCAACAGACCCTAAGGAAGTTATGAAGAGACTCGATGAGATCAGGATCGGCGTGGTGGGGCTGGGCTATGTCGGCCTGCCACTGGCGGTTGCGTTCGGGCGTGATGTGCCGACTGTGGGGATGGATGTCAACGCGGGCCGGGTGGCAGAGCTGCGCAGCGGTCGTGACAGTTCGCTGGAGGTGAGCCCGGAGGAACTGGGGCAGGCGCGGCGGCTGAGCTTCGCCGATAGTGTCGAGGGGTTGCGCGACTGCGACGTCTACATCGTCACCGTCCCCACTCCGGTGGATCAGTACAAACAGCCGGATCTCACGCCCCTGGTGGGGGCCAGCCGGATGCTTGGTGAAGTCCTCAAGCCGGACGATGTGGTGATCTACGAGTCCACCGTCTATCCCGGTGCCACCGAGGAGGTGTGCGTGCCGGAGCTGGAGCGGGTCTCGGGTCTGCGCTTCAATCGGGATTTTTATGTCGGTTACAGTCCCGAGCGGGTCAACCCGGGCGATAAGAAAAACCGCCTCGCCACCATCGTCAAGGTCACCTCGGGCTCCACCCCCGAGTGCGCTGATTTCGTCGATGCCCTGTATCGCACGATCATCAGCGCGGGCACCCACCGGGCGAGCAGCATCAAGGTGGCCGAGGCCGCCAAGGTGATCGAGAACACCCAGCGTGACGTCAATATCGCCCTGATCAATGAGTTGGCCCTGATCTTCAACCGTCTGGGCATCGACACCCTGGAGGTGCTGGAGGCGGCGGGCACCAAGTGGAATTTTCTTCCGTTCCGTCCCGGCCTGGTGGGCGGTCACTGCATCGGGGTCGATCCCTACTACCTGACCTACAAGGCACAGGCCATCGGTTACCACCCGGAGATGATTCTGGCGGGGCGGCGGCTCAACGACGGCATGGGGGCCTATGTGGCCAGCCGTGTGGTGAAGCTGATGATTCGGCATCAGATCGCGGTCGGCGGCAGCCGGGTCCTGGTGCTCGGGCTGACCTTCAAGGAGAACTGTCCCGATCTGCGCAACACCCGGGTGGTGGATATGATCGGCGAGTTGGCCAGCTACGACATTGAGGTGGATGTCCACGACCCCTGGGCCGCCGACGCAGAGGCGCAGGCGGAGTATGGGGTGGGGCTGATCCCGGAGCCCGTCGAGGGGAGCTACGACGCGGTGATCGTCGCCGTTGCCCACCGCCAGTTCGTGGCGCTGGGGGCGGAGGGGGTACGCCGCCTCTGCAAGCCCGGTGGTGTGGTCTACGATGTGAAACAGATATTGCCCAAGGCGGAGGTGGACGGGCGCTTGTAACACCGTCCTGATCCACAGTACACAGAAAAAAGAAACCCCGGCAGGTTCCGTCTGCCGGGGTCTTCCGCCTCAGTTCCATGTTGGCTGGGGGCTTCCCTTGATCCTGATCCTTCTGGCGCCGCTTCCTGCGGCCTGCTCCGTTGATCCCTGTCTCTCCTGACGGTTCAAATTATGGCCCCGGACGGGATGGGGGAATATCGGGCGTTGGGAGAGTGTCTTGTAGGAATTATCTGATTCGCCGGGCGTGATGCGGCTACAGCAACTCCTTCAATTCGTAGAGTTTCTCCAGGGCCTGGCGCGGGGTGAGCTGGTCCGGTTCGATCCGCCGCAGGGCCTCGATGGCCGGGGAGGGGGGTGCCGGTGGCGGCTCCGGGGCGAACAGCGGGAGCTGACTCGCCTGCTGCTCCGCATGGCGCTGGGCCGACTGCTCCAGCTCCCCGAGGCGCCGACGGGCGCGGTCGATGATGGTGCGTGGCACCCCGGCCAGGGCCGCCACCTGGAGGCCGTAGCTCTGGTTGGCGGGGCCCTCGCGCACGGTGTGCAGGAAGACGATGCCGTCGCCATGCTCCACGGCGTCGAGATGGACGTTGACGATGCCCGGATACTCCTCCGGGAGAGTGGTCAGCTCGAAGTAGTGGGTGGCGAACAGGGTGAAGGCGCGCAGGCGCGTGGCCAGCTCCACGCTGCAGGCCCAGGCCAGCGACAGGCCGTCGAAGGTGCTGGTGCCGCGGCCGATCTCGTCCATCAGCACCAGGCTGTTCTCGGTGGCGTTGTGGAGGATGTTGGCGGTCTCCTCCATCTCCACCATGAAGGTCGACCGCCCCCCGGCCAGGTCGTCCGAGGCGCCGATGCGCGAGAAGATGCGGTCGATGGGGCCGATGCGGGCCTCCGCGGCGGGAACAAAGCTGCCGGCGTAGGCGAGTAGGACGATCAGCGCGGTCTGGCGCATGAAGGTGGATTTGCCGCCCATATTGGGGCCGGTGATGATGAGGATGCGCCGCTGTTCGTCGAGGCGCACGTCGTTGGCCACGAACGGGGTGTCGCTGACCTGTTCGACTACCGGGTGACGCCCCTCCCGGATATCCAGGCCGGGGTTGTCATCCAGACGCGGGGCGTTGAGGTTGAGCCGCTCCGCCCGCTCGGCGAAGTTGCAGATCACATCCAGGGCGGCAAGGGCCTCGGCGCACTGCTGAAGTGGGGCGATCGATGTCTGGAGTTCGCCCAGCAGGGCGTCATAGAGGGCCTTCTCCCGGGCCAGGGAGCGCTCGCGGGCGGAGAGCACCTGATCCTCGAAACGCTTCAGCTCGGGGGTGATGAAGCGTTCGGCGCTCTTCAGGGTCTGGCGGCGCACATACTCCTCGGGCACCCTGTCGGATTTGCTGCGGCCGATCTCGATGTAGTAGCCGTGCACCCGGTTGTAGCTCACCTTGAGGGTGTCGATGCCGGTGCGTTCACGTTCGCGCCGCTCCAGATCAAGCAGAAACTGGTCGGCGTTCTGGGACAGGTCGCGCAGTTGATCCAGCTCCTGGTCGTAGCCCGTCGCCAATACCCCGCCATCGCGGATCAGCATCGGCGGGTTCTCGATGATGGCCCGGCGCAGCAGCTCCACAATCTCATGGTGGGTGCCGGCCGCCTGCGCCAGCTCGGAGATCAGCGGGGCGTCGAGTTCCGCCAGGCGCTGTTGCAGCGCGGGGAGCCGGTCGAGGGAGTCGCGCAGGGTGGAGAGGTCGCGCGGGCGGGCCGATTTGAGGGCGATGCGCGCCAGGATGCGCTCGATATCCCCCATGCCCCGCAACTCGTCGTGCAGGGCGCTGTGGGCGGTGCCTTCGAGAATGCGGGCGATGGCGTCATGGCGGCTCTTTACCGTCGCGCAGTCGCGCAGCGGGCGGTTGATCCAGCGCCGCAACAGGCGGCTGCCCATGGGGGTAGCGGTGCGGTCGAGGATGCCGGCCAGGGTGTGGCGCGGGTCGCCACCGAGCGTGTGGTCGAGTTCCAGATTACGGCGGGTGGCGGCATCGATGATGATGGCCTCCTCGCGCCGCTCCACCACCAGGCCACGCAGGTGGGGCAGGGCGCTGCGCTGGGTCTCCTCGACATATTGCAGCAGCGCCCCGGCGGCCGCCACCCCCAGGGGATGGTCGGCGCAGCCGAAACCGGCCAGGTCACGGGTGCCGAACTGGCGGGTCAGAAGGCGTTCGGCGGTTTCGGGATCGAAGTGCCAGACCGGGCGTCGGGTGATGCCGCGCGGGTCCGGGATATTGGCGGGGAGATGGAGATCTTCCGGCAGCAGCAGCTCGGCCGGGCGCAGGCGCTCCAGCTCGCCGCCGAGGGCCTCCTCGCCAGTGATCTGCTGGATTCGGAAGCGGCCGGTACTCAGCTCCAGCGTGGCCAGACCATACTTCGTATCACCCCGCACCAGGGCGCCGAGCAGGTTCTCCCGGCGCTCCTCCAGGAGCGCCTCGTCCGTGATGGTTCCGGGGGTGACCACCCGTACCACCTTGCGCTCGACCGGACCCTTGCTGGCGGCCGGGTCACCCACCTGTTCACAGATGGCGACCGACTCCCCCTGGCGCACCAGCTTGGCCAGATATCCCTCCACCGCATGGTGGGGAATACCCGCCATGGGGATCGGCTTGCCCGCCGACTGGCCGCGCTTGGTGAGGGTGATGTCGAGCAGACGGGCGGCCCTCTCCGCGTCGCCGTAGAAGAGTTCGTAGAAATCCCCCATGCGGTAGAACAGCAGCATCCGTGGATACTCGCTCTTGATGCGCAGGTACTGCTGCATCATTGGTGTATGTTGTTCTTTTTTTTCTAGTGAGCTCATGCCGTTACGCTGTTTAACTTATTGATTCCTATTTGTTTATCGTTTTTGCGTCGTCTCTTGTGGTTTCATCGAGTCTCACGAAATATCATCCAATCTCAGGAAAAAGTGTAACTTGAAGTGTAACTTTTGTTGGTGTAACTTTTCCTTGAAATCCAAAAGTTACACTTTTTTCCATTGCATCGGGCAAACTGACATCAATTCAAGAGGATACCCATGGCAACATTACAGAATACCAAACCCTTGTCTTCTAGGACAGTGGAGGTGATGAAGCCTGGAGACAAAATTAAGGCTGATACAGGAGAAAACACCGGTTTGCGAGTGAAATGCGGGGCTACCGGAGTAAAGACATTTTTCTATCGCTATACCAGCCCGATCACCTCAAAGTGTCCTGGTTCAGCCTGAACCGGAGTTTTCCGGTTCACATTTAAGAGACAACCTCACGGCTGCCCGTGGGCAGATGTACCGATTGTAACTGCCTATTTTCTGCACGTCGGTTACGTGCTTCTGCC
>PQCP01000089.1 GCA_003062205.1 Candidatus Sedimenticola endophacoides
CCCTACGTCACTCCCTATCGGTCGTAACTGCGGCCATACAACCGCGCCTACGCCTATCGGGGACTAACCGCCTTCGCTTCGCTCTCCATGGCGGTTAGCGGACGAGATGCAGCAGATCACCCGCCGCTTCGCCCGCGAACTCTCCGAAAAGGGCTTTCTCAGCCCGGCCACCAATGTGCCCGCCCCGGACGTGGGCACCGGTCAGCGCGAGATGGCCTGGATCGCCGACACCTACAAACACCTGCACCCCGAGGACATCGATCACCTCGCCTGCGTCACCGGCAAGCCGGTGGAGCACGGCGGGCTGCCGGGACGCACCGAGGCCACCGGACGCGGTGTGCAGTATGCGGTGCGCGAGTTCTTCCGCCACCCCGAAGAGGTGCACGCCGCGGGGCTGACTCCCGGCCTGGAGGGCAAGCGGGTCATCGTCCAGGGACTGGGAAACGTCGGCTACCACGCCGCCCGTTTCCTCTCCGAGGAGGATGGCTGCGCCATCATCGCCGTGATCGAGCACGACGGGGCCATCTTCAACGAGAAGGGCATCCCCATCGAGGCACTGCGCCTGTACATGAATGACCATGGCGGGGTCGAGGGGTTTGCCGGCGGCGCCTACCTGAAGGATGGCGCCTCGGTGCTTGAGATGGCCTGTGACATCCTGATCCCCGCCGCCCTGGAGGGGGTGATCCACGCCGACAACGCCCCGGCCATCAAGGCCCGAATGATCGTCGAGGCGGCCAATGGCCCGGTCACCTTCGAGGCCGACCGCATCCTGCTCGGCAGGGGAGTGAGCATCCTGCCCGATGCCTATGTCAACGCCGGCGGCGTGGTGGTCTCCTATTTCGAGTGGATACGCAACATCTCCCACATCCGCTTCGGACGCATCGAGCGGCGCTTCGACGAAGGCCACGGCGGGGCCATCGTCCAGGCCATCGAGAATATCACCGGAAAGGAGATTCCGGACACCCTGCGACGCTCCCTGGCCCACGGCGCAGACGAGCTGGAACTGGTGCGCTCAGGCCTGGATGACAGCATGCGCCTGGCCCTGCAGGAGATCATCGAGGTAAAGAACCAGCACCCCGGGGTGGAGGACTACCGTACTGCAGCCTACCTGATCGCCCTGCGCAAGATCGCCCGTTCCTACCTCGACATCGGAGTCTATTGAGCGGCCCACGCCACCCACCGGGCCCCGGCACACCGTGATCGCGTCACTGAACGGGTTGCGTGATCGCCCATCAAGCGGCTGGCGCTCGATCAGACAATTGGGAATGCGGGAGATGCGTGGTCAGCCAGCCCCTTCCTCCAGGGATCGGGGCGTGTCTGGCCCAAGGCGGGGAAATCAGGCAAGCGGGGCGGGCGCAATCGACTCCGGCCCAGGATGATACACACCGTATCGGCGATGCAGGCCAGGCTATTTGTTGCGTGGCCCGCTCCCCTTGCCGTGGCGTTTGGAAGATCTGTTTTTCGCCTTCCCCTTTGCCTGTACCTTGGCCTTGAGCTTGTCCGAACGCAAGTGCTTGAGTTTGTTCGGCTGTCCGTCAAAGGGGTTTTCTCCGGAGCGGAACTCGATGCGGATCGGGGTGCCGTCGAGCTTTAGGGCCTGGCGGAAGCGGCTGACCAGGAAGCGCTTGTAGGTGTCGGGGACCGAGGCCGTCTGGTTGCCGTGGATAACGATGATGGGCGGGTTCTGCCCCCCCTGATGGGCATAGCGCAACTTGATGCGCCGGCCGTGCACCTTGGGTGGCTGGTGCTCTTGCACGATCCACTCCAGGATACGGGTCAACTCCGGAGTGGCCAGCTTGCGGGTGGCATTGGCGTAGGCCGCGTCGATCGCCTCGTAGAGGTTACCCACCCCGGAGCCGTGCAGGGCGGAGATGAAGCGACGGGTGGCGAAATCGAGAAACGGCAGCTTGCGCTGCAGCTCCGTCTTCACCTCCTCGCGCTGTTCCTGACTCAGACCATCCCATTTATTGATGGCGACCACCAGGGCGCGGCCGCTGTCGAGCACATGGCCGGCAAGGGTGGCATCCTGCTCCCCGATCCCCTGCCGGGCATCCAGCACCAGCAGTACCACATTGCACTCATCGATCGCCTGCAGGGTCTTGATGACGCTGAATTTCTCGATCGCCTCGCTGACCCTGGCCCGGCGCCGTACCCCGGCGGTGTCGATCAGGGTATAGGGACGTTCATCATGGGTGAAGTCGATATGAATGCTGTCGCGGGTGGTCCCGGGCTGATCGAAGGCGACCACCCGCTCCTCGCCGAGCAGCCGGTTGACCAGTGTCGATTTACCGACGTTGGGGCGGCCGACCACCGCGATCCGCACCCCCTTGCGCGGCGCATCCTCGCCCTCTCCGGCGTCCTCCGGAAAGTCCTTCAGCAACTCGTTGACCAGGGGTCTTACCCCGTGGCCGTGGGCGGCGGCGATCACCACGGGCGGCCCCAGGCCGAGGGCATGGAATTCGGCTCCCGCCAGGGCCGCGTCCAGGCTCTCGCCCTTGTTGGCAACCACGGTAATCGGTTTCCCGGTTCGCCGCAGCTGCTCGGCGATGCTCTGGTCGCCGCCGGTGCACCCGGCCCGCGCATCCAGCAGAAACAGGACGTGATCCGCCTCACCGATCGCCGCCATCACCTGCTGCTGCATCACCGCGTCGATGCCGCCCTCTTCGCTGATGCCACCGGTGTCGATCACCACATAGGGGCGGTTGCCGAGCTTACCGATGCCGTACTTGCGGTCGCGGGTCAGCCCCGGCTGGTCGGCAACCAGGGCGTCGCGGGTGCGGGTCAGGCGGTTGAACAGGGTCGACTTGCCGACATTG
Organism: Candidatus Sedimenticola endophacoides; assembly: GCA_003062205.1. Lineage (GTDB taxonomy): Bacteria > Pseudomonadota > Gammaproteobacteria > Chromatiales > Chromatiaceae > Sedimenticola_A > Sedimenticola_A endophacoides. The sequence continues at coordinate 2,817 of PQCP01000089.1, forward strand.
GGCCGGCCGACCAGGGCGATCACGGGTAGCATGGGTGGTATTGACCTAGGGCAGGGTGATCGCGGCCAGCTCACCGCCGCGGCCATAGGCGTAGATCACGCCATTGGCCACGATGGGCGGAGTACTCATCGGGCTGTCACCGATGCGGATGCGCCCCTCCATGCGCCCATCCTCGGAGGAGAGCAGATGCAGGTAGCCCTCGAAGTCGCCCACCACCACATGGTTGCCCACCACCGCGGGGCCGGTGATGCGCCGCCCCTCCAGCTTCTTGTTGCGCCACAGGGCGGAGCCGTTGCGCGGGTCGATGGCCCACAGGTGGTCCTCGGCGTCGGAGACGAAGAGTTGGCGGTTGTCCCGTCCCATGCCGGCGTAGGCGGAGAGCTCACGCCGCCACAGCACGGTTCCGGTCTCTTCCGACACCGCCGCCATCTCACCCTGATATGTGGTGACAAAGACGATCCCATTGACCACCAGTGGATCGCTGTCGATATCGACCATGCGCTCCAGCTCCGAGCGGCCCCGCGGAGCGGTCACCGCCACATCCCAGACCAAGGCCCCGCTATCCAGTTCCACGGCCGCCAGGCGGCCGCTGGCAAAGCCGCAGATCACCAGTTGCCCGCTGATCACCGGCGAGCTGCTGCCGTGCAGGGTCAGTACCGGGGTTTCCCGGTCGTAGACCCACTTCCGTTCGCCGCTGGCGGCATCGAATCCGTAGAGCTTACCGTCGATGGTGTAGGCCACGGCCACCCCACGAGCGATTGTCGGCACCGCCAGGATCTCGCTGCTGACCCGGGCCCGCCAGCGCTCCTGGCCGCTCTCCGCCTCCAGGGCCACCAGTTCGGCGTTGCTGGTACCCAGCAGCACCAGCCCCTCGCCGACGCCGGGACCGCCCGCAATCTCAAGCCCGGTCTCACGGCTCCAGATCACCCGGCCGCTGGTGCTGTCGAAGGCACGCACCTCACCCTCTCCGTCGGCGGCATAGACCCGGCCACCATGCACGAAGGGAACCAGCTTGATCCGTTTATCATCGGCACCCGCGCCAACCGAGGTGGACCAGAGCGTGCGCAGCGCCAGCGACTGTGGCAACTCCACCAACTCGGCGGGCTGCACCACGCTCTCTTCACTGGACAACCAGTCGATGGGGTTCATCGAATCCATGCTGCCGCAGGCGCCGAGCGAAAGCGCCAGAAGTGCGGTCGATAGGTGACGGATCATCTGCTGGGGCTCCTTAGGAATCGGTTACGCTGCTGAGGTCGTCGAGCTTCATCTGCACCAGCTCGGTGTTGCCGGCGCCACTGTCGATGGCCTGGAGATAGGCATCCCGCGCGGCGGCGAGATCACCGTCGGCCAGGGCGATATCGCCGCGCAACTCAGCCAGCTCGGCGGCGAAGCGGTCGGCGACGGCCGCACCGGCGACCGAGGCGGCACCCTGCGTATCGCCTTCACTGAGCATCACCCGCGCCAGACGCAGGCGGGCGATCTGCCGCAGGGAGTCGTCGGGCGCGTTGTTCAGGGCCCACTGCAACTGGGTCCTGGCGGCGGCGAGATCCCCCTGGCCGACCTTGATCCGGGCCAGCTCCAGGGCGGCGAAAACCGCATAGACACTGCCGTGATGCTCCTGGATGAGGTCCCGCGCCTGCTGTTCGGCAAGGGTGGAGCCGTTGGCCACGTTATAGCTGAGCTGTTCAAACAGGGCCGATGCATCCTCGGCGCTGGTCCGCTGGTGTTTCTCCCAGGCCTGCCAGCCGAATACCGCGCCGAGGCCGATCACCACCCCGGCAACGACCGATTTGCCGTTCTCCTTCCACCACTTTTTCAGCGCCTCGACCTGTTCCTCTTCGGAAAGATGTACATTCACCACTCTGCCCTCGTTCAAACCGCCTGACGGCGGCCCATGTTGTTCGTCAATCCGATCCCCCGGGCCGTCGGCCCGGGCCTGCCCGCCTACGGGCGGGTGTCACGGGATACGCTCCAGCACCGCCGAAGCAAAGAAACCGGGCAGCTGCTCCAGCGCCAGTTCCTGCTGTTCGCTCTCTTCACGCAGCGCCTTCACCCCCACCACGCCGCGCCGCACCTCCTCCTCGCCAAGGATCAGGGCGTAGCGCGCGCCGCTGCGATCCGCCTTCTTGAACTGGCTCTTGAAGCTGCCGCCGCCGCAATGGGTGACCAGACTAATGCCAGGCACTTCGTCGCGCAACCGCTCCGCAAGCTGCATACCCGCCGCCTCGGCCTGTTCGCCCATCAGCACCAGATAGGCATCCACCCCACCCAGCTCCAGCTCATCACGCCGCTCTTCGAGCAGGGCCACCAGCCGCTCGACCCCCATGGCGAAGCCGATGGCCGGGGTCGGCCTGCCGCCGAGTTGCTCAACCAGCCCGTCGTAGCGGCCGCCGGCGCACACCGTACCCTGGGCCCCCAGCCGGTCGGTCACCCACTCGAACACGGTACGCGCGTAATAATCGAGCCCGCGCACCAGCCGTTCGTTGACCACGTAGGACAGCCCCGCCGCATCCAACCCGGCGCACAGGCGCTCGAAGTGCTCGCGCGACGCCTCACCCAGATGCTGCATCAGACTCGGCGCCCCGGTGATCAGCTCCCGCATCTCGGGATTCTTGGAGTCGAGGATCCGCAGCGGATTGCTCTCCAGGCGCCGTCGGCTGTCCTCGTCGAGCTGCTGCTGGTGTCCCCGCAGATACTCCACCAGCACCTCGCGGTAAGCGGCGCGCTCCTCCGAGGTACCGAGGGTGTTGACCTGCAGCTCCAGTCCGTCCAGGCCGATGGCGCTCCAGAAACGGCGTGTGAGGAGAATGATCTCGATGTCGATATCGGGCCCGTCCAGCCCGTAGGCCTCGGCGCCGATCTGGTGAAACTGTCGGTAGCGCCCCTTCTGCGGCCGCTCGTGACGAAACATCGGGCCACGATACCACAACCGCTGCACCTGATTGTGCAACAGGCCGTGCTCGATGCCCGCGCGCACGCAGCCCGCCGTACCCTCCGGGCGCAACGTCAGGCTGTCGCCGTTGCGGTCGGCGAAGGTGTACATCTCCTTCTCGACGATATCCGTCACCTCGCCGATGGAGCGCTTGAACAGCTCGGTCATCTCCAGGATCGGGGTGCGAATCTCCCGGTAACCGTACCCGTCGAGCACCGCCCGCGCGCGCGCTTCCAGGTAGTGCCAGAGCGGGGACTGCTCCGGCCGTAAATCGTGCATGCCGCGTATGGCCTGAATGTTCTTTGCCATCAATCTGCTTCTTTGACTGTTCAATCCTGCGTGGAAACCGGGGGCCGCCGACTACGCGCCGCGCCGATCCCCGCTGATCCGTCCGCCGTGCGAATCAACCCGCGCCGGGGTTGAGGGTGAAACGGGCCACGTTGCCCTTGATGTAACGGGAGAAGTCCCACGGCTGACCGCCGATGCGGATCTCGACCTGACTGGCATTGCCCAGCACCACGTTGTAGGGCGCCTCGCCCCCGAGCACCCGGCGGCTCTCCTTGGCCACCAGACCCTGGATCTGGAACCCGCCGCTGGCGTCGCGGATGCTCACCCACGACTCGCCACTGAACAGCAGGGAGATCTCCACGGGAGGGGCCTGAGGCTCCGCCGGAGCGGGCTCCGGCGTCCGCCCGGGCTCCATGGCAGGCTCCGGCACGGCCACGGGGGGGAGCGCAGACAGGGGGTCGGACACCGCCGGGGTGACCGGAACCGGGCCAGGTGAAACCGGGGCCGGGGCCTCCGCTTCGAGAGACGGCGCCAGGATCTCGCCAGTCCGTTCCTGCTGCGGTTCCGGCTCGATGGCGGGTGGCTGCGGAGCAGGCGCATCGGGGGTGCTCATCAACGTCGCGGAGCGCCCTTCGGGCACCTCCTCCAGGGGTGGCGTCACCGCTTCGGGGGAGACCGGGAGCAGCGGTCCCACAGGATCGCCCATGCTCTCCGGACTCAGCGCCTCCACCGCCGCCAGGGCGGGAGTGCCCGACTCCTCCTCGCCGATGCGGGCCTGCGCAGGGGACTCGCCCCCGTCGCCCAGACCACCCGGGGTAAGGTAGCCGTACCACCAGGTGAGCCCAAGCACCAGCACCGCAAGCACGATCAACCGGCTCACCAGACGTACCGGCGCATCACTGCTCCTGATCTCCTGGTTGGTATGGGCTACCTTGAAATTGGCCCGCTTCTCACTCGGGCGCACGCGCCCGAAGGCCTCCAGCAGCGGCTCGGCCGGGATCTCCAGCAGCTTGGCGTACTTGCGCAGATAGCCCTGCACGAAGACCGCGCCCGGGAGCTGCTCGTAGTCATCCGCCTCCAGGGCAACGAGCATCCCCTGGCTCAGATGCAACATGGCCGCCGCCTGCGCCACATCCAGCTCCCGCGCCTCGCGCTGACGCCTCAACTCGGCGCCGGGCCCTTGCGGCGCACCCTGCGACAGCTCTTCGTCCGCCGGTACTGCATTCATGGTCATTCACTCTCCCTCAAAAGCTGTGCCTCGCGGGAATCGGGGTAGTTGTTTCTGAGCGCCATACTGTAGCTGGCCACCGCGTTGCGGTCCCCCAGCTCGCGCTCGGTGCGGATACCGAGCCACAACGAGGCCGCCGTGGCCTGGGCCACCGCCTGGTAGCGTTGCAGGTAGCCCCGCGCCATCAGGTGATCCCCGTTGTCGTAGCTGAGCTGCCCCATCTGGATCAGGGCCGGAGCGAAACGTGGGTTGGCCTCCAGGGCGCGGCGCAGATAGCGCTCCGCCCGGCTGTCGTCGGGTATCCGTCTGGCGCAGATCCCGGCGTTGCTCAAGGCCACCTCCGGGGTCTGGTAGAGGGGATTCTCAAGGGCCTGGGAAAACTGCTGATCGGCCTCGTCGAAGCGACCCTCCTGGCACAGAAAAGTGCCGTAGGCATTGCGCAGGTAGGAGTTGCGCGGGCGGATGTTCAATCCCTCCCGATAGTGACGCTCGGCCAGCCCCTTCTCCCCCAGGCGCCCGTAGATCAGCGCCACCACATTGTGCGCCTCGGCATTGCCGGGCTCCACCTGGAGGGCGGTCTTGGCCTTCTGCAGCGCCACATCCAGACGCCCCTCGTTGAGGTAGGCGACCGCCAGCCTGACGTAGATATCCCCTGCGCCGGTACGCTGAACCGCCTCCCCCATCTCACCGGTGCTGTCCTCCAGGTCGACGACCCCGCCCCCTGGGCGGCTCGGGGTGCTCTGACAACCGCCGAGCAGCAACAGCACGACGGCGATCACGAGCAATGTGTTGATCTGCTTCACTGTCCGTCTCCAAAATAATACGCTGGCGGGGCCCGGCAGGGGCAGTCTCGCGGCCACCATCCTATCGCCCCCGGGGAACCGCCCGGGCGAGTCTGAGCTCGCGGCGGCTTCTGTCCCGCACCTTGCCCACCAGCTGTCCGCAGGCGGCATCGATATCCTCCCCGCGCGTCTTGCGGGTAATGGAGATGATACCCGCTTTCATCAGCTTTTGGCGAAAAGCTTCAATCCGCTCCGGGGGGGAACAGCGGTAGTCGGTCCCGGGAAAGGGGTTGAAGGGGATCAGATTCATTTTCGATGGAGTTCCCTCCAGCAGCCGGATCAACTCCCTGGCGTGACGGATGGAGTCGTTGACCCCGTCGAGCATGACATACTCCCAGGTCACCTTGCGCCGCTTGTCGCCGCGCACATACTCCCGGCAGGCGGGGATCAGCTCCTCCAGGGGATACTTCCTGTTGATCGGCACCAGCTGGTCGCGCAGGGCGTTGTTGGGCGCGTGCAGGGAGACGGCAAGGCTCACGTCACTCACCTCATTGAGGCGGTAGATGGCCGGCACGATTCCGGAGGTGCTGACCGTCACCCGGTACTTGGAGAGCATGTAGGTGAGGTCGTCCTGCATGATCTCCATGGCGCTGACCACGGCGTCGAAGTTGGCCAGGGGCTCGCCCATGCCCATCAGGACCACGTTGGTCAGCGGCTTATTCATGCCCCGCGCCGCCACCCACACCTGGCCGATGATCTCGGCCGCGCTCAGGTTGCGGTTGAAACCCTGGCGGGCGGTGGAACAGAAGCTGCAATCGAGGGAACAGCCGACCTGGGAGGAGACGCAGAGGGTGCTGCGGTCGCCGTCCGGGATGTAGACCGATTCGATGCGGTTGCCGCACTCCAGCTCCAGCACCCACTTGTGGGTGCCGTCACTGGCGGGCTGATCGAAGACCACCTCCGGCACCCGCACCTCGGCGAGCTCCTCCAACCGGGCGCGCAGGCGCTTGGGCAGATCGGTCATGAGTGAAAAATCGCTCACCCCGTGCTTGTGGATCCACTTGAGCACATTGCGGCCATGGAATGCCTTGGAGCCCAGCTCCACGAACAGCGCCTCCATGGCCCCGCGCTCCAGGCCGAGCAGGTTGATCTTCTGATCACTGACCAAGGCCGTGCCTCAACGGGTGCGCTCGCAGACGCCCTCGGGGAAGAAGAAGGCGATCTCCGCCGCGGCCGTCTCCGGCGCATCCGAACCGTGCACCGCATTCTCGTCCACGGTCTCGGCGTAATCGGCACGGATGGTTCCCGGGGCCGCGTCCCGGGGATTGGTGGCACCCATGATCTCACGATTTCTGGCGATGGCGTTCTCCCCTTCGAGCACCTGTACCATCACCGGCCCCGAGGTCATGAAGTCGAGCAGTTCGCCATAGAACGGGCGCGCCTTGTGCACCGCATAAAACTCCCCGGCCTGCTCCCGGGTCAGGTGCAGCATCCTGGCGGCCACGATCTTCAACCCGGCCTTCTCGAACCGGCTGTAGATCTCGCCGATCACGTTCCTGGCCACGGCATCTGGTTTTACAATGGAAAAAGTGCGCTCGATCGCCATCTAAAAACTCCAATAAATTCAAATAATAATAAATCGCCGACCCGCCTCCCGGCAGCACAACGATCAGGTGGGCATGATACGGAAAAAGCGAGTGAAAAACGATGCGCCCGGGGCACATGTTCCAGAACGGTCCGCTGCCTGGCGGGTATCCCGGGGCGGACCGGTTTTCCACTTACAAAACCGTGGCTTAGTGTACATCAGGCGACACGGCCGAAGCAATTTGGATCACCCGGGGATCCAGGGCGAAATCGCCCTAAACAGAAACCCCACCCAGAAACATAAAGATACTATCTAATACTGGACAACCTCCCCCACTTCGGGTAAAAAGAGCCTTTCAAACCGAAGGACGAAAGGCAATTTGA
>PQCP01000122.1 GCA_003062205.1 Candidatus Sedimenticola endophacoides
GCAATGTGCGGGACGGAGTCGTGATGAGCGCAGGACGGTCGGGGCAGTAACGGCTGTCGCGTTGGCGAGTCGATTTTGGGGACTGGGATGTCCCAAAATCTTTCACGAGGTAGCGACACTCTTGTCGCCGTTCTGAGTATTGCGCTACTGCCCGGTTGCGGCGGCGAACCGGAGTGGGTCGGCGTTTATGAGAACTGCAAGGAGCAGATGTCGGCGCAGACGGCCGAGATGCAGCAGAACTCCCGGGAAGCGGGGGGCGATCCCCAGGCGGAGGCGATGCTGAATTCGCTCAATACCATGGCATCGAACATGGCCATGGCGGCGTGCGAGATGATCAAGTCGAGTTGTGAACAGGATCCGGACGGCGCCACCTGCCAGGCGTATATCGAGCGCGCCCCCGGGCGCTAGCCCACCTCACGCACCACAATCCGCAATCCCACCCCGTTCGTGGGAGGGGTGGGGTGCGTAGAGGCTGTCGATCAGCGCCTGGTGCCTGTCGGTCACCCGCTCCCGGCGCAGCTTCAAGGTTGGCGTCAGCAGCCCGTTGTCGATACTCCAGGGCTCATCCACCACGGCGACCCGATCGATCCTGGCGTAGCCGGGGAAGGCGTGCAGCAGGCCGTTGACCCGTTCGCGCAGCGCCGCCTCCACGTCAGCAGGCGACTCCTGTCCGGCGGCTTCACATGCCTGGCGGAAGGATTCGGCCGCCTGCGGGTCGAGTACCAGCAGCGCGCATAGATGACTGCGCCCCTCCCCAACCACCAGTACCTGTTCGAACAGGCCGTCCAGGGCGATGGCACCCTCCATGTCGGCCGGGGCGACCTTCTCGCCGTTGGCCAGCACGATGATCTCCTTGAGCCGGCCGGTGATGTAGAGGTGGCCCTCCTCCAGCAGGACCTGATCGCCGGTATGCAGCCAGCCCTGGGGATCGAGTGCCTGGGCGGTGCCGCCGGGATCGTTCCAGTAACCCTGCATCAGCGAGCAGCCGCGCACCAGCAACTCCTGGTGCTCGTCAACCCGCACCTCAACCCCCGGCAGGGGAGTGCCGACACTGGCCGGAAGGTTATCCTCCAACCGGTTGACGCTGATGATCGGAGCGAATTCGGTAAGCCCATAGCCCTGCTGAATGGGGACGCCAAGGGCGATGAAGGTCCTGGCGATAGAGGCGGATAGCGCGGCTCCGCCACTGATGGCAAAGCGCAGGCGCCCGCCGAGCCGGGCGCGCACCCGCCCCCCCACCAAGGCATCCAGCAGGGGCTTGAAGAGCAGATCCGGGGACCAGGGGCGGCGCCCCTGGTGATGTTCAAACGATTTCCAGCCGATTCGCGTAGCCTGTTCGAACAGCCAGCGCCTGGGCGCCGGTGCGCTCTCGACCTGCTCCATGATCCGGCCATAGACCCGCTCGAATATCCTGGGCACCGAGATCAGGATGCTGGGGCGAATGTCGCGCAGATCCTCTCCCAGCAGGGGGATCGAACGGGCAAAGGCGACACTGGCACCAGCCAGCAACATTAGATAATAGCCCGCCGTACGCTCCAGCATATGGGAGAGGGGCAGGAAGGAGAGGGTGCGGTCCCGTGGATAGACGGTGATCATCTCCAGGCCGGCGGCGGCGTTGCAGAGTATGTTGTGATGGCTGAGTGTCCCGCTTCAGTCGGAATTGGAGTTTTCCTCAATTTGAGTTAGTAGTAACTTCTGGAGGAAAATATGAGCAAACGAACCCGACGAAATTTCACGCCCCGGGAAAAGGTGGCAATCCTGAAGC
>PQCP01000084.1 GCA_003062205.1 Candidatus Sedimenticola endophacoides
AAGCCTTTGGGCAGGATGTGCTGTACCAGTCTGCGGATAAACTCCTCTCCACTGAGTCTCAGTGTCTTGGTGGCGCCGTCATCCGCGTTGTCCTTGTAGCGAAAGCGCACCCCATCATCCAGGCTGACGATGCGCCGATTACTGATCGCACCACGGTGGTGGCTGTAGCGTGCCAGGTCGTTCAGCGCCACATCTGTGTGACGCGGCTTGGAGGAGGATTTTTCTACTGGTAATGTCTCACTCAGACAGACATGGACATCCATCCTTTGGACGATTCATGGGGTTTCCTAAGGAAGGATGTCCATGCATGTCTAAAGAATTCCAGTGTGTGAGATGAGATTCTGGGATTGTGACCGGGGTTTCCGGCAGCGTGACCGCTGACTCCGGAAATGTACCCAAAATCGGTCACGATAAAACGGAATGGGCGGTCACGTTGGTTCGGAATACGCACCATCATCCAGGCTGATGATGCGCCGATTACTGATCGCACCACGGTGGTGGCTGTAGCGTGCCAGGTCGTTCAGCGCCACATCTGTGTGACGCGGCTTGGAGGAGGATTTTTCTACTGGTAATGTCTCACTCTACCCCCCTTTTGCCATGCAGAGAAATCACCCCGCATACGCGGTTGCTTTTGATGCGTGAATTGTTCTGGTGATCAATGGTTTACTTTGTGCGGTTGGGTTAGCATGGCGGGGTGCCTGCGCTTCGGCCGCGCCCTCCCGTGGGGTGGATGCCGTGGGAGGGCCGCGCCGTCTCCACCCATCAGCCCCGAGTCTCTTTGACGATGTTTCATGTCGCCCTTTTCGAGCCAGAAATCCCGCCCAATACGGGCAATATCATTCGCCTCTGCGCCAATACCGGCAGTGGGTTGCACTTGATTCATCCGCTCGGCTTTGATCTTGGTGAGAAGCAGGTGCGGCGGGCGGGTCTCGACTATCACGAATTGGCCCGGGTGCGTGAGCATGCCGATTATGACGCTTTTCTGGAGTGGGGTGGTGGTGCGCGGCTGTTTGCCTGCTCGACCCGGGGCGGCTGCATGCATACGGAGGCGGCCTTTGCGGCCGGGGATATTCTGTTGTTCGGACCGGAGACCAGGGGTCTGCCCCAGGCGGTGCTGGATGCGCTTCCCGGGGAGCGGCGGGTTCGCATCCCGATGGTGCCGGGCAACCGCAGCCTGAATCTCTCCAACGCCGTGGCGGTGGTGCTCTACGAGGCGTGGCGCCAGGTCGGCTTCGGTGGGGCGGGTTGAGCCCGGGGCGCGATGCTGCGGGGTGAGGCGTTCGGGGCGTGCTGAATCAGGCGTTTTCCGCCTTGGGGCTGCGCATGAACAGGTTGTGCGCGGCGCTTCTGGGGTCGAGGCCCTGGTAGAGTACGCGGTGGGTCTGTTCGGTGAGGGGCATCTCGATGCCGAGGGTCTGGGCGCGGTGGTGGATTTCGCGTGCCGCCATGATCCCTTCCACCTCCTGGCCGATCTCGGCGCGTGCCTCATCGATGCCCAGTCCGCGCGCAAGGGCCAGTCCCATGCGGCGGTTGCGTGACAGGTCATCGGTGCAGGTGAGGACCAGGTCGCCGAGGCCGCCGAGGCCGATCAGGGTCTCCTGGCGTCCGCCCAGGGCCTGGGCAAGGCGCAGGATTTCGGCCAGTCCCCGGGTGATCAGGGCGGCCCGGGCGTTGGCGCCGAAACCGAGGCCGTCGGCGATGCCGGCGGCGATGGCCATCACGTTTTTGGCCGCGCCGCCCACTTCGAGGCCGGTGATGTCGTCGCTGGTGTAGGCGCGGAAGCAGTCGCTGCGCAGGTAGTCCGCGAGGCGCTCGCCGTGGCCCGCTTCGGTGGCCGCGACGGTAACCGCGGTGGGTAGTCCGGCGGCCACCTCCTTGGCGAAGCTGGGGCCGGAGACCAGAGCCAGGGGGCGGTGCGCCCCGAGGATCTCTCGCGCCACGTTGTGCAGCAGCTCACCGGTCTGGGGCTCCAGGCCCTTGGTGGCCCAGCTCAGGGGGGTGGCGTCCGAGAGCAGCGGGGAGAGTCCTTCGAGGGTCTGGCGGAAGGCGTGGCTGGGGACCGCCACGAGTACCTCGTCGGCGCCCTTGATCGCCGCCTCCAGGTCGCTGGTGCTCTGCAGGTTGCCGGGGAAGGGGTGGCCCGGAAGATAGGCGCGGTTTTCACGCGCCGACTGTAGCTGCTCGACCTCTTCGCGCAGGTAACCCCAGAGGGTTACGCGGGCGCCGTTGCGCGCCAGCAGCAGGGCCAGTGCCGTGCCCCAGGATCCGGCCCCGAGTACGGTGATCTGTGGTGCTCGGTCCATGCGCCCGGTTCCGTGTCAGTCGGCGGTGGTCTCGGCCTGTTCCTGTTCGGCCTGGGCCGCCTGCTGGGCGCGCTGCTGGCGCTGGGCCTGGTGCTGCTGGTAGAGCATCTCGAAGTTGACCGGGGTGAGCAGCAGTTGCGGGAAGCTCCCCTTGGAGACCAGGTCGGATACCACTTCGCGGGCGTAGGGGAACAGGACGTTGGGGCAGTAGGCGCCGAGCATCGGGCCCAGCTCCTGATCCTGGAAGCCCTTGGCGAAGAAGACGCCCGCCTGCTGCACCTCCACCAGGTAGGCTACTTTGTCCTTGGTCTTGGTGGTGACGGTGATCGAGAGTACCACCTCGTAGAGGTCGTCGCCGAGGGGGGTGGCGTTGCTGTTCAGGGCCAGCTCCGACTCGGGTTCCCAGGGTTGGCTGAAGATGACCGGGGAGTTGGGGGTCTCGAAGGAGACGTCCTTGGTGTAGATGCGTTGCAGGGCGAACTGTTGCCCGCCCTCCTGGGGTTGATTCTCTTCAGACATGATTCGGTCTCTCTCTCGGTGATGAGTGGTCGGGGTCGGCGGTAAGGGTTATCGCTTCTTGCGGCTGACCGGGAGGTTGTCGCTCTCCCAGGCCAGGATGCCGCCCTTGAGGTTGTGCACACGCTCGTAGCCCGCCTTGCGCAGTTGTTTGCATGCCAGCGAGGATTGGGCGCCTGAGCGGCAGGCGACGATGATGGGCCGGTTTTTGTGCTTTTCGAGCTGCGAGAGCTGTTTGGCGAGGTTGTTGGCGGGGATGTTGATGGCGTTGATGATGTGGCCGGCGTTGAAGTCGTTCATCGGTCGCACATCGACCACCACGGCATCCTCGCGGTTGATCAGCTCGGTGGCGCCGGAGGGGGTGACGGCGCTCTTGTCGGCGCTGGCGATCAGGTTCTGGGCCAGCAGCACCAGGATCACGGCGAGGGCGCCGAACAGGAACAGGTTTTCGCCCGCAAACTTCAGAAAATCATCCATAGTCTCTATGCAATCGGTTCAGGGTTGGTCGGTTTCGGGCTGCTATTGTACCCGACGGGGGGAAAAACAAAACGGGAAACGGCGCTTTGCGTTCGCGCGGGGCGGGTGATCCCGCGCGGGGGGCTCACTCGTGGCTGCAGAAAACCTCGCGCATCATGCCGATCAGGCGCAGGGTGCGGGAATCGCTGACGCTGTAGTAGACCCGGTTGGCGTCTTTGCGCGAGGCGAGTATGCCCTTGTCGCGCAGGATTGCCAGGTGCTGGGAGATGTTGCTCTGGGAGGTGCCGACCTGCTCGACGATGTCCTGTACGCTCACTTCGTCGGCGCCGAGGGTGCAGAGGATCTTCAGGCGCAGCGGGTGGGACATCGCTTTGAGCGAGCGTGAGGCGCGTTCGATGTCCTCGTCACCGGCGAGCAGATGGAGCCCGGCGTCACACTCCCCGTGTGACTCGAGGACAGGGGATTTTGGGCTTCCGAATTTGTTTTCCATACCGTAGGTGGCCTGAATTAATACACAGTAATAGAGTAATACGCTTTTTTACGTAAAAACGGGGAATTTTTCAATCTTTCCTATGGGGTATATGCCGGGCGGCGGGGGGCGCTGGCGGCTTAATCAGCGGTAATCGCCGCCCGATTCACCCCGAAACCTTCTCGCTGCGGGGTAAAAATGGTTTAATGACGCGTTTTTTCAGCGCCTTACACAGTATAAATCCCTGTCCTGGCCGGGGATTTGATTTCAATGCCTGAGGGACCCGTATCGATGTCCGCCACTGTGAAACCCGCCGTACTGATCATCCTGGACGGCTGGGGGTATAGCGAATCCACCGAATACAACGCCATCGCCCAGGCCAGGACGCCGGTCTGGGACGGGCTCTGGCGGCGCTGTCCGCACGGGCTGATCTGCACCTCCGGCGCTGAGGTGGGGCTGCCGGCGGGGCAGATGGGCAACTCCGAGGTGGGGCACCTCAACCTGGGGGCCGGGCGGGTGGTCTATCAGGAGTTCACCCGTGTCAGCCGTTCGGTGCGCACCGGCTCCTTCTTCAGCAACCGCACCCTGACCGGCGCCGTGGACAAGGCGCGGGAGCAGGGCAAGGCGGTGCACATCATGGGGCTGCTCTCCCCGGGGGGGGTGCACTCCCACGAGGATCACGTTCACGCCATGCTCAGGTTGGCGGTTGAGCGCGGGGTCGAGCGGGTCTATGTGCACGCCTTTCTGGATGGCCGCGACATGCCGCCGCGCAGTGCCGAGCCCTCCCTGCAGGCCCTGCAGGGGGCGATCGATGAACTCGGGGCGGGGCGTATCGCCAGCATCGTCGGCCGCTTCTACCCCATGGATCGGGACCGGCGCTGGGAGCGGGTGCAGGAGGCCTATGACATGCTTACCCTGGGCCGCAGCCACTACCGCGCCGCCAATGCCGTGGAGGGGTTGCACATGGCCTATGCCCGGGGGGAGAACGACGAGTTCGTCAAGACCACCTGTATCCTGGGGGAGGGGGAGCGGCCGGCGGTGATCGAAGAGGGCGACTCGGTCTTCTTCATGAACTATCGCTCGGACCGGGCGCGCCAGCTTACCAGCACCTTCATCCATCCCGGATTCGATGGCTTCGAACGTGCCGCGAGGCCGCGCCTCGGCTGTTTTGTAAGCCTGACGGAATATAACAAGGAGTTCGATATCCCGGTGGCGTTTCCCCCCGAGCGCCTGAGCAACGTGTTCGGGGAGTATGTCTCCAACCTGGGGCTGCGCCAGCTGCGCCTGGCCGAGACCGAAAAATATGCCCACGTCACCTTCTTCTTCAATGGGGGCCGGGAGGAGGTGTTCGACGGCGAGGAGCGAATCCTGGTGCCCTCCCCCAAGGTGGCCACCTACGATCTACAGCCGGAGATGAGCGCCGGGGAGGTGACCGACAACCTGGTCGCCGCCATCGAGGGGGGGCGTTACGAAACCATTATCTGCAACTACGCCAACTCCGACATGGTCGGCCACACCGGCGATTATGAGGCGGCGGTGCAGGCGGTCGAGACCCTGGACGAGTGCCTGGGCCGGGTGGTCGAGGCCCTGGAGCGGGTCGGCGGCGAGGCCCTGATCACCGCCGATCACGGCAACGCGGAGCTGATGTTCGACCCGGCCAACAACCAGAATCACACCGCCCACACCAACAACCCGGTGCCGATCATCTACATCGGGCGCCCGGCCCGGCTGACCGGTGGCGGGGCGCTGTGTGACGTGGCGCCGACCCTGCTGCACATGATGGGCTACCCGGCCCCTTCCGAAATGGGGGGGCGCAACCTGCTGATATTTCCGGGACAGGAGTGATCCCGCATGGGACAGGTGGGACGACTGCTTGTTCTCTCGCTGGCCCTCCTGGCCGCTGCCGGGGCGCCCCGTGCCGAGGATGCCGAGCAGCAGATTCGCAGCAAGGAGGGTGAGCTGCAACAGATCCGCCGCCAGATCGAGGATCTGCGCAGCGAGCTGGGCAGCGAGCGGCAGCAGCGTGAGCTGCTGCTGGGAGAGTTGCAGCAGGTGGAGCGGGAGATCGGTGATCTGGCGCGGCGTCTGCGGGTGCTGGGCGGCAGTCTGGAACGCCAGCAGGAGCGCCTGGAGGGGCTGCACCAGGTGCGCTCGGTCCAGCAGGAGGACCTGGAGCTGGAACGCCTGGCCCTGGCCCGCCAGCTGCGCTCGGCCTACGCCATGGGGCGTCAGGAGCGGATCAAGATCCTGCTCAATCAGCAGGATCCCGACGTAGTCAGCCGCCTGCTGGTATATTACGATTATTTCAACCGTGAACGGGCCAGGCGCATCGCCAACATCAACCAGACCCTGGAGGCGATACGCGAGACCGAGCGGGAGATCGGAGCCGAGGAGTTGCGCCTGCGGGAGCTGCGGGCGCGGGAGCTGGCCCAGCAGCAGGAGCTGGAGGCTTCCGGAGCGCGCCGCCGCGAGGTGGTGGCGGTACTCAACGCCAGAATCGAGGAGAAGGGTAGCGAACTGAGCGGGCTGCAGAGCGATGAGCGACTGTTGCGGTCCCTGGTCAAGCAGTTGCATGAGGCGCTCGCCAGCGCCCCCCTGGACGGCGCCGAAGTGAAGCCCTTCAAGCAGCAGCGGGGGCGCCTGGAGTGGCCCGCCGCGGGACGGCTCGCGGCCCGCTTCGGCAGCGCCAAGGGCGGCGGTCTGAAGTGGGACGGGGTACTCATCGCCGCCCCCGAGGGGCGCGAGGTGAAGGCGGTGCATCACGGCCGGGTCGCCTTCGCGGACTGGCTGCGCGGGTTCGGCCTGATGATCATCATCGATCACGGCGATGGTTATCTGTCGCTCTACGGACACAACCAGAGCCTGTTCAAGGAGACCGGCGAATGGGTGGCCCCCGGCGAGCCGATCGCCCTGGTGGGCAACAGTGGCGGGCAGCTCAACTCGGGGGTCTATTTCGGTCTGCGCCACAAGGGCCGCCCGGTCAACCCGCGTACCTGGTGCAAAAAGGGCCGGGGCAACCGGGTGGGCAGCAGGCCGATGGTGGATAAAAGGGTTCTGGCGCTGGCGGCAGCGCCGCTTCGAGAGGATAGGATATGACCTTCAAGTTTGGCCTGGCAGTGATCCTGGCGCTGGCGGTGACCGGCAGCGGCCACGCCGATGAGGCCGACCCCGGGGAGAGCGAGGGGCTGCCGATGCGCGATCTGCGGGCCTTTGCCGAGATCTTCGGGCGCATCAAGCAGGACTACGTGGAGCCGGTGGGCGACCGTGAACTGATCGAGCACGCCATACGCGGGATGCTGGCCGGCCTTGATCCCCACTCCGCCTACCTCGATCACGAGGAGTTCCAGAGCCTGCGCGAGGGCACCAGCGGCGAGTTCGGCGGCTTGGGTATCGAGGTGGGCATGGAGGATGGCTTCATCAAGGTGATCGCCCCCATCGACGACACCCCGGCCCAGCGCGCCGGGGTCAAGGCCGGGGATCTCATCACCCGGCTCGACGGCAAGCCGGTCAAGGGCATGACGCTGAACGAGGGGGTGACCCTGATGCGCGGCACCCCCGGTACCGAGGTCGAGCTGACCATTATGCGCGAGGGTGAGGACAAGCCGCTGAAGATCCGCATCGAGCGTGCCGTGATCAAGGTGGCTAGCGTCAAGGCGCGGATGCTGGAGCCGGGGTACGGTTACCTGCGCATCTCCCATTTCCAGAGCCACACCACCGAGGATATGCTGGAGCGCCTGATCACCCTCAAGAAAGAGGCCGGCGGCGGCCTCAAAGGGTTGGTGCTGGATCTGCGCAACAATCCCGGCGGTATCCTGGATGGGGCGGTCGTGGTGAGCGACGCGTTTCTGACCGAGGGCGGGATTGTCTACACCAAGGGGCGGCAGGAGGCGTCGCGCATCGAGTTCAGCGCCGCGCCCGACGATGTGCTGGAGGGCGCGCCGATGGTGGTCCTGGTCAACGGCGGCTCCGCCTCGGCCTCGGAGATCGTCGCCGGCGCCCTGCAGGATCACAAGCGCGCGGTGATCATGGGTTCGCGCACCTTCGGCAAGGGCTCGGTGCAGAGCATCGTGCCGGTCAACGAGACCACGGCGGTGAAGCTGACCACCGCTCGCTACTTCACCCCCTCCGGGCGCTCGATCCAGGCCGAGGGCATCGTGCCCGACATCGAACTGCCGGAACTGCGGCTCAGCCGGGCCGGCGCGGAGGGCGAGGGTCGGATGATCAAGGAGGCCGATCTGGCCGGACACCTGCGCAACGGCGATACCGGGGAAGAGGGGCGCGGGGAGGGTGACGCCCAGGATCCGGCCGCCGGGCAGCCGCTGGCTGAAGAGGACTACGCCCTGAGCGAGGCGCTCAACCTGCTCAAGGGGCTGAATATATACAAGGGGCGGGGGTGAGGCGCACCCCCGGCCGCCGGGCGCTTCTGCTGCTGTGGGCGCTGCTGTGCCCCACGGCCTGGGCGGGCACCGACCTTCCGACCATCACCCTGATCATCGACGACATGGGCAACCGCCGCGCCTGGGGCGAGGCGGCGCTGGAGATCCCGGGCGCGGTCACCTACTCGTTTCTGCCCCACACCCCGCACGCCGAGCGGCTCGCCCGCCTGGCCCACGGGCAGGGCAAGGGGGTGATGCTGCACCTGCCGATGGAGTCGGCCGAGGGCAATCGGCTCGGCCCCGGGGGGCTGACCCTGCATCAGACCGAGGAGGAGTTCCGCCACACCCTGGCCACGGCCCTTGAGGCGGTGCCCCATGTGCAGGGGGTCAACAACCATATGGGCAGCCTGCTGACCCGCCACCCCGGCGCCATGGGCTGGCTGATGCAGGGTCTGCGCGAGCACGGTCCGCTCTTTTTCATCGACAGCCGCACCACCGCCCGGAGCCAGGCCCGGGCGGTGGCGCTGGAGTATGCCGTGCCCAGTGCCGGGCGCAACGTGTTTCTAGACAACCAGCGTGATCCGGAGGCGATCCTGGCTCAGTTCCAGCGTCTGGTGCGGATCGCCCGCAGCGAGGGCCATGCCATCGGTATCGGCCACCCCTACCCCGAGACGTCACAGGTGCTGCGGCAGGTGATCGAGCGGCTGCCGGAGCTGGGGGTGCGCCTGGTCAGCGCCGCGGAGATGGTCCAACTTCAGCAGCGGAGGCCCCCATGGCAACCACCCTCGTACCCCTTGCTCAAGGTTGTGAAGAGCTCGAAGCCGTAACCGTAATCGACCTGCTGCGCCGGGCCGGCGTGGAGGTGATCAGCGCCGCCCTGGAGCCCGGTCCGGTCACCGCCAGCCGCGGCGTCACCCTGCTCGCCGACACCACCCTCGACGAGGTGATGGAGCGCGAGTTCGACCTGATTGTCCTGCCGGGCGGCCTGCCCGGCGCCGACCACCTCGACCGGGATCCGCGCATCCACGAGCTGCTGCGGCGCCAGCAGCAGGGCGGACGCTACGCCGCCGCCATCTGCGCCGCCCCCAAGGTGTTGGCCGGTAGCGGACTGCTGCGCGGGCGGCGCGCCACCGGTTATCCCGGGCTGCTTGAGGAGATGGCCCCGGAGGGGGTGGAGCTGGACCCGCGCCCGGTGGTGCGTGACGGCAGGGTGATCACCTCGCGCGGGCCGGGCACCGCCATGGATTTTGCCCTGGCGCTGATCGAGGCCCTGCTCGGACGGGAGCGGCGCGATCAGGTAGAGGCGGGGCTGGCCCGTTGACCCACACGGTAAGCCACGTCTTTCGCGGAAGCCGGATCGTAGCTGTTCAGCGGAGTCCGGTTCGCCTGATCCGTTCGTCCATGATCCCCTGGCCTGGGCAGTCGATACAGGGCCCTGGTGGAATCCTGAATGCCGCCACTATCATGAAGCGGGTCTATAGGTCGCTGTGGGCGGGGCCGCCCTCCTCCCGGGAGGGGAATCTGCTGGAGCAGTAGCGCAGCACCAGCACACTCAGGCTCAGCAGCAGGATCGCCCCGGTGATGGCAAGGATGCGCAGGTCCTCCATCACCTTCACGTCGATCGCCAGCAGGCGGGTCAGGGCGGTGATGGCGATGTAGATCAGGAAACGCACCGGCAGGCGCTTGGTCTTGAAGTAGATGCCGACCATCGCCCCCAGTTCGAGATAGATGAACAGCAGCAGCACATCCTTGATACCGGGCTTGCCCTCCTCGATGATCAGCAGCAGTTCCGCCCACGAGGCCCAGACGATGGTGGCCCCGATGACGAACAGGCCCAGCAGGTGGAAGCCCTCGACGATGACCTCGCCCAGGGTCTCGACGCGTTTGAAATAGGTTTCCGGCATGCCGCCTCTCCCTCGTCGGTGATGGGTATTCAGCGCCCGCCGCGCCACCAGGCGGTGAGCAGGGTCAGCAGGCCGCCGCCGCTGAGCATGGCCCCAGCCGAGGCCATGACTTCGGGGCTCATCAGCAGGCTGGGGCCGAGGGTCAGCAGCAGCGCCCCGGCGATCAGCATGGCCGCCCCGGCGAGGGCCGCGATGATCTGGCGCTGGCCCTGGCGCAGGCCCTGGTGCAGCTGGCGCAGCTCATCGGATCGCCAGCGCAGCTCCAGACGCCCGTGGGCGGCGTCGTCGAGCACCTTGTGCAGCAGCAGCGGCATGTCGGCGGCGTGTTCGCTCATCAACGGCAGGTTCTTGCGCAGCTTGCGCGCGAACGCCCCGGGTCCGACCTGCTCCTTCATCCAGCGCTCCATGAACGGTTTGGCGGTGGTCCAGAGGTCCAGCTCCGGATAGAGCTGGCGGCCCAGCCCCTCGATGTAGAGCAGGGTCTTCTGCAACAGCACCAGCTGCGGCTGGATCTCCATGTCGAAGCGGCGCGCGGTCTGAAACAGGTTGAGCAGGAAGTGTCCGAAGGAGATCTCGCTCAGGGGTTTGTTGAAGATCGGCTCGCAGACCGAGCGGATCGACGCCTCGAACTCGTCCACCCGGGTGGTGTGCGGTACCCAGCCCGATTCCACGTGCAGCTCCGCCACCCGGTGGTAGTCGCGGTTGAAGAAGGCCAGCAGGTTCTCCGCCAGGTAGCGCTGATCCTCGGTGGTGAGCGAGCCGACGATGCCGAAATCGACCGCGATGTAGCGTCCGCCGGGCTCCACGAAGATGTTCCCGGGGTGCATGTCGGCGTGGAAGAAGTTATCGCGGAACACCTGGGTGAAGAAGATCTCCACCCCCTGTTCGCCGAGCTGCTTCATGCTCACGCCCTGGGCCCGCAGGGCCGCGACATCACTCACCGGGGTGCCGTGGATGCGCTCCAGCACCAGCACATTCTTGCGGGTCAGCTCCCAGTGCACCTCGGGCACGAACAGCAGCGGGCTGCCCTCCCAGTTGCGCCGCAGTTGGGCGGCGTTGGCCGCCTCGCGCTGCAGGTCGAGTTCGTCGAGGATGGTCTTCTCGTAGTCACGCACCACATCCAGCGGGCGCAGGCGTCGGCCATCCTTCCAGTAGCGGTTGGCCAGGCGCGCGATGATGTAGAGCAGGCCGACATCGCGGCGGATCACCCGCTCGATGTCCGGCCGCAGCACCTTGACCACCACCTGCTCGCCGCTCTTGAGGGAGGCGGCGTGGACCTGGGCGATGGAGGCCGAGGCCATCGGGGTCTCGTCGAAGGCGTCCAGCACCTCCTCGATCGGATGTCCGTAGGCCCGCTCGATGATGCGCCGCGCCTGGGTCCCGGGGAACGGGGGTACGGCATCCTGCAGCCGCGCCAGCTCGTCGGCGATGTCGCCCGGCAGCAGGTCGCGGCGGGTGGAGAGGATCTGGCCGAACTTCACGAAGATCGGCCCCAGCTCCTCCAGCGCCAGGCGGATGCGCACCGGGAAGGGGGGCAGGGTGTTGCGCCGCAGCCAGTAGCCGGGGGAGAGGTAGAGCAGGAAGCGCACCGGGCGCAGCAGGTGGGTGGCGAGGATCACCTCGTCGAGTCCGTGGCGGACCAGCACCCAGTTGATGTGGATCAGGCGCAGGGCCTCGCTGGGGCGGATCATTCGGACGCCCCTTCTGCGGGTTGTGTCAATCGCTCGATGCGCGCCTGCAGGCGCTCGACATCGTCGCGCAGACGGTCGACCCCGCCCAGGAACCGCTCGATCTCGGGGCGCCCCGGCAGCAGGGCGATCTCCTCCTGGAGGTACTCCTGGAGGTCGAGCCCGAGGGTGCGCAGGGAGCGCTCGCCCCAGCGGCTGGCGCCGCGCGCCAGGTTGCCCAGCTCATGGGCGATCAGGTCGCCGGTATAGCGCGCCAGCTGCTCCTCCCAGTCGATGTCGATGGCGGCGAGGATCCTGCCGAAGCGGTGGGCCAGCTGGGTGTCGCCGCTCATCTCCACCCGCCCGGCGAACAGCTCTCCCGGGCCGCCCCGGGGATCGCGCAGCGCCGCCAGGGCCAGGGGGGTGCCGCGCAGGGTGCAGTCGGGCTCGCCCTCGTAGCGGGCCAGGACCCGCAGGCGGTCGGGGCCTGGGACCAGGTAGAGGGTGTGGCCAAGGCCGGTCAGTTCGAAGGCGATCACCCGCCCGTGCAGGGCGGCGATCTCCCGGCGCGTGGCCGGATCGAGGTCGAGGTAGCGGTTGAGCGCCTCCTCCAGGCCGGCGTATGCGAGTGCCGATATGCTCATGCCGGGGTCCGCCTCAGAGCTTGAAGCCGCGGTGCACGGCGACGATGCCCCCGGTGAGGTTGTGGTAGTCGCAGCGCTCCAGACCGGCCTGCTCCATCATCCCCTTGAGGGTCTCCTGGTCGGGGTGCATGCGGATCGACTCGGCGAGGTAGCGGTAGCTCTCCTCGTCGTTGGTCACCAGGCGCCCCATCATCGGCAGCACCTTGAACGAGTAGAGGTCATAGAGCTGGCGCAGGGCCGGGCCCTGAACCTGGGAGAACTCCAGCACCAGCACCCGGCCCCCGGGGCGGGTTACCCGCCGCATCTCGTCGAGCGCCTGCTGCTTGTCGGTGACGTTGCGCAGCCCGAAGGCGATGGTGACGCAGTCGAAGTGGTTGTCGGGGAACGGGATGCGCTCGGCGTTGACCTGAGTGTAGGCGACATTGGCCACCAGCCCCTCGTCGGCCATGCGCCGCCGCCCCTGTTCGAGCATCGCGGCGTTGATGTCGGTCATCACCACCAGCCCCCCGGGTCCGGCGATACCGGCGAAGCGGGCCGCCAGATCGCCGGTACCCGACGCGAGATCGAGCACCCGGTGGCCGGGGCGGATCCCCGCCAGCTCCACGGCGAAGCGTTTCCAGATCCGGTGCACACCCATCGACATCAGGTCGTTCATCAGGTCGTAGCGGCTGGCCACCGAGTCGAACACCTGGCGCACGCGCCCCTGCTTCTCTTCGGTGTTGACCGTCTGGTAGCCGAAATGGGTGGTGCCTCTATCGGTCATGGGTGCGCTCTCGATTCACAGGGCCGCCTGGGATTCTACAAGGTTTTTCAGTGGGCGGGAGCCGATTCTAACAGAAACCGCCCCCCCGGAGCGCTCAGTTGTCCGGTTTGCGCTGCACGCCGGCCTCGCTGAGCCGCGCCAGGTAGTCGCGCCAGTTGCGCTCCTGGTTGGCGCCCAGGTCGTAAAGGGTGTCCCAGGAGTAGATGCCGGTGTTGTGGCCGTCGTCGAAGTGCAGGCAGACGGCGTAGTTGCCGACCGGCGTGATCTGATCGATGTTCACATCCTCCTTGCCGATCTGCAGTACCTCCTGGCCGGGACCGTGGCCCTGGACCTCGGCCGAAGGGGAGAAGACCCGCAGGTATTCGCAGGAGAGGTTGAAGCTGGCACCGTCGTCGAAGCTGACCTCCAGCACCTTGGAGTGGCGGTGCAGGTTCAGCTCGGTGGGGACGTGTAGGGACATGACTTGACTCCTAGGGTGTATGCGTTGAGCGCCCGCAAGCGTAGCACACTCGCCGGCTGCCGGTGCGCGCGTTTGGCTAGAGGATGAAACGGCTCAGATCCTCGTCGTCGGCCAGTTCGTTGAGGTGGTTGTCCACATACTCACGGTCGATGTCGAGGCGGGTGCCGGGCAGTTCCGAGGCGGTGAACGAGATGCTTTCGAGCAGGCGTTCCAGCACCGTGTGCAGGCGCCGTGCACCGATGTTCTCGGTGCGCTCGTTGACCTGCCAGGCGATCTCGGCGATGCGCCGGACGCCCTCCTCCGTGAAGCTGAGGCCGACCCCCTCGGTGGCGAGCAGGGCGGTGTATTGTTCGGTGAGCGAGGCGTCGGGTTCGGTGAGGATGCGGATGAAATCGTCGCTGCCGAGGGCATCCAGCTCGACGCGGATCGGCAGCCGCCCCTGCAGTTCGGGGATCAGGTCCGAGGGCTTGGCCAGGTGGAAGGCGCCGGAGGCGATGAACAGGATGTGGTCGGTCTTGATCATGCCCTGCTTGGTGGAGACGGTGCACCCCTCGACCAGTGGCAGCAGGTCTCGCTGAACCCCCTCGCGGGAGACGTCGGGGCCGCCGTATTCGCTGCGGCTGGCGACCTTGTCCAGCTCGTCGAGGAATACGATGCCGTGCTGCTCCACCATCTGCTGGGCGCGCAGCCGGAGGTCGTCGTCGTTGATGCGCTTGGCCGCCTCCTCGTCCTCCAGGAGCTTGCGGGCGTCGCGGATGCGCATCTTGCGCTTTTTGCGGGGGGTCGAGCCGAGGTTCTGGAACAGCCCCTGGAGCTGCTGGGTCATCTCCTCCATGCCCGGAGGGGCCATGATCTCGACCCCGAGGGCGGCGCCGGAGAGCTCGATCTCGATCTCCTTCTCGTCCAGCTCGCCACGGCGCAGCTTCACCCGGAACTTGTCACGGGTGGAGGACTCCATGGGGTTGGGGTTTGAATCCCCCACCCAGGCCGGGGTGGCGGGGCCCGGCAGCAGGGCGTCGAGGATGCGCTCCTCGGCCGCGTCCGCGGCCTGGTCGCGCACCTTGTCGAGGGCCTGTTCGCGCACCATCTTCATGGCGGAATCGGCAAGATCGCGGATGATCGACTCCACATCGCGCCCAACATAACCGACTTCGGTGAATTTGGTCGCCTCCACCTTGATGAACGGTGCGTTGGATAGCTTCGCCAAGCGGCGCGCGATCTCGGTCTTGCCGACCCCGGTGGGACCGATCATCAGGATATTCTTGGGGGTGATCTCGTTGCGCAGCGACTCGTCGACCTGGGCACGGCGCCAGCGGTTGCGCAGGGCGATGGCCACGGCGCGCTTGGCCGCGGCCTGACCGACGATGTGCTTGTCCAGCTCGCGGACGATCTCTTGGGGGGTGATCTCAGGCATCAGGTTTCGGCATCCAGCTCTTCGAGGACAATGTTGGCGTTGGTGTAGACACAGATGTCGGCGGCGATCAGCAGGCTCTTCTCCACGATCTCGCGCGCCTCCAGTCCGGTGTTCTCATACAGGGCGCGGGCCGCGGACTGGGCATAGGCCCCCCCGGAGCCGATCGCCATCAGGCTCTGCTCCGGCTCGATGACGTCGCCGGTGCCGGTGATCATCAGCGAGGCGCTCTTGTCGGCCACCAGCAGCAGCGCCTCCAGGCGACGCAGCATGCGGTCGGTGCGCCAGTCCTTGGCCAGCTCCACGGCGGCGCGGGTCAGATGGCCGTGGTGTTTTTCCAGCTTCGCCTCGAAGCGTTCGAACAGGGTGAAGGCGTCGGCGGTGGCCCCCGCGAAGCCGGCCAGCACCTGATTTTTATAGAGTCGGCGCACCTTGCGCGCGTTGCCCTTCATCACGGTGTTGCCCATGGAGACCTGACCGTCGCCGCCGATGACCACCTTGCCGTTGCGCCGGACCGACAGGATGGTTGTACCTCTGATCTGTTGCACAGGCTCGTCCTTCTGTTGCGGATGGGTGGGTTCCCCCGGCCGGTTTACCGGGCCAACCGCTCAATGATGGGGGTTTGGCAGGGGAATTCCAAGAGTGTCGCTACCTCGTGAAAGATTTTGGGACATCCCAGTCCCCAAAATCGACTCGCCAACGCGACAGCCGTTACTGCCCCGACCGTCCTGCGCTCATCACGACTCCGTCCCGCACATTGCAGCAAAGCTGCTCGTGCGCAACTCCGTCATGATGACCACAATGACTCTACGGCGTGTCGGATGCGCTATTTGTATGCCCTACGTCACTCCCTATCGGTCGTAACTGCGGCCATACAACCGCGCCTACGCCTATCGGGGACTAACCGCCTTCGCTTCGCTCTCCATGGCGGTTAGCGAAGGCCCTTGGCGCCGGGTTCAGTGGAAGGCCTTGTTGGCGGTGTCGGCAGCCGCGGGGGCGGGGTGTTGGCTGGGGGGCGCTTCGAGGTCCCACTCCGCTTTTTTCCCGGCCTCCAGCAGCAGCCGGATCAGTACCTGCATCAGATCGCGGTTGAGGTTGAGGTTGACGTTGCGCCCGTCGGGCAGACCCAGGGCGAGGGCGGTGTCGCCCCCTTCAAGGGAGCGGTACTCGATGCGCGAGACCAGCACCGGATCCCGTCCCAGGGGGTGGTTGGAGGCCCCTGTCCGGTACTCGGTCTGGAAGTCGGCGCCGGCCAGCAGGGCGTCGCGCTCGAACGCCTGCACCGCCTGTTCGCGGCTGCCGGCGCGCTCCTGCCTGGGGTTGGCCAGCTTGTCGAGGATACCCAGCAGCAGCCGGGTATAGCGGCGGGTGAGCCAGATCCGTATCTCGCTGTCGTCGTCGCTGCGGATATTGAGGATCAGGCGATCCTCCTGGGGTTCAAAGGTGGCGTTGATCTGGTGCAGGCTGGCCAATGGGGGGACTCCAATACGCTATATGGATGAATCATAGAGGATATCGGGATCTTTTTCCCGTCCTGCCGGTCGCCGGCGAACGGCGCGCCGCAGATCACGACTTCTTTTTCCTGGCCCGGGGGTGGGCCGCATCGTACACCTTGGCCAGGTGCTGGAAGTCGAGGTGGGTGTAGATCTGGGTGGTGGCGATGTCGGCGTGGCCCAGCAACTCCTGGACGGCGCGCAGATCGCCCGAGGACTCCAGCAGGTGGCTGGCGAAGGAGTGGCGCAACAGGTGCGGGTGCACATGCTGGGGCACCCCCTGGCGCAGGGCCCAGCGCCGGATCCGCTCCTGTACGGTGCGCGGGTTGATGCGCCGTCCGCGCGCGCCGACGAACAGCGCGGGTTCATCGTCCCGGGCGTGGTTGGCGCGCACCGCCAGCCAGGCGCGCACCGCCTCCCGCGCCTTGCGGCCCACCGGCAGGTTGCGGGTCTTGCCCCCCTTGCCGGTCACCTCCAGGCTGGCGTCGCGAAAGTCGATCTCGCCGAGATTAACCGCCACCAGCTCGGCCAGGCGCAGACCGGAGGAGTAGAACAGCTCCATCATCGCCAGGTCCCTGATCTCCAGTTCGTCCCCGGGCGCGGCATCGAGCATGCGCGCGAGCTGGTCGGCGTCCAGGGTGTGGGGGAGGGTGCGGCGCACCTTGGGGGCGCGCACCCCCTGCCCGGGGTTGTGGGCGGCGGCGCCCTCGCGCAGCAGGAAGCGGAAGAGGCTGCGCAGGGAGGAGAGCTGGCGCTGCAGGCTCTTGCCGGAGGCGCCGCCCCGGTGGCGGGCGGCGATGAAGGCGCGCACCTGGTGCTGGGTAAGGGCGCGCCAGTCGCTGACCCCCTGGTCCCGGCACCAGTCGTGGAGCCGTTGCAGATCACGGGTGTAGTTGCTCAGGGTGTGCGGCGACAGGCGCCGTTCATGGTGCAGGTGTTGCAGGAAGCGTTCGAGCCACTCCTGGAGGGGGTCGGGGTGCATCAGAAGCCGGGTTCGGACACCACTTCCAGGGTCTTGCTGACGATCTCCCCGAGGCGGCGCAGGTATTCGGTGCCCATGCCGGGGTGGAAGCGCTGCGCGTCATGGCTGCCGATGGCCAACAGTCCCAGCACCCCCTCCTCCTCCAGCGGGATCAAGGCGGTGGAGCCGATATCCCCGGCCTGGGACCCGAACAGGTAGTTGAGCTGGGTCTTGGGCAGGCGGCCGCAGCGCGGTTTTCCGTGGTGCAGGAAGGGGCGGAAGCCATCCAGGTCGGGATTGGCGTCGCCATCGGTTTCGGCCTGGGTGAACAGGTGCAACTCCACCGCGTCGGCCTGGAAGTCGTCGTGCAGCTTGTCCTCCAGGACGTTCACCACCTCGTCGAAGGAGACCGCGTTGAGCAGGGCGAGGGTGAGGGTGTGCATGCGCTGGCTGAGGAGGTCGTTCTCCCTGGCCACCTCGACGAAGCGGGCCAGCTGCTGTTTCTGCTCCGCCAGCTCCTGGCGCAGCGCCCGTACCTGGCGTTCGACCAGGGAGACGGCCCCGTGCGCGCCATGGCTCAGCTCCAGCCCCGTCAGCAGTTCGGGGTTGTGCTGGAAAAAGTCGGGATTGGCCTGTAGGTAGTCGGCCACCTGCTGTACCGGATCCTCGGTCGCCTCGGCGTTCCCAGTCTGCGCGCTCATAACGTTATCCTGCCTTCGAAAACCGTCTCTGCCGGGCCACTCATCCACACGGGGTGGCCCTCTCCCGCCCACTCTATCACAAGATCCCCGCCGGGCAGACTCACCCGTACCCGTTCGTCGAGCAGTCCCTGAATCTGTCCGGAGACGACCGCGGCGCAGGCCCCGGTGCCACAGGCGAGGGTCTCTCCGGCGCCGCGCTCATACACCCGCAGACGGATGTGATCGCGTGAACCGATCTGCATGAAACCGACGTTGACCCGCCGTGGAAAGTGCGGGTGTGATTCCAGCAGCGGCCCCAGGCGCGCCACGTCGGCCCGTTCCACGTCGGCCACTCGCAGAACCGCGTGAGGGTTGCCCATCGAGACGGCGCCGATCTCCAGGCTTTCACCGGCGGCCTCGATCCGGTAGCACGCCGCCCGGGCGTCGGCCCGGAACGGGATACGCTCCGGTTCCAGCACCGGGTCGCCCATGTTGACCCGCACCTGACCGTCCGCCTGCAGGAACAGGCGGATGTTGCCGGCGCGGGTGCCGACATCGATCCGCTCCTTGGCGCTCAGCCCCTTGTCGCGCACGAAGCGGGCAAAGCAGCGGGCGCCGTTTCCACACTGCTCCACCTCGGAGCCGTCGGCATTGATGATGCGGTAGTAGAAGTCGGTGGCGGGATCACGCGGGGCCTCCACCAGCAGGATCTGGTCGCAGCCGATGCCGACGCGCCGATCGGCGAGGCGGCGGCACTGTTCCGGGCTCAGGGCCAGCGGGCGGGCGGTGGCGTCGATCACCACGAAGTCGTTTCCCAGGCCGTGCATCTTTGTGAAATTCAGCAGCATGGGGCTAGGTTACCTCAATTGACCCGGGCGCAGGAATAG
Source organism: Candidatus Sedimenticola endophacoides (assembly GCA_003062205.1). GTDB lineage: Bacteria > Pseudomonadota > Gammaproteobacteria > Chromatiales > Chromatiaceae > Sedimenticola_A > Sedimenticola_A endophacoides. Next base: position 19,012 of record PQCP01000084.1, read on the forward strand.
TGCGCATCACTCGCCGGGCTCCATGATCACCCGGCGCGTTGCCGTCTCTTTTGCGCGGAAGCCGTTATACTTAGGTGGCAGGGGCCGAGGGACGGAGCAGCCGTTTCCTGCGGGGCCGGGTGAAAGGGGCGCGACAATGGGTGAGGCGGAAATCACGCTGGTCGATCTGGCCAAGGCGGTGGCGAATGACGAGTTCGTCTTCTATTACCAGCCGCAGGTGTCGATGGTCACCGGCATCCTCAGCGGCGCCGAGGCGCTGTTGCGCTGGCGCAGGTCGGAGCGGGAGATCATCTCCCCCGGGGAGTTCATCCCGCTCGCCGAGTCGTCCGGTTTCATCAAGGAGATCACCATCAACATGGTCTCCAAGCTGGTGCGTGATATCGTCATCGTCAACAACCTCAACCCCGCCCTGACTATCTCTTTCAATGCCTCGGCGAAGGATTTTTCCGGCTCCGGCCTGGTGGACGCCATCGAGCGGGAGGTGCGTGACAATCAGGTGGCGATCGATGTCCTGCGGGTGGAGCTGACCGAGTCGGTGATCCTGGAGAGCGACGAGCACACCGCCGACAATCTGCGCCGCCTGGAGGCCCTCGGCGTCTCCCTGGAGATGGACGACTTCGGCACCGGCTTCTCCAGCCTGGACATGCTCGGGCAGTGGCCCTTCTCGGCGGTGAAATTGGATCAGGGCATCATCAGCCGCATGCGCACTTCCGGCAAGAACCGCACCATCGCCCTCTCCAGCGTACGTATGGCCCACTCCCTCGGCATGGATATCGTGGCCGAGGGGATCGAGTCGCGCGACTCCTATATCTTCCTGCAGAATGCCGGCTGTACCACCGGCCAGGGTTACTGGATCAGCAAGCCGCTGCCGCTGGAGGGTTTTCTCGTCTTCGCCAGCCGCGATCAGGAGTGGCCGGCGCTGCGCCTGGGGTTGTTCCACATGGCCCAGCTGGATCATATCCAGTGGCGCAAGACGCTGATGGAGGAGGTTTTTTTCCACAGCTTCGCGGATGGGGGCAGAGCCCGGGGGAGGTGCCGTCCTCGGCTGTCGAGCTGGATCACACCAGCTGCCGGCTCGGCAAGTGGTACTACGGCCAGGGCCGGGAGTATTGCGGCGTGCCCCTGTTCGACAAGCTGGAGGCGCCCCATCGCCGGCTGCACGAGATCGGTGCCGAACTGGTGGAGGCGGCCAATCGGGGCGCCGACGGCGCGCGCATCACCTCCCTGATGCGCAGCCTCAGCGAGCAGTCGGCCCAGGTGATCCGCATTCTGCAGGAGCTGGAGAACAACGAGTTGAGCCAGTTGCAGCAGGAGCACCCGGAGCTGGTGGCGATCCTGCTGCAGAAGGGGGTCGGCTGATCAGGGCAGCAGCTGTTCGCCCAGGTAGAGCTCCTCGATGCGCTCGCGCCGCCGCACCAGGTGCATCTGATCCCCATCGACCATCACCTCCGGGGCCCGTGGACGGCTGTTGTAGTTGGAGCTCATGGTGAAGCCGTAGGCGCCGCTGGAGCGCACCGCCAGCAGATCCCCTTCGCTCAGTTCGAGGCGGCGCTCCTTGCCGAGAAAATCCCCGGTCTCACAGATCGGCCCCACCAGGTCGTAGCTGCCGCTGCGTCCGCCGCCGTTGCGCCGTACCGGCACGATCTCCTGGCGGGCCTGGTAGAGGGTGGGACGCAGCAGGTCGTTCATCGCCGCGTCGATCAGGGCGAACTCCTTGGCCGGGGTCTGTTTCAGGTACTCCACCCGGGTCAGCAGCACACCGGCGTTGCCGGCGATGGCGCGCCCCGGCTCGATGAAGATTTCGTAGGGCACCTCGCCCAGGCGCTCGGCGATGGCCCGGGCATACTCCGCGGGCTGTGGGGGTTGCTCATCGGTGTAGCGGATCCCCAGGCCGCCGCCCAGGTCGAGGTGATCGACCTCGATGCCGGTGGCCTTGAGCCGCGCCACCAGGCTCATCAGCCGGTCGAGGGCGTCCAGGAAGGGTCCGGTATCGGTCAGCTGGGAGCCGATGTGGCAGTCCACACCGGAGATGCGCAGGTTGGGCAGGGCGCGGGCGCGTTGATAGACCTTCAGCGCCTGGTCGATGTCGATGCCGAACTTGTTCTCCTTAAGGCCGGTGGAGATGTAGGGGTGGGTCTTGGCGTCGACATCGGGATTGACCCGCAGCGCCACCGGGGCCACCCGGCCCATCTCGCCGGCCACCTGGTCGAGCCGCTCCAGCTCCGCAGCTGATTCCACGTTGAAGCAGCGGATGCCCACCTCCAGGGCGCGGCGCATCTCCTGGTGGCGCTTGCCGACGCCGGAGAAGACCACCTTGCCGGGGTCGCCGCCAGCGGCCAGCACCCGCTCCAGTTCACCCTGGGAGACGATGTCGAAGCCGGAACCGAGGCGTGCGAAGAGGTTGAGTACCGCTAGATTGGAGTTGGCCTTGACCGCGTAGCAGATCAGGTGCGGGCGGCCCCGGAAGGCGTCGTCGAAGGCGTGCCAGTGGCGCTCCAGGGTGGCCCGGGAGTATACGTAGCAGGGGGTGCCGAAGCGTTCGGCGACGCGCGCCAGAGGCACCTCCTCGGCATAGAGCTGGTCATCCCGGTAGTTGAAGTGGTCCATGCAGGTTCAGTCCCTGGCCTCATCGGCGCGCTCGCGGGTCTGTTCCACCGCCTGGTCCGGCAGGTAGAGGTCCCCCTTCTGGCCGCAGGCGCTGAGCATGCTGCCGGTGCCCAGGAAGGCGATGGTGAGCCAGAGGATGTAGCGTGGCCAGCAGTGCATAGTGGTGTACTCCGTGTGGTGGATGGGCGCCCGTTGGACAAGGAGGGCAGTATAAACCCCGCTGTTGCGGAGGATCAAAGGTTGAGCTGCTGCAGGGCGTGATTGATGCGCCCCTCCAGGCGCCGCTTGTATTTGAGCAGTTCGATCGTGGCCCACTCCTTGCGGGCGGCCGGTCCGGAGAGTTCCAGGGAGGTGAGGTAGATGGGGTAGGTCTGGCGGCGGCTGCGCCGCGACACCACATGGCGTGCCACCTCCTGGTAGATCCCCGACCCCAGTTGCAGGGAGTCGAATTCGGTGTCGCCGCAGATCAGCAGGAATGGGGTGAGGTTGAGATCGAGGCCGCTGCTCACCGCCTTGAGTTCCAGGTACTCGGCGGGCAGTTCGGTGGCGCCGAGGCGGCGCCGGGCGGCGGTGAACCGGCCCTGGGGATCGCGCTCCAGGCGATAGAAGCTGGGGCCGTCGAGGAAGCCGGGTTCGGGCGGGGCGTCGGCGAGCAGATTGCGCAGGTAGGAGAGTCCATTGAAGAAGCGCTGCTGCTGGGCTACCAGGTAGTGCTCGTCGGTGCCCTGCAGGTGCTGATAGAAGAGCGCCCCCTGTTCATCGAGTACGTAGATGTGGCTCTGCTCCCGGGCCGCGGTGTAGAAAATCTGGATCAGCCCCGGCTGGTTTTGCCGGAAGATCTCGGGCAGCGGGGTGTCGGTCAGGGTGTGGCGGTCGATGACCACGGGGCGGAATTCGTCGTTGGGCAGCGACAGGATCTCCAGCAGCTCCTGCCAGTTGGGCGCCGGGTAGGCGCTGAAGCCGTTGCTCTCGCGGTGGTGCAGAAAGTGGTAGCCGTCGCCCGCCTGTAGCAAATAGCGCGCCTCCAGCCCCGTCCCCCGGGGTCCGAAACAGTGGGCGACATCGTTGAACAGCTGCTCCACCCGCTGGGCGATGGTGCCGCTCCTGGCGGAGGCGAAGCCGAACGCCCGGGCCTTTACCGGGGGCTTGCCGGGACGTGGCAGAAGGGTCATCTGCAGGTAATGGCAGAGCGCTTCGAGCAGGCCGTCGATGCCCCGGAAGCGCTGTACCAGGGTCTCACCCCAGCTGGTATGGATCAGCTGCTCTATATCGGCTACCAAAAACTGGTGGGCGGAGCCGAAACTCAACGGGTCGCTGCGGTTGGATGTGAGCTGTTTACCCTCCTTTGACAGATGGGCCATCGGATCGGTGCCGACGTTGGGAAACAGCAGGCAGTGCCGGGCCTAGGGCTGGGCCAGGAGCTGCTCCGGGGGGACCTCGGCGTGGGCCTTGTGCAGTGCGACCTGCTGGCGGATGATCTCGGTCAGGGCGTGTAGCTCCTCCTGGGTTACCGGGCCGCCGGAAGGGTAGAGGCTGAAGCGGGTGCCCTGGTCGATGACGCCGTTGATCAGGCACCAGGCGAGCATCTCCACCAGGCTGTTGGTGGTTTTCGAGGCGCGGGTCACCTCGGCCTCGTCCTCGTCGATGTTGCCCAGATAGAGTTGCCAGTGGGCGCCGCCCCCCGCCCGCACGCGGTGCAGGGAGATCTGGCGTTCGCTGAGGTCGCGGGTGATGCCGGGATTGATGTGGTCGATTTTGCCCGGGCGCTTCTCCAGGGCGGTGTAGAGTTTGCGCCCGAGCAGGCTCAGCTCGGTGGGGTCGATGCGATGCCCGCGGCCGTGGGTGCGGGCGAAATCGGTCAGCAGCCGGTAGCTGTGGGTCAGCTCGCGCACCAGCAGGTTGCGCTCCTCCTGCACCTCGTTGATGCTCCACTGCTGGCGTGAATCGAGGCCGAACAGTCTGGCCTGACTCCAGTCCCACTCGCCGACCAGCTTCCGCAGAAGCTGTCTCTGCCACCGTTCACTGGCGCCCGCGCCGCCCCGGCTCAGGTGCTGGCCGGTCTTGAAATAGAAGCAGCGGCGGGCCAGGTCGAGCCGGTTGGTCTCCTCCCGTCTTCGCAGGTAGCGCTCCACCCGGCGGTACATCAGGACATAAGGGTCGAGTTCCGTCTCCTCGGTGGTGCCGTCATAGACCGCCTGTTTGATCTCCTGGCAGATCCAGCGGATGGAGGGGAACTCCTGGGCGTAGGACTCGGTCAGCAGCAGCTTGAGTACCGATTTGTAGGGCGAGTGGATGCCCTTGTAGAGTTGCCAGTGGGCCGCACCGAAGAACTCACCGGCGGGCAGGGCCTCCAGGCCGCCGAAATCGAGATAGTCGGAGGCGTCCACGAAGCGTTTGTCGATCAGCATGTCGGCGTAGGCCCGGTAGTTCTCCTCTTCGGACGGGGGGATGAACCACCACAGCGGCGGCCGTCCGGCCAGCATCACCGCCGTGCGGTAGAACTCCTCCAGCAGCAGGTGGGGCTCCGATGAGCCGCTGCTCTCATGGGACAGGCTGTCGCGCTTGCCGGTGCGGAAGGTCTCGACATTGACCAGAAAAAAGTGCACCTCCAGGGCCAGCTCCGCCGCCCACGCCTCCAGCCGGGCGGCCTTCTGGCGCAGGGCCTCGACCTCGTCCGGGGCGAGGCGCGGGTCATGGCAGAGCCAGATGTCGAAGTCGCTGCCCGAGGTGTGGCCGATGCTGCCGATGCTGCCCATCAGGTAGAGGCCGAGGATGTTGAAGCGGCGGTGCGCTTTGCGCTCCGGGGCGAAGCTGCGGCACAGCGACTTGGCGGCCAGGATGGTGTCGCGGTCCGGAGCGTAATCGGGCAGGCCCGCCGGGGTGTCGGAGTTGATAAAGCCCGGCAGCAGCGGGTGGTTGATGTGAAACAGCAGCGGGATCAGCTCAATGACGATCTGCTGGGTGTGGCGCAGTTCGCCCCGGATGCGCTCGATACGGATTTTGTGCAGGGCGAGAAAGCGCTCACGGATGATCCGCAGATCCTTGCGGCCGATGCCCTCGCGCTGGTCGATCGCCTCCGCCATGTCCGCTCCACGGCAGGCGCTAGGCGCTCTGTTGCCGGGGCTCGTCCCGCAGCAGGTTGCCCTGGGCGCGCAGCAGCAGGCGGCGCGGGTCATCTCCCTTCCGCCACATGGTGATGCCGAAGCGCAGGCGGTAGCCGCGGTTGCCTTCGCCGTCGCACAGGTTGAGGTGGAGGAAGCCCTCCTCGATGGATCTCATCAGGGTAGAGCTATCCGCCTCCCCGGTCTCCGGCAGCAGGATGATGAACAGGTCGTGGTCCCAGCGGCCGACGACGTCGGCCCAGCGCAGGCGGTTGCGTAGAAAGCGGCTGGTGGCCAGCACGAGGTCGTCGGGGAGCGGGCCCGGTAGCGGCGGTTGGTGTTCGAGGGCGATCATCACCACGCTGAGCGGGTTGTGATAGCGCCGGGTGCGGGTCACCTGGCTGCCTAGGGCGTGACCGATGGCGCGCGGGTTGGCCAGGCCGGTGAGCGCATCGGTGATGGTCAGCGCCTGCACCTCCCGGGACAGCCGCTCGTTCTCCTGGGCCAGTTCCAGCGCCTCGGTGATGTCGGTGAAGAATAGCAGGGTGGTGGCGTCGCCGGTTTCGCCCAGGGTCCACTGCAACCAGGCCTGCGGCTGGCACAGATTCTGTACCGCCCCCGCCTCCTGGGTCGGGTCGATGGGGCGCTTCAGCGGCAGTCGTTCCAGGGGCTGGCCGACAAGATCCTCGGCCGCGGCGTCGAGCAGCTTCAGCAATGTGGCGCTGACCCAGAAGATGGTCCCCGAGGGGTCGAGGGCCAGACTGCCGCATGGGCACTGCTCCAGGAACTGGTACGGGTCGGGTGTGATTTTGTTATCCATGGCGCATCCCTGGTCCGCTGGCGCGGAGTGTTGGCGTGACGGTCGCTGCACCGGTATTTCCCCGATGAATACAGCGGCATTCAGGGGGGAAGCTTTAACCCGGATAATTCACCGTTACGGTTGTCTCGCATGCGTGAGCGGGTGCGCGATGGGGTGGATGGCGTAGCCGCTGTTGCGTGGGTGATCGGCAAGCGCTTCCCAAAACGTGGGACGTGGCGGGGATTCCCGGGTCGATGATCCCAACTATAGGGTGTCCTGGACATCTCCGGCAAGCCGGAGCGAGGTGAATTTGGAGGTCGGTCACAGCGCCGCGCCGCCATCGTCCATCCGGCGAGGATTCGCATTCCCCGGCGCGGGCCGTGACGGCGGCGCCCCTGGCCGGTTACGGGAGCGGGAGCGCGTTGGGGTATTTCAGGGCCACGGTAAATCTACGCTCCGGCAAAATTCCCATTACGTGGCATCGCGTTACGCGTCATTTTCAAAATATCGAATACCGCCCGGGTATTGAGCAGAAGCTTTTTCATTTTCTCTGGGATTGACTCATCGGTTTTCTTGCCCTTGAGTAGACCGATGGCAAAGCGTCGCAATCGTGAGATGTTTTCCGGGCCATGTCCGGTTCGGATGCGGCTACGATCTTCGTCCTAGCCCGAATTATTCATAAAAAAGGGCGCACCTCGTTCAACCAATTGATATAATTGGTATTTCGCCAAAAACGCTTCGGTGAAGCTAAACGAGGTCGCCCCATGTCCAAGTCTACCCAAGAACCGCTGAGATTTCTCCCCGTTGACGGCCTGAGCGTGCGTGGCGATTTTGACGGCGGCGCCTTGTCCTCGGATTTCGGTCCCATGATTCTGTGCATGACCAGATTATCTGCGGTAGATTCCGCCCATCCTGTCCACAATCCCTGATGGATAAAGAAGAACCCCCTCGAACAACTTGAACATTGTCCGAGGGGACGGTCTCCTGTGTTCTTCGCCAAAAGAGCAAGGAGACCCGTTGAGTGTGCCACGCTTTTCTATCCGATCCCACCTTCTACCGCCGCCTGGGCACGGTAAATCTACGCTCCGGCAAAATTCCCATTACGTGGCATCGCGTTACGCGTCATTTTCAAAATATCGAATACCGCCCGGGTATTGAGCAGAAGCTTTTTCATTTTCTCTGGGATTGACTCATCGGTTTTCTTGCCCTTGAGTAGACCGATGGCAAAGCGTCGCAATCGTGAGATGTTTTCCGGGCCATGTCCGGTTCGGATGCGGCTACGATCTTCGTCCTAGCCCGAATGTTTCATAAACCATTAGGTGACCACAAATACCGTACAACCAGACTAGGGTATTAGCCGAGAACTAGGCAGGCCGGTAACTGTTAGCGGGGCGACGATCATTTTTTCGGGGTTGTAGCGTCCATTTGGCGCGGCTCAAGAGTGTCGCTACCTCGTGAAAGATTTTGGGACATCCCAGTCCCCAAAATCGACTCGCCAACGCGACAGCCGTTACTGCCCCGACCGTCCTGCGCTCATCACGACTCCGTCCCGCACATTGCAGCAAAGCTGCTCGTGCGCAACTCCGTCATGATGACCACAATGACTCTACGGCGTGTCGGATGCGCTATTTGTATGCCCTACGTCACTCCCTATCGGTCGTAACTGCGGCCATACAACCGCGCCTACGCCTATCGGGGACTAACCGCCTTCGCTTCGCTCTCCATGGCGGTTAGCGTTCGCAAAAAACCTGTCAAGCACTTTTTTCGATTTTGTATGGTGAATAGTTACGTCTGAGATTTGTTGCTAAGACTGGAAGATTTTCGCAAAAAACCTGTCAAGCACTTTTTTCGATTTTGTATGGTGAATAGTTACATCTGCGCAAGCTGCTTGTGCATGGTGCCAGAGCGGTCATACGCCATGTTGGCGACAAGGAGGACAATCTCAGTTGCTGGCTGCGTGCAATGGGTATGCGCAAGCATGTCAACGTGGTGACGGTGGCGCTGGCGAACAAGATGGCGAGAATGGCGTGGGCGATGGTCGCCGGGGAGGAGTCCTACAGAGCGGAGCTGGCGGCCGCCTGAAGACTAGCGAGACGTTCGCTGAGGAGAAAGAGCAGGAACCAATCACTCGATTGCAGAGCCATTTGCTTTGATGGCCAACAGGTCAGACCGACGTCGGTAAAACCCGATTAGAGCGCAGAGCTTGAAGCTCGTGTAAGCGAGCAAGAGTGTCGCTACCTCGTGAAAGATTTTGGGACATCCCAGTCCCCAAAATCGACTCGCCAACGCGACAGCCGTTACTGCCCCGACCGTCCTGCGCTCATCACGACTCCGTCCCGCACATTGCAGCAAAGCTGCTCGTGCGCAACTCCGTCATGATGACCACAATGACTCTACGGCGTGTCGGATGCGCTATTTGTATGCCCTACGTCACTCCCTATCGGTCGTAACTGCGGCCATACAACCGCGCCTACGCCTATCGGGGACTAACCGCCTTCGCTTCGCTCTCCATGGCGGTTAGCGGGAGACCCGTTGAGTGTGCCACGCTTTTCTATCCGATCCCACCTTCTACCGCCGCCTGGGCCAACTGGATGCATTGATTGCCGAACAGGTTGGTACGGCAGGATGCCCTTGCGGTGGCGTTCTGCATCGGGCCGACTATTTACGCAAGCCTGTGGCGCCGATAGCGCTACGAGATGAGCAAGAGTGTCGCTACCTCGTGAAAGATTTTGGGACATCCCAGTCCCCAAAATCGACTCGCCAACGCGACAGCCGTTACTGCCCCGACCGTCCTGCGCTCATCACGACTCCGTCCCGCACATTGCAGCAAAGCTGCTCGTGCGCAACTCCGTCATGATGACCACAATGACTCTACGGCGTGTCGGATGCGCTATTTGTATGCCCTACGTCACTCCCTATCGGTCGTAACTGCGGCCATACAACCGCGCCTACGCCTATCGGGGACTAACCGCCTTCGCTTCGCTCTCCATGGCGGTTAGCGTTCGCAAAAAACCTGTCAAGCACTTTTTTCGATTTTGTATGGTGAATAGTTACGTCTGAGATTTGTTGCTAAGACTGGAAGATTTTCGCAAAAAACCTGTCAAGCACTTTTTTCGATTTTGTATGGTGAATAGTTACATCTGCGCAAGCTGCTTGTGCATGGTGCCAGAGCGGTCATACGCCATGTTGGCGACAAGGAGGACAATCTCAGTTGCTGGCTGCGTGCAATGGGTATGCGCAAGCATGTCAACGTGGTGACGGTGGCGCTGGCGAACAAGATGGCGAGAATGGCGTGGGCGATGGTCGCCGGGGAGGAGTCCTACAGAGCGGAGCTGGCGGCCGCCTGAAGACTAGCGAGACGTTCGCTGAGGAGAAAGAGCAGGAACCAATCACTCGATTGCAGAGCCATTTGCTTTGATGGCCAACAGGTCAGACCGACGTCGGTAAAACCCGATTAGAGCGCATGACGCCGGTAATCCGGTCTGTGCAGCCCGTTCGCGAACGAAGTCAACGATCCGGTCACGCAGGTCCGGCTGCACCCAAACACCTTTCAACGGCCCCCAGGCCTTTTTTTTCGGCGATCAGGTCCTCCATGATTTCCGCAATCACCATGTCCTTCTTTTTCAGCTTCGCTTCCAGTTCAGCAAAGCGACGTTGCTCAGCCTTTACCCTACCCCTGTCTTCCTTCTCGAAAGCGGCCGCGCCATTCTCAAAGAACTCTTTTTGCCAACGGTAGAACGTGTTGGGGTTCAAACCGTGGGCATCACACACGTCTGATACCGGCTGCCCCTCAACCAGGTGCTGCTTCAGGATTGCCACCTTTTCCCGGGGCGTGAAATTTCGTCGGGTTCGTTTGCTCATATTTTCCTCCAGAAGTTACTACTAACTCAAATTGAGGAAAACTCCAATTCCGACTGAAGCGGAACACTTCCCGCTCGGCGACATAGCGAATGGTGTTGCCAATTTTCACCAGGGCACCAAGGTAGTGGTGAGCCTGTATCAGGTCTTGGAACCGCTGTTCCTCTGTGGCGCAGGCTGGTCTGACATGCAGGAGAGATGCGTTCAAATTGCCTTTCGTCCTTCGGTTTGAAAGGCTCTTTTTACCCGAAGTGGGGGAGGTTGTCCAGTATTAGATAGTATCTTTATGTTTCTGGGTGGGGTTTCTGTTTAGGGCGATTTCGCCCTGATTTCAGGGCCAAGCCTGCTACCGCAGGCACGCGTAAAAGGATACAATGCGCAGAGCTGCGCCTCGACGATCCCCCCCGTGGCCCGGGATCCGTGCCTGAAGGGGCCCCCCGGAAAGAGACGCAGCGGGTAACCGGCCCAGTCCGTGCATCGGGGCAGTGCATTCCTTTCCGCCCCTTTTTTCCTTAAGGTAGTCCGATTCAATGTCCGTAGAAGAGAACGCGGCCCCGGGTTTTCGTGACCTGGCGCTCGCCGCCCCCGTGCTCAGCGCGCTCGATGAAGTGGGTTATGAGACCCCATCGCCAATTCAGGCCAAAACCATCCCTCTGATCCTTGATGGTCACGACCTGGTCGGCCAGGCCCAGACCGGTACCGGCAAGACCGCCGCCTTTGCCCTGCCGCTGCTGTCGCGGCTCGATCTGAGCAGGAGCGAGACCCAGGTGCTGGTGTTGGCGCCCACGCGCGAACTGGCGATTCAGGTGGCCGAGGCCTTCCAGCGCTACGCTGCCCACATGCGGGGCTTCCATGTGCTGCCGATCTATGGCGGGCAGGATTACGGTACCCAGCTGCGCGGGTTGCGCCGTGGCGCGCAGGTGGTGGTCGGCACCCCGGGGCGGGTGATGGATCATATGCGCAAGGGCTCGTTGCGGCTTGAGGGGCTGAGCGCGCTGGTACTCGATGAGGCCGACGAAATGCTGCGCATGGGATTTATTGATGATGTCGAGTGGATCCTGGAGCAGACCCCGGAGGGGCGGCAGATCGCACTCTTCTCCGCGACCATGCCGAGCGCCATCCGACGTATCGCCCAGGCGCACCTGAAGGCGCCGCGCGAGGTCACCATCCAGCTCACCAGCGCGGCCGCCGAGACCATCCGCCAGCGCTACTGGCTGGTCAGCGGCGTGCACAAGCTGGATGCCCTGACGCGGATACTGGAAGTGGAACCTTTCGACGGCATCATCGTCTTCGTGCGCACCAAGATCGCCACCAGTGAGTTGGCGGAGAAGCTGCGCGCGCGCGGCTACGCGGCCGCGCCGTTGAACGGCGACATCGCCCAGAAAGAGCGCGAACGCACTGTCGAGAGGCTGAAACGGGGCGATCTGGACATCCTGGTGGCCACCGATGTGGCGGCGCGTGGGCTCGACGTTGAACGTGTCAGCCACGTGATCAACTACGACATCCCCTACGATACCGAGTCCTACATACACCGCATCGGGCGAACCGGCCGCGCCGGGCGCAGCGGGGATGCCGTCCTGTTCGTCGCACCACGCGAACGGCGCTTGCTGCGGGCCATTGAAAAGGCCACCCGCAGACCGATCGAGGCGATGGAACTGCCCTCCACGGAGATCATCAACGACAAGCGCATCGCCCTCTTCAAGGAGCGGATCACCGACACGCTCGCCACCGAAGAGCTGGGTTTTTTCTATCAGCTGCTGGAGCAGTATCAGCAGGAGCACAACATCCCTGCGCTGGAGATCGCTGCGGCGCTGGCGCGGCTGGTGCAGGGGGATCAGCCGCTGCTGCTGACGCGTCCGAAGGCGGCTGAAAAGCGCCATCCCAAAACAGCCCAAGGTCAGGGCGAGAGCCGGGGAAAAGGGAAAAAAGAGAAGCGCGGCGAGAGCCGGGTTGAGGGGAGCGTTGAAAAACGGGGCGAGCCCCGGCACAAGAGCTCCGGCCCCTCCCGGGACAATGACCGCTACCGCCTGGAGGTGGGGCGCCGCGATGGCGTTCAACCCGGCAACATCGTTGGAGCGATCGCCAACGAGGCGGGGCTGGAGAGCCGGTTCATCCAGGAGATCACGATCCACGACGACCACAGCCTGGTGGATCTCCCCAAGGGCATGCCGAAGGAGGTGTTTCACGACCTGAGAAAGACCTGGGTCTGCGGCCGCAGGCTCAATATATCGAGGATCGGCGCGGACGATGCCCCTGGAAAGCACCGCAAGGGAAAGAAAAAGGGGAAGTCAAAAAAGATCGGGAAAACGTCCGGGCCTGCCACGCATGAGCGGGATTGAGACGTTGTGGTGGTGGGGCTGGTCAGTGCGCACCGGGATGCCGCAGGATACGGCATCTTCCACTCTCACTCCACCGGGTTGTCGTACTCCCCGGCCCGGCGGGCGTCGCCCCGAACCCGCTGCGCCGGGTAGCGCCGTTCGTTGATCCCGATCTTGCGGTTGGCGGCCTCGATCAGGTCGATATCCAGCCGTTCGGCGCAGCGGACCAGGTAGATGAAGATGTCCGCCAGCTCCATGGCTACGGCATCGTGTTTGTCGGGGGGCAGCCGGTAGCTCTGCTCCTGACTCAGCCATTGGAAGTGTTCGACCAGTTCGGCGCATTCGGCGATCAGCGCCATGGAGAGGTTCTTCGGGGAGTGGAACTGCTCCCAGTCGCGTTCCCGGGCGAACCGTTGGAGACGCCGGTCGAGCTGTTCGATGGAGTCGCCGCTCATGGCCGCTCCTCCCCGAGGCCGAGCCCCCGGCGCAGTCTCAGCAGCAGGGTCCGGGCATCCGCGTCGTTCCAGGGCCGGCTCTTTCCACAGCCCCATGCCGGGCCGGGCCAGCAGGGGTCGTCGCGGCGGCGTCCCACCAGGTGCCAGTGCAGTTGCGGCACCAGGTTGCCGAGGGCGCCGAGGTTGATCTTCTCCACCCCCAGGGACTGGAGCTGGGCCGCCACCCGGGCGCTCTCGGCCAGCAATTGGGCCTGATCCGCCTTCCCGAGCTGGTGCAGTTCGGTAATTCCCTCGCGCCGGGGCACCAGGATCACCCAGGGGAAGCGGCAGTCGTTCATCAGGCGCGCCTCGCACAGATCGAGCCGCCCCAGGGGCAGGGTGTCGGCGGCCAGCCGGGGGTGGAGCTGGAACATCTAGCGCCCCTTCCACTCGGGGGGGCGCCGTTGCAGGAAGGCGTCGATCCCCTCGGCGGCGTCCTCGGCCAGCATGTTGCCGGCCATGACCCCGGCGGCATAGGCGTAGGCGTCGGCGGCCCCCATCTCCAGCTGCCGGTAGAACATCGCCTTGCCGGTGCGGATCGCCAGCGGTGATTTATCACGGATCGCCTTGGCCAGGCGGTAGATCTCCACATCCAGCCGGTCGATCGGCACAACGCGGTTGATCAGCCCCTCGGCCTGGGCCTGGGCGGCGTCGATGAACTCGCCGGTGAGGAGCATCTCCAGGGCCCGCTTGCGACCGATATTGCGTGCCAGTGCGACGCCCGGGGTGCTGCAGAAGAGGCCGACGTTGATCCCGGAGACGGCGAAGGTGGCGCAGTCGGCGGCCACCGCCAGATCACAGGCGGCCACCAGTTGACATCCGGCGGCGGTGGCGATGCCGTGCACCCGCGCGATCACCGGCTGGGGCTGGGCCATGATGGTGGTCATGATGCGGCCGCAACGCTGGAACAGTGCTTCGTAGTAGCCGCGTTCCGGTTGGGCGCGCATCTGTTTCAGGTCGTGGCCGGCGCAGAACGCCTTGCCGCTGCCGGCCAGCACGATGACACGGGTCTCCGGCTCGGCCGCCAGGGTGTCCAGGGCCGCCTGCAACTCGTCGATCAGCTCGTCGGAGAGGGCGTTGTACTGGCGGGGCCGGTTCAGGGTGAGGGTGGTCACCCCGGCGTCGTCCTCGCGCAGCAGCAGTGGTTCGGTGTTGTGGTGGGTGTCGGACATCGTTCGGCCCCGCTTCGGTGCGGCTGGCACCGGTTGATCCATGGGTTTCTTCGGACACAATAGAGCGGTTGGCCGTGCATGGCAATGCACCTGACCCGCGACGTTCTGCGGCCGCACCGAATGCTCGGGAAAAATGGACCGGAGCCGGTCGGGGGTGCAGGAGAGGTGGGCATCGGGCGGGTCTATGCATGTGCCATGCGGTTGCCCAATCCCGGATTCCGGCGCGGGGGGGGCGCCGTGCGGTGCGGAGCGGCGCTTGGCTTTTGCCCAGCGGCCCCTATTATGGTGAGAGCGGGGCGGCGTTCGCGCCGCGGATGGGAGTGCCTATGATCAATGCGTTGCGGGATTTTCTGAAACTGGAGTCGGCCGGGGGGATCCTGCTGTTCATCGCGGCGCTGCTGGCGATGCTTCTGGCCAACTCACCCCTGGCCGGGTTCTACGGGCTGTTGATCGAGATGCCGGTGGAGGTGCGGGTCGGGCCCCTGGAGCTGGGCAAGCCGCTGCTGCTGTGGATCAACGACGGTTTGATGGCGATCTTCTTTTTTCTGGTGGGTCTGGAGTTGAAGCGGGAGATCCTGGACGGCGAGCTGGCCGATCCCGCCAACGTGGTGCTGCCGGCCCTGGGCGCCCTGGGTGGTATGCTGGTGCCGGCCCTGTTCTATCTGCTGATCAACTGGGGTGACCCGGTGGCGATGAACGGCTGGGCGATCCCCGCCGCCACGGATATCGCCTTCGCCCTGGGGATCCTGCTGCTGCTGGGCGAACGGGTGCCGAAGGGGCTGAAGGTGTTTCTGGTCTCCCTGGCCATATTCGATGACATGGGGGCGATCGTGATCATCGCCATGTTCTACACCAGCGAGTTGTCGGCGCTCGCCCTGGGCGTGGCCCTGGCCTGTCTGACGGTGCTGTTTCTGCTCAACCGCCGGGGGGTGGTGGAACACTCCCCCTACCTGCTGATCGGCCTGGTGCTGTGGGTGGCGGTGCTCAAGTCCGGGGTGCATGCGACCCTGGCCGGGGTGCTGCTGGCCCTGTTCATCCCCTACCGGGACCGGGAGCACCCGACCTTCAGCCCGCTGCGGGTGCTGGAGCACGATCTGCACAAGAGCGTGGCGCTGGTGGTGCTGCCGCTGTTCGCCTTCGTCAACTCCGGGATCGATCTGCGCGGGGTGGGGCTCGATTATCTGCTGCACCCGGTGCCGCTGGGCATCGCCCTGGGCCTGTTTGTCGGCAAGCAGTTGGGGGTGTTTCTGTTCTGCGCCCTGGGTGTGCGCTTCGGGCTGGCCAGGCTGCCCGAGGGGGTGGGCTGGCTGACCCTGTATGGCACGGCGCTGCTGTGCGGCATCGGGTTCACCATGAGTCTGTTCATCGGCGCCCTCTCGTTTGAGGAGACGGGGGTCAACCTGCTGTTTGACGACCGGTTGGGGATCATCCTCGGATCACTGATGTCGGCGCTTGCCGGATACCTGGTGTTGCGGCGCAGCCTGCCCTATAGTGGAGATTCCGAACAACGGCAGAAGGAGTGACTATGGAAAGCATCGGTATTATCGGTCTGTTGATCCTGATCGCGGACATTTATGCCATCATCAAGATTGTCCAGAGTTCCGCCGCCCCGCTCAAGAAGGCGATCTGGATCGCTCTGGTCGTGGTGTTCCCCCTGGTCGGCCTGATCGCCTGGTTTCTGCTCGGACCGGGTGGGCGGGGTTGAGGGTGTGAGCCCCGGCGCGATAAATGTTACCCTTGCGCGATACCTGGATCCGTGGGTTCAGGTAACAGTGCAGCCCGGTGACGGGCTGTTTCGTTGTTGAACTCAAGGAGTAGCGTAATGGCGAAGAAGAAAGACGAGAAGAAGCAGGCGAAGAAAGAGAAAGAGCTGAAGAAGGCGAAGAAGGCGAAGGCGGCGAAGAAGGTAAAGAAGGCGCAAAAGGCGAAGGTGGCCAAGAAGGCCAAGAAATCGAAGAAGTCGGATGCCAAGAAGCTGACCAAGAAGCAGGCCAAGGCCAAGGCGGCGAAGAAAAAGAAGAAATCTAACCCGAATGTTTCATAAACCATTAGGTGACCACAAATACCGTACAACCAGACTAGGGTATTAGCCGAGAACTAGGCAGGCCGGTAACTGTTAGCGGGGCGACGATCATTTTTTCGGGGTTGTAGCGTCCATCGCTAACCGCCATGGAGAGCGAAGCGAAGGCGGTTAGTCCCCGATAGGCGTAGGCGCGGTTGTATGGCCGCAGTTACGACCGATAGGGAGTGACGTAGGGCATACAAATAGCGCATCCGACACGCCGTAGAGTCATTGTGGTCATCATGACGGAGTTGCGCACGAGCAGCTTTGCTGCAATGTGCGGGACGGAGTCGTGATGAGCGCAGGACGGTCGGGGCAGTAACGGCTGTCGCGTTGGCGAGTCGATTTTGGGGACTGGGATGTCCCAAAATCTTTCACGAGGTAGCGACACTCTTGTGTAGCTTGTGAGTGATATAGGATGGATGGCGCTGGTCGTTGAAGGCGCAGGCCAAGCGCTCGGTCAAGCCGATTTGGCGGTCGAGGCCGCGTAGAATCATGGGACCGAAATCCGAGGACAAGGCGCCGCCGTCAAAATCGCCACGCACGCTCAGGCCGTCAACGGGGAGAAATCTCAGCGGTTCTTGGGTAGACTTGGACATGGGGCGACCTCGTTTAGCTTCACCGAAGCGTTTTTGGCGAAATACCAATTATATCAATTGGTTGAACGAGGTGCGCCCTTTTTTATGAATAATTCGGGCTAAGTGTCGTCCTCGCCGGGGATAGTCGGCTGCTCGACAAACTGCGCCGCGATGACCTGCTGCCCCTGGGCTCGCGCATCCGTACCCGCCTGGCCTTCACCCATGCCGAACGCGACGAGCTCATGGCCAGAGTGTCGCTACCTCGTGAAAGATTTTGGGACATCCCAGTCCCCAAAATCGACTCGCCAACGCGACAGCCGTTACTGCCCCGACCGTCCTGCGCTCATCACGACTCCGTCCCGCACATTGCAGCAAAGCTGCTCGTGCGCAACTCCGTCATGATGACCACAATGACTCTACGGCGTGTCGGATGCGCTATTTGTATGCCCTACGTCACTCCCTATCGGTCGTAACTGCGGCCATACAACCGCGCCTACGCCTATCGGGGACTAACCGCCTTCGCTTCGCTCTCCATGGCGGTTAGCGATGGACGCTACAACCCCGAAAAAATGATCGTCGCCCCGCTAACAGTTACCGGCCTGCCTAGTTCTCGGCTAATACCCTAGTCTGGTTGTACGGTATTTGTGGTCACCTAATGGTTTATGAAACATTCGGGCTAAGACAGGTCATCGGCCGTTGTGTTTACTGCCATCAAATAATCAGATGATCACCACATCAGATTACGTGGGCACTCTCATCAACGGGGAGAAATCTCAGCGGTTCTTGGGTAGACTTGGACATGGGGCGACCTCGTTTAGCTTCACCGAAGCGTTTTTGGCGAAATACCAATTATATCAATTGGTTGAACGAGGTGCGCCCTTTTTTATGAATAATTCGGGCTAAGAAAAAGAAATAAGTGCGCGGGGGCGGTTTCCCCCGGCGAACCAGGGCCCCGCCCGCCATCCGGCCGGCGGGGCCCCTCTTTTTCGGCTCAGGTGCGCAGGCTCCGGTCGAAGGCCTCCGCCGCTTCGATCCGATACTGGCTGAAGACCCGGATGCCGTGGTGTTCGAGCAGAGCGGTGGTGACTCCGGGGGCGGCGCGCAGGGTGGCGCTGAAGGTGCCGTCGTAAGTCCGGTCGCTGCCGCAGGAGGGGCTGCGCTCGCTGAGGATGGCCAGGGTGATCTCCCACTCCCGGCACAGCGCCAGGGCCCTGTGTGCCCCGTCAAGAAAGGCGCTGGTGAGGTCCCTGCCCCGGCGGTCGAGCACCCGGGCCCGCCCGGCCAGCACGGCCCGGGCGTCGCCGCCCTCAATCTCGGCGGCGGGGCGCGGCACCGGCAGGCCTCCGGCCGTCTCCGGGCATAAGGCGATCAGCCGCCCGGCGGCCTGCCAGCGGGCCAGGGTCGGGTGGCGCAGGGGGCGGGCGGTGCCGTCGTAGCGTACCGGCTGGCCCAGCAGGCAGGCGCTGATCAGGATCCTGCCCATGGCGCCCGCGCCGCCCAGGGGCTCAGCCCAGGCGCTGGCGGGCGCGGTCGATGGCGGCGCGGACCTGGGCCGGTGCGGTGCCGCCGATATGATCGCGGGCCGCCACCGAGCCCTCCAGGGTCAGCACCTGGTGGACGTCCTCGCCGATGGCGGGGCTGAAGCCCTGGAGCTCCTCCAGGCTCAACTCGGCCAGGTCGCGCTCGCGCTCCACGCACAGGGCGACCGCCCTGCCCACCACCTCGTGGGCGTCGCGGAAGGGGATCCCCTTGCGCACCAGGTAGTCGGCCAGGTCGGTGGCGGTGGCGAAGCCCTTGAGGGCCGCCTCGCGCATCCTGTCGCGGCGGCAGGTGATGGCCGGGATCATGTCGGCGAACACCTTGAGTGAACCCTTGAGGTTGTCCACGGTGTCGAACAGCGGCTCCTTGTCCTCCTGGTTGTCCTTGTTGTAGGCCAGCGGCTGGCTCTTCATCAGGGTGAGCAGACCGATCAGGTGGCCGAAGATACGGCCGCTCTTGCCGCGCACCAGCTCCGGCACGTCGGGGTTTTTCTTCTGCGGCATGATCGATGAGCCGGTGCAGAAGCTGTCGGAGAGGGTGATGAAGGCGAACTGGGCCGAGGACCAGATGATCAACTCCTCGGACATGCGCGACAGGTGCATCATGGTGATGGCGGCGGCCGAGGTGAATTCGATGGCGAAGTCGCGGTCGCTGACGGCGTCCAGGGAGTTTTCACAGGGGCGCTCGAAACCGAGCAGTGAGGCGCTGTAGTGGCGGTCGATGGGATAGGTGGTGCCGGCCAGGGCGGCGGCGCCCAGGGGCATCGCGTTGAGCCGCCGGTTGCAATCGGCGAGGCGGCCGCTGTCGCGCTCCAACATCTCGAACCAGGCCATCATGTGGTGTCCGAAGGTGACCGGCTGGGCGGTCTGAAGATGGGTGAAGCCGGGGAGAATGGTGTCGGCCTCGCGTTCGGCCACCTCCAGCAGCGCCTCCTGCAGACGCCGGATGGCGGCGCGCAGCGCCTCGATCTCGTCGCGCAGGTAGAGGCGTATGTCGGTGGCCACCTGGTCGTTGCGCGAGCGCCCGGTGTGCAGCTTCTTGCCGGCCTCGCCGATGTCGGCGGTGAGGGCCGACTCGACGTTCATGTGCACATCCTCCAGCTCCACCGACCATTCGAAGCCACCCGCTTCGATGCGATCCTGGATGCGCTGCAGGCCGGCGATGATGGCGTCACGCTCCGCCTCGGTGAGGATGCCGCCGCGGGCGAGCATGGTGGCGTGGGCAATGGAGCCCTGGATATCGTATTTGTAGAGGCGCTGATCGAACTCCACCGAGGCGGTGAAGGCCTCGACAAAGGCATCGGTCGGTTCGTTGAAGCGACCGGACCAGAGTTTTTTGTCGCTCATGAGGGCGGTTCCTGGCGAAAAAACGGGTTATATTTGGCAGGTCGAATTGTATCAGGATTTATGTCCGATGACTGAACATGACGAGGCGGCGGGGGGGATGCGGGCGGAGACGATTCCGTTCCTGCCCGATTTCTGCAACGTGCGGACGCTCTTCGCGGTGGTGATCCTGGCCGAGCTGTTGGCCATCGTGCTCGCCCTGAACGCGACACCGCGCCTGGAGCAGTTCGCGTCCGAGCTGAGCCTCTACTCTCTCTACGTGATGTGGATCGCCCTGCTGTTCACCGCCCTGCTGTGCCTGCTCGGGAGGGACTTCTCCAGGCGCGGTCCGGGCACCGCCGGGCTGCTGGCCTGGCTGGTGCTGCTGGCGGTGACCGCCGCCGTGGCGCTGCTCGCCGACACCCTCTCCCCGCAGACGGACGGTGATCATACCCTGCTGCTGCGCAGCCTGGTGATCAGCGCCATCATCGGCGCCCTGCTGTTGCGCCACTTCTATATCCAGTACCTGTGGAAGCGCCAGATCCGGGCCGAGTCCCAGGCGCGATTTCAGGCCCTGCAGTCGCGCATCCGCCCCCACTTTTTGTTCAACAGCATGAACACCATCGCCAACCTGACCCGGAGCGACCCGGTCCTGGCCGAAGGGGTGGTGGAGGATCTGTCCGATCTGTTCCGCGCCTCTCTCGGCGACGCCGCACGGCCCGCCCGGCTGGACGACGAGCTGGAGCTGTGCCGCCGCTACCTGCGCATCGAGTCGCTGCGGCTGGGCGGGCGGCTGCGCGTGGAGTGGGATCTGCACGGGGACCTGCCCCTGTGGGCGCCGCTGCCGCCGCTGATCCTGCAGCCGCTGGTGGAGAACGCGGTCTACCACGGCATCGAGCCGGCGCTCCAGCCCGGGCTGATACGCATCAGCGGACGCTACCGGCGGGGCCGGGTCAACCTGGGCATCAGCAACAGCCTGCCCGGTGAGGGGGCCCGGGGCGGGCGTCCGGGCAATCACCTCGCCCTGGACAACACCCGCCAGCGTCTGGCGGGCTTTTTCGGTGAGGAGGCATCGCTGCTGGTCAACGAGGTGGAGGGTGATTACCAGGTGCGGGTGGTCTTCCCCTGCCGGGGGGCGGGGGGATGAGGGTGCTGGTGGTCGATGACGAGGTCCCGGCCCGCGCGCGGCTGATACGCCTGCTGGAGTCGCTGGGCCCCCCCTACGAGGTGGTGGGGGAGGCGGCCAACGGCATCGAGGCGCTGGCGTGTTGCCGCCGGCTGGAGGTGGAGCTGCTGCTGCTCGATGTCCGCATGCCGGGGATGGATGGCCTGGAGCTGGCCGCGGAGCTGGGGCGGTGGCAGCCGCCGCCCGCCATCATCTTCACCACCGCCTACAGCGAGCACGCCCTCGATGCCTTCGACAGCCAGGCGGTCGATTACCTGCTGAAACCGGTGCGTGCCGAGCGTCTGGAGCGGGCCCTGGAGCGGGCCCGCTCGCCTACCCGCGCCCAGTTGCAGGTACTGACCGGAGCGGACGAGCCGCACCTGAGCTACTCCCTGGGCGGATCGCTGCACCGCCTTGCCCTCTCCGAGGTACTCTATTTCCGGGCCGAGCAGAAGTATGTGGTGGTGCGCCACCGCGGTGGCGAGGGGCTGCTGGAGGAGACGCTCAAGTCCCTGGAGGAGCGGTTCGCCCCGTACCTGATCCGCATCCACCGCAACGCCCTGGTCTCGCGCGGCGCCCTGAGCGGTCTGGTGCGGCGCGAGGGTGGCCGGGTCTTCGCCACCCTCAGGGACTGCGGGCAGGAGCTGGAGGTGAGCCGGCGCCATCTGCCGGCCCTGCGCCGGCTTCTCAAATCCGGCTGAAGGGTCTGGACCGCGCGCCGGAGCGCTCCATTTGCCAGCGTGGCGGCGAGCCTTTAGGATGAGCTTTTTTCAGCCACACGCCGACTCTGCCCATGACCGACAAGACGCTTCGCATCGCAACCCGTAAATCCCCCCTTGCCATGTGGCAGGCCGAGCATGTCTCGCGCAAGCTGCGCCAGGCCCACCCCGGTCTGCGGGTGGAACTGGTGGGGATGAGCACCAAGGGCGACAAGATTCTCGATACCCCGCTGGCCAAGATCGGCGGCAAGGGCCTGTTCGTCAAGGAGCTGGAGCAGGGCATGCTGGAAGGCATGGCGGACCTTGCCGTCCACTCCATGAAGGATGTGCCGGTGGAGCTGCCCGAGGGGCTGCACCTGGCGGTGATCATGGAGCGGGAAGATCCCCGCGACGCCTTCGTTTCCAACCACCACCAGGGCGTCGAGGAGCTGCCCGAAGGGGCGGTGGTGGGCACCGCCAGCCTGCGTCGTCAATGCCAGCTCCAGGAGCGCAGGCCGGATCTGCGCATCGCCACACTGCGCGGCAACGTCAACACCCGGCTGCGCAAGCTCGACGAGGGCGAGTTCGACGCCATCATCCTCGCCTCGGCGGGCCTCAAGCGCCTTGGCTTTGAAGACCGAATCACCGGCTTTCTGGAGCCGGAGCAGAGCCTGCCCGCCATCGGCCAGGGGGCGATCGGCATCGAATGCCGGGCCGACGACCCGTGGGTCAACGGCCTGCTAGAGGTGCTGCACGACGAGGAGACGGCGATCTGCGTGGCCGCCGAGCGGGCCATGAACAACCGTCTGATGGGCGGCTGCCAGGTACCGATCGGCGGCTATGCGGTACTCAACCACGGCCGGCTCTACATGCGTGGACTGGTGGGTGAGCCCGATGGCACCCATATCATGCGCGCCGAGGTCAGCGGCACCCCCGATCAGGCTGAGGCGCTGGGCATCGCCCTGGCCGAGGAGCTGCTGGGTCAGGGGGCCGACCAGGTGCTGGCCCACCTCTACCAGGAGTGAGCGGGAGTACCCGCCCATGAGCCATGCCGGGTCCCAGGCCCCCTGTGAATTGGGTGGCGCGGGCGTGCTGGTGACCCGGGCCGCGCACCAGGCCGGAGGACTCAGCGAACTGATCAGCCGTCACGGCGGGCGGCCGGTGGAGTTCCCGGCGGTGTGCATCGCCGGCCCCGAGGAGCCGGACCGGGTCCGGGCCTTGCTGGGCCGCCTCGCCAGCTACCACACCCTGCTCTTCATCAGCCCCAACGCCGTGCAGTACACGCTGCGGCTGATCGACGGTGGCGCGCTCCCCCCCGGGGTGCGGATCGGCGCGGTGGGCAAGGGCACCGCCCGGGCCCTGGCCCGGGCGGGTGTCGCGGTGGATATCGTCCCCGAGGGACGCTTCGACAGCGAGGCGTTGCTGGCCACGCCCGCGCTCGCGCAGGTGGCGCGACAGCGCATCCTGATCGTGCGCGGCCGGGGTGGGCGGGCGCTGCTGGGCGACACCCTGAGCGCGCGCGGGGCCCGGGTCGAGTATGCTGAGGTCTACCGCCGCCTCTGCCCCGGGACCCCGGCTGGAGCGCTGTTGCGGCGCTGGAGCCGCGACATCGACCTGGTGACCGTCACCAGCGCCGAGATCCTCGATAACCTGCGCCGCATGCTCGGTCCGGCGGGGCGCGATACCCTGTTGGCGACTCCCCTGGTGGTGGTCAGTACGCGCATGCGGGCGCACGCCCGGAGCCTGGGCTTTCAGCAGGTGATCCTTGCCGACGGGGCCGATGACCCGGCGCTGCTGCGTGCCCTCTGTGCCTGGGTCGGGCACTGAGCGGCCCCGTCTGCCAGGGTGATATTAGTACTGGCCGATGCAACGGTGCAGGCAGTAGGATAGGTGCAACAGCGAAGCCGGAACAGCAGATGAGCGAGCGAAACGAGCAAGCGGGCGGGGCGGCCACCACGCCAGCCGGGGAGAGGGACGAGGGGCGTATTCTGGAGGCGGAGGTGATCGAACCCGTCCCGAAGCCCGGGCGCGTCGGACTGCGCGCTTCGCTTGCCGCCCCGCTTCTGGCCCTGCTCGCCCTGGGTGGGGTGTTTGCCACCCTGGGGCTGGGTTACCAGCAGTTGCAGGGCCAGCGGGCCGCGATGCAGCGCCTGGAGCAGGGGTTGGAGCAGGCCGGAGAGCAGCACCGGCTGCTGCGGGAGCGGCTGGAGGCGCTTGATCAGGTCCGCGCCGGGCAGGAGCAGGCACTGGAGCGGCAGCGGGCACGCTTCGCCGAGCAGGAGCAGGCGCTGGCGCTGGAGCGCGAGCAGTTGCGGCGCCACACCGAGGAGATCAACCAGAGCCTTGACCAGGTCTACCGGCGGGTGGCGCGCAGCGGCAGCGAGTGGATCGCGGCCGAGGCGCAATATCTGATGCGGGTGGCCAACCACCGGCTGCGTCTGGAGGCCGATCCGGCCACCGCCATCAAGGCCCTGGAGGGGGCGGATCAGCGGTTGCGGGAGACGGGTGATCCGGGCTGGATCGAGGTGCGCCGCAAGCTGGCCGGAGAGATCGCCGCCCTGCGGGCAGTGGCCGGCCTCGATCGGGCGGGGCTGGCGGCGCGTATGGAGGCACTCGGTGAGCAGGTGCAGGGGCTGCGTATCCAAGGCACCGGGCCGCTGCCCGCCACCCGGCGGACGGAGCCCGAAGCGAGCCCCGCGGACGAGGCCGAGCGCAGCCTGGCCAGCCTGGCCCGGGACGGCTGGATGGGGCTCAAGTCGCTGTTGGTGATTCGCCACCACGGCAAGCCGGTGAGCGCAATGCTGCCGCCCGGTGAGCAATTTTACATCTACCAGAACCTGCGGTTGCAGTTCGAGGCGGCGAGCCTGGCCCTGCTGCGCCGGGACCAGCCCCTCTACGACGCCAGTTTGGGCAACGCCGCACGCTGGATCGACGAGCTGTTCGATACCGGTGAGGCGGCCACCGCCGCCGCGCGGGAGCAGATCGAGGCGCTGCGCGAAGTGCGCGTCGCCGAGGCGCTGCCCGATATCTCCGGCTCCCTGGCGGCACTGCGGGCCCGTCTCAGGGCCGATCCGCCCGCCGGGGGGGAGGCGCAATGAGGGGCCTGATCCATGCCCTGATCGCCCTGGCCCTGTCGGTGCTGCTGATCCGGCTGTTGCAGGCCGATAACGGCTACCTGCTGCTCGGCTACGGGGCGTGGACGGTGGAGGGGAGCCTGGCCCTGTTCGTATTGCTCGATCTGCTGCTGTTCGCCCTGCTCTACCTGCTGGTGCGGATCCTGATCCGGTTCTGGTCGATGCCCGCCGGGTTTCGCCACTGGCGCCAGGCGCGCACCCGGCGCCGCGCCCGGCGCGCCCTCAATCAGGGACTGATCGAGCTTTCGGAGGGCGATTGGCGCCGCGCCGAGCGGGATCTGGTGCGTTACGCCGGCCACTCGGAGTTTCCTCTGGTCAACTACCTGGCGGCGGCGCGCGCCGCCCAGTTGCAGGGCGCCGACGAGCGCCGCGACCACTACCTGCAGATGGCCCACACCAGCATGCCGGCGGCTGATGTGGCGGTCGGCCTGACCCAGGCCGAGTTGCAGCTGAGCCACTCGCAGCTGGAGCAGGCGCTGGCCACCCTCATGCACCTGCGTCAGGTGGCCCCCAAACACACCTATGTCCTGAAGCTGCTCAAGGAGTTGTACCAGCGCCTCGGGGCGTGGCAGGAGCTGGCGCAGCTGTTGCCGGAGCTGAAGAAGCGTCAGGTGGTCGATGCGCGGGAGCTGCTGCGGCTGGAGGGCGAGGTAAACCGCGAGCGGCTGCACCGCGCCGCCCAGCAGGAGGATATCCAGGCGCTGCTGGATGTGTGGCAGGGGATCCCCTGGTCGCTGCGCCGTGGCGAGGCCCTGGTCAGCGTCTACGCCAACCATCTGCTCAACCGCGGACAGCCGGACCGTGCCGAGCGGCTACTGCGCGAGACCCTCTCCAGGGACTGGAGCGACACCCTGGGGGAGCTTTACGGGCGGGTGGGGGCCGCGGACGGGACGCTTCAGCTGAGTGCGGCCGAGGGCTGGCTCGAAGGGCGGCCCGAGAATCCGGTGCTGCTGCTCAGCCTGGCCCGCCTGTCACTGCGCGCCCGCCTGTGGGGCAAGGCCCGCAGCTACTACGAAGCGAGCATCACCCACGGCCCCTCGGCCGAGGCGTACCGCGAACTGGGGGCCTTGCTGGAGCGTATGGGGGAGATCCGGGAGGCGATGCACTGCTACCGCGAGGGGCTTGGGCTGAACAGTCCCCTGCCGTTGCCCGAGCTGCCCGCGCGGCTCCAGCCCGCGCGCATCGAACCCCCGGCGCCGATGGCGCCACCGGATGTCGCCCCGCTGCGGGCACGCGGCGCCGATTAGTGAGGTCGGTGTTGCGGCGCGCCGGGAGGGGGGCAGGTCACTGCTGGCCGTCTTTCGCCCATTCGAAGACGTCCGAGAACATCTGCTCTTGCGGGAGTCCGGCGGCGAGAAATGCCGCCTTTCCGGCGAACACCATCGGTGGCGGTCCGCTCATGTAGAGGTCGTATCCGCTCAGCTCGGGGTAGGCGGCGGCCACCGCCTCGTGCACCCAGCCGCTGGCCCCCCGCCACTGGGCGCCGGGTTCCGACAACACCGGGGTGAACTGAAACTGCTCTCGTTCCGCCGCCCACGTCTCGGCCAGTTCGGCGAGATAGAGGTCCTGCTCCGAGCGCACCCCCCAGAACAGGTGCATGGGGCGCTCGATGCCGATATGCATGGCGTGCTCGATGATCCCCTTGAGGGGCGCGAAGCCGGTCCCGCCGGCCATGAAGAGGAGCGGGCGCGGGGATGCCTCGCGCAGATAGAAGCCCCCGAGGGGGGCCTGAATGCGCTCGATGGCCCCGGGTTTCATCTGCTCGAATACGTAGTCGGTGAACTCGCCCCCGGGTACCCGCCGGATATGCAGCTCGATGCGCCCGTCATCGTGGGGGGCATTGGCGATGGAGAAGGCGCGGCGGCGTCCGTCGGGAAGCAGGAAGTCGATGTATTGCCCCGCCAGAAACTGTAGGCGCTGGTTCTCGGGCAGTTTCAGATAGACGCGCATCACATCGTGGGCCAGCCGCTGCATCTGGTCGACCTTGACCGGCAGGGTGCGTACCTCGATCTCCCGGGCGCCCTCCACCTCATGGATGCGGATCACGATATCGCTGGCGGGGGTCGCCTTGCAGGTCAGGCACTGGGTGTCCGGCTGCGCATCGAGCTGCGCCTCCATCTCGCCGGGGTAGCTGACCGCGCCGGCGTCGAGGGTGCCGGCGCAGGAGCCGCACAGGCCGTTGCGGCAACCGTAGGGGAGTTGGATGCCCTGGCGCTCGGCGGCCTCCAGGATGGTCTCGCCGGGATTGGTGCTAAACTGATGGCCGCTGGGCTCTACTTTGACGGTAAAAGTCATGGGGCTCCTTTGTCGCGCGGGATGGATGTGCGGATAGTTCTCTACCATTTTGCTCAGTAATAAAACCTTATGTTCGACCAGATTATCATAGGCTGCGGCGAGGTGGGACGCCGGGTGGCGGACCACTACCTGCGCGCGGGCGCCTCGGTGGCGGGGCTGGTGCGCAGCGCCCCGGGGCGGTCGGCCCTGCGCGAGCGGGGGATTACGGCCCTGGAGGGGGATCTGGACCGGCCCCGGGCCGGTGGGTTGCGCATCAACGGTAGGCGGCTGTTCCACTTCGCCCCGCCGCCGCGCGAGGGCGTGCTGGATACGCGGGTGGCCCATCTGATCGACGTCCTGCAGGCCCAGGCCGGGCCCCGGCGGCTGGTCTATATCAGCACCACCGGGGTCTATGGCGACTGCGGCGGCGCCTGGGTGGACGAGCAGCGCCAGCCGCGCCCGCTCGCTCCCAGGGCCCGGCGCCGTTGGGACGCCGAGCAACGCCTGCGCCGCTGGCGCGAGGCGGGCGGCGGCGAGCTGGTAATCCTGCGCGTGGCGGGAATCTACGGCCCCGGCAAGCTGCCCCTGGAGCGGCTGCGCAAGGGCCTGCCGGTGGTTCGCGGCCAGGAGGCGCCCTATACCAACCGCATCCATATCGAGGATCTGGCGCGGGTCTGCGTGGCGGCGATGGAGCGCGGCCGTGACGGCGAGGTGTACAACGTCAGCGACGGTCATCCCGGCACCATGAGCGACTACTTCGATCGCGTCGCCGATCACTTCGGGCTGCCCCGCCCTCCCCGCATCGGGATGGCCGAGGGGGCGGATGCGCTCTCCCCGGGGATGATGTCCTACATGGCCGAATCGCGGCGCCTGGACAACCGCAAGATGCTGCGCGAGCTGGGAGTGGAGCTGGCGTTCCCTGATCTGGGAGCGGGGCTGGCCGGGCTCGACCCGGAGCGGGAAGCGATGCGATGAGCCCCGAGCTGGGAGTCGATCCGCAACTGCTGCCGCTGCTGTTTGGGGTGGCAACCCTGGCCGGTTTCATCGACGCCATCGCCGGTGGCGGCGGATTGCTGGCCATTCCCGCCCTGTTGTGGGCGGGGCTGCCGCCGCTGCAGGCGTTGGGCACCAACAAGCTGCAGGCGGTATTCGGCTCCTTCGCCGCCAGCGCCAACTTCCTGCACAAGGGAGCGATCCGCCCGGGTGAGATGGCCGAGGCGGTGCTGCTGACCTTTCTCGGGGCGCTGCTCGGCACCTATGCGGTACAGCAGTTCGACAGCACCCTGCTGGGGCGCATGCTGCCGCTGCTGTTGATCGTCTTTGCCCTCTACTTCCTGTTCTCGCCCCGGGTCGGCGACATCGACGCGCGACGGCGGATCGGGCCGCGCCTGTTCGCGGCCACCGCCGGGTTCGGTATCGGCTTCTATGACGGCTTCTTCGGCCCCGGGGCCGGCTCCTTCTTCGCCCTGGCGTACGTCGCCCTGCTCGGTTATAACCTGCGCAAGGCGACCGCGCACGCCAAACTCCTCAATTTCACCAGTAACCTGGCCGCCCTGCTGGCCTTCATGGCGGGCGGGCATCTGCTCTGGCTGGTGGGGCTGACCATGGGCGCCGGGCAACTGATCGGCGCGTGGCTCGGCTCGCACATGGTCCTGCGCCACGGCGCCTCGCTGGTACGCCCGCTGCTGGTGATCGTCTCCCTGGCGATGGCGGCCCGGCTGCTGCTGGCGGAGTGAGCTGGCGGCCTGTCTTCGGGCGCGCTGACCGGCCAGGGGCCGGTACGCCATGAAACATACTGGCCCTTCGGGCGGGCTCGCTGCGTTCGGCCTGGCGAACCTCTATAATGACCGGCGTCGACCGCTCCCCGGCCCGGGTGACGCGGCACCGGATACCGGCGGGCGCGGAACCCGCACGCCAGGGAGAACAACTCAATGCACGTCAGCGAAGCCCTCAGGGCCAGGCAGTCCACACGCGCCTTTCTCGACCGGGCGGTGGAGCGCGCGCGGATCGAGCGCATCCTCGACCTCGCGCGCCATGCCCCCTCCGGGGTTAATATCCAGCCCTGGGAGGTGGCGGTGGTCAGCGGCGCCCGAAAGCGCGAACTCTGCGACCGCATCGAGGCGCGCTTCAGAAGCGGCGAGCGCGGTGCCCCGGAGTACCGCTACTATCCAAGCCAGTGGCAGGGGGTGTTTCGCCAGCGGCGCAAGGCGTGCGGGTTGCAGCTCTATTCGGCGCTGGGCATCGGGCGCGATGATCGCCAGCGTCAGAATGAGCAGTGGGCCGCCAACTACCGGGCCTTCGATGCGCCGGTGATGCTGCTGTTCTTCATGGATTCATCGCTGGAGACCGGCGCCTATCTCGACTATGGCATGTTCCTGCAATCGCTGATGCTGGCGGCCCTGGAAGAGGGGCTGGCGACCTGCGTCCAGGCCTCCCTCGCCGAGTACCCGGAGCTGGTCAGGGCGGCGCTCGGCTACCCTTCGGAGATGCGCCTGATCGGTGGCATGGCCCTTGGCTACGCGGATTCATCCGCGCCAGTCAACGGCTATCGCACGCCGCGTGAGGCCGTGGACTCATTCACCCGGTTTTTCGACTGATCCCGGCACCGGATCGACCATGCCGTCCTCCCCGCAGACGATGCCAGCCGAGCGCCTCAGCGGTATCCTCAATCTGGCCGCCGGCGCCCTGTTGATCAGCTTCGCCCCGGTCTTCGTGCGCCTGGCCGGGGTGGGGCCGATCACCGCCGGGGTGTATCGCGGCCTGTTCGGGGCGCTGGCGCTGTTTGTGATCGCGCTGACTATCCAGCGGCGCTTCCGGCCCGGTACCGGCACCCTGCTATGGACCGGGCTCGCCGGGCTGGTCTTCGCCGGTGATCTCAGCGTCTGGCACCAGAGCATCCTCAGCGTCGGTCCCGGACTGGCGACGGTGCTGGCCAACTTCCAGGTCTTCGCCATGATGTTGGCCGCGGTACTGCTGTTCGGTGAACGGGTGGGTGGGCGTCACCTCGTATCGGCGGTCATTGCCCTGGCCGGTCTGGCGCTGCTGGTGGGCCCCGGCTGGGGCGAGCTGGGCGTACAGTGGCAGCGGGGTGTGCTGTTCGGTCTCGCCACCGCCCTTTTCTACGCCTGGTATATGCTGGTGCTGCGCAGAATCCAGCGCGGACAGGGGCTGGGCACGCAGGTGTGGCAGATCGCCCTGACTTCGCTCTGGACCTGCCTCTTCCTGCTCGCCGAGACCCCGCTGATGGGAGAGAGTCTGCGCATCCCGGACGGCACGAGCCTGGGCTACCTGGTGGCCTACGGGGTGCTTTGCCAGGGCCTGGGCTGGCTGTTCATCTCGCGCGGTCTGCCCCGGGTGGGGGTGTCGCTGGCCGGACTGATCATCCTGTTGCAGCCGAGCCTCGCGTTTTGCTGGGATGTGCTGCTGTTCGGACGACCCGCAAGCGGCACCGACCTGGCCGGATTGGCCCTGGCCCTGCTCGGCATCTACCTCGGTTCGACGGCGGGCGGTCGGCGCTGAGGCGCTAGCGGCCGACGCTGTCGGGGCTGGTCAGCCAGTCCAGGATCGGGTCCCAGGAGAGCACATCCTGCCACGCCATGGAGGGGGCCAGCTCGAAGATTCCAAGGCCGCGCTCGGCGGAACGGATGTAGTTCTGACTCTCCCGCAGGTGGCTCAGGAAGGGGATCCCCAGATCCCCCAGATAGTGGTCCAGCTCTTTGTAAATCAGCGTGTTCTCGCGGGTGCGGTTGGCCACGATGGCGATCTTGGTCTGCTCGCGGGAGATGCGGCCACTGGCCAGCAGTTCGCTCAGAAAGCGGTTGCAGGCGCGCATGTCGATGGGCGAGGGCAACACCGGGATCAGCAGACTCTCGACGCGCCGCAGTAGGGTGTCGATCTCCCTGCCGTGCACCCCGGCAGGGGCGTCCATGATCAGATAATCGGCACCGCGCGCCGCCTTGAGCGGACCACGGGTGGCGTCGATCCCCTCGATAGCGGGAATCCCTTCGTAGTCCTCGCGCGCCTTGAGCCAGTCCAGGGAGGAGCCCTGGGGGTCAAAATCGGCGATGGCGACCCGGGCCCCCTCATCGGCCAGCCAGGTGGCGAGATTGGTGGCGATGGTGGTCTTTCCGCAGCCGCCCTTGGCGTTCATGGTCATGATGGTGCGCATCGGTCGTCCCCTATCCGCTGTGAGCCTCAAGAGATTATAGATACTCGGCGGAAAGGGGTCACGGAAGAAGGGAAAAAAGGTGGTTCCAGCGGGTACGGCCGGCGACCTTTCTTCAGTGCGCGTACAGGGTAGGGCCGGGGAGGGAAGCCGTTGGCCGGGTGTTGTCGCCCAGGCAAAACAGCAAAACATGGAGATCCACCCCATATGTTGCGTTGCATGGCGAAATACTCTAACCCGAATGTTTCATAAACCATTAGGTGACCACAAATACCGTACAACCAGACTAGGGTATTAGCCGAGAACTAGGCAGGCCGGTAACTGTTAGCGGGGCGACGATCATTTTTTCGGGGTTGTAGCGTCCATCGCTAACCGCCATGGAGAGCGAAGCGAAGGCGGTTAGTCCCCGATAGGCGTAGGCGCGGTTGTATGGCCGCAGTTACGACCGATAGGGAGTGACGTAGGGCATACAAATAGCGCATCCGACACGCCGTAGAGTCATTGTGGTCATCATGACGGAGTTGCGCACGAGCAGCTTTGCTGCAATGTGCGGGACGGAGTCGTGATGAGCGCAGGACGGTCGGGGCAGTAACGGCTGTCGCGTTGGCGAGTCGATTTTGGGGACTGGGATGTCCCAAAATCTTTCACGAGGTAGCGACACTCTTGTCAAGTCCCGCAAGACCAACAATGAATTCGGGACCTATATTGACCAGTACACCATTGAGCAAGCGGTTGCTGATGGCGCTACCGTGCAAATTTTGTACGAAGGACGGGAAGCCCAAACCAAGGTCACAGGAGATTCGCTGGACAAACTGTTCGATGAGTACTTCTCCGATAAGTCAGACCAAGAAAAGGCAGCCATCAAGCAGAAACATGCTACTGAACTGGCTGTACTGGAAGCCCCCCAGCGAATCCGATGGATATGCATAGACCTGCTGAAGCACTACAAAGAACACATTGCCCCTAATGGTTTCAAGGCAATGATTGTCACGTCATCCAGACGTGCGGCAGTGCTTTACAAGGAGACGCTGGACGAACTTGTGGCACCACCGTCTGAATGCATCATATCAAGCAAGCAGAATGACGAACCGATTTTCGAACCTCATACTGACCCAACGAAGCACAAGCAGGCGATAGCGAACTTCCAGAAACCTATCACCGAGAACTCTCTAACCCGAATGTTTCATAAACCATTAGGTGACCACAAATACCGTACAACCAGACTAGGGTATTAGCCGAGAACTAGGCAGGCCGGTAACTGTTAGCGGGGCGACGATCATTTTTTCGGGGTT
>PQCP01000039.1 GCA_003062205.1 Candidatus Sedimenticola endophacoides
TGTCGGATGCGCTATTTGTATGCCCTACGTCACTCCCTATCGGTCGTAACTGCGGCCATACAACCGCGCCTACGCCTATCGGGGACTAACCGCCTTCGCTTCGCTCTCCATGGCGGTTAGCGGACGATTATTACGCCTATGGCAAGCACCCAGAGGGTCTCCTCCGCCTGATTGGGCACCACACGGTCATAGACGTTCATTACGAACAGAGGGCTGGCCAGGGCGAATGTGTTGATCAAGACCGCCGCGAGCAGCACTTGGGAATAGGTTGGCCAGAAGCGCTTCAGGGTACCCCAGAACCAGGAGATACCCTCCTCCCGCGCCTTCTGTTCGTAGCGGTGCTTAAAGGCGAATTCGGGCTTGACGAAGAGGGTATAGCCGTCATAGCGCTGCTCCAGCTCCTCCACCGCCAGCGTATCGACACCGCCCCCGCTTTGGGGAAACACCACCTCGGCAAGCGCCTCACCACCCTGCTCGAAGCGGCGTATCAGAACGCACGCCTCCCGATTCTTCAGCAGCAGGACCACCGGCAATACCATGTCAGGGATCGCAGCAAGTTTCCTGGAGGTGAGCCGTGCGCTGAGTCCGGCCCTGGAGGCGGCACGAATGAACAGGTTTGGGGTGAGCCGGGCATCGCGCAATGGCAATCCGGCCCTCAGGGCGTTGATGGTATTTGGGCGGCCATAATATTTGGTCAGCATCACCAACGCGCCGAGCAGTGGATCAACCGCCTCGTTATCGACATCGGACGCAGTTACCCGCCAGACGGAAGGATCCAATGGCTGCCCCTGGTTCTCAGACGCCTCGGGTACGGATTGCCGCTCTTCAGCACAACTCATTTCGTGTCATTCCCCGCCGATCCACCCTGCCCCGCAGTGCCCATGCACCCCTCGTCATAGGCATTCGGGATTTTGCACTGAATGGACAAATCCGACCGGACAACCGCCCGCAATGCGGATATCCGCCCACCACCCGTTGGTTGTTTCGAGTTTTCCGGAAGGTTGTTCTTGTTCAAGCGGCCCGGCAGTCCCACCGGAACCGCCCACGCACGAACACCGCGCTCCGGTTGGTTGAGGATAGGATTTTACGGCTGTGAAAGAGCGCAGCGCCCCATGGGGAGCCGATGCGGATCAGGCGCACTCCGGGGTGCATGGGAAGCCTGCATCGTCTCCCCATGCACCGCCTACCCGGGTTCGGCTCCCCGTTTGCCACAACACCCTGGCAGTGAGTGATGAGCATCAGCTCAGTTGGCCGCGACCTCACTCCGCTCAGGGAGGGTGATGTCCATTCCTCCGGTAAGCATACCCATGGTGGCCAGCAGCAGGTAGCGCGCATAGAGCGCCGAACTCTCCGCCGCAAGCAACTGGGTACGCGAGACGTACAGTTCGTTCTCCGAATCGAGAAGATCCAGCAGATCACGCTGACCCACCTCGAACTCCTGACGGTAGGTCTCGACCACCTGCCCATTGGACATCACCTGATCGAAGCGTCCCAGGACCTCTTCGTCCTGACGCTCTCTGGCGGACCAGGCGCCACGCACCTCCTCCTCAATCTGGCGACGATTCTCGGCAAGTGACGACAGCGTCTCGGAATGGCGTTCACAAGAGTGTCGCTACCTCGTGAAAGATTTTGGGACATCCCAGTCCCCAAAATCGACTCGCCAACGCGACAGCCGTTACTGCCCCGACCGTCCTGCGCTCATCACGACTCCGTCCCGCACATTG
>PQCP01000111.1 GCA_003062205.1 Candidatus Sedimenticola endophacoides
GTGGCTAATCTTCATGGTGGACTTCCTCCTCATCTGTTTCGTGTGAATGGTGCTAGTTCAGCTCCCATTCTGACGCCTCGACGCCGTTTGTCGTAGGGGTGGGGAGGAGTCCATCCCATTGCTTACGGTGTACCGCTGAACATGCCGCTCCGCACCCGTGTTCCGTCCCCCGCATGGGGACCTCACCGGAATCTGTGCGAAAACCATGCCATGCGATTTATTACTTGATAATCAGTGGATTATGACAACCACCCTATGCAACAGCGTCAAATATACGTCGACACTATCCAGCGCGGCAGCGAGTCGGGGGCGGGCGGAACACCCTGGTGGAAAAGGCAAAAAAGGGCCGGGGTCACCCAGTGGCGACCCCGGCCCGGAGCCGGTTATGTACTCAGGCCTTGCTGGCCTGGTGCATGGCGACGGTGCCTCCCAGCAGAGAGGTGCCCTTGACGTCGGTGTAGCCCAGCTCCCTGAGCAGCTGCGACATCTCTTCGGTGGAGTAGTAGAGGCGAATGGCGTCCACGAAGTAGTTGTGACAGGAGACGGCGACCGGGCTGGAGCCGATGGCCCAGGAGGTCATCTTCAGGCAGGCCTTCAGATAGAGGTAGTAGGACTTCTCGATAATCGGGTTGGCGGGACGCAGCATATCGAAGTGATAAAAGCGACCGCCGGGCTTGAGGACCCGGTTGATCTCGGAGAAGACATCGATCACCCGCAGGTGGCGGGTGGCGTACTGCAGGGTAACCACGTCGAAATGGTTGTCGGGAAAGGGCAGGGTGTGCACGTCGCAGATATGGCTTTCGATCTTGAAGCCCCGCTTGGCCGCGCGCTCGCCACCCACCTTCTGCATGGCGGCGCTGCGATCGGCCGCATGCACCTCCAATTGCGGCTCCTTATTCAGCAGCTCGATGCCGATCACGTTGGTCCCGCCGCAGACATCGAGTACCCGCTGTCCCGGCTTGACGTCAATGGTGTCGATAAACCGGCGGCGCAGCCCCTTGAGGGTGCCCAGGCTGGCGAAGTCGTTGGCCCGGTCATAGACCGGCGCGACATCCGCGAACACGTCATTGATCTTGTCGTCCCAGATCGCCTCGAAGGCCCTCTGCCGCACTTGCTCTTTCTGTTCAAAACTAGTCATCATTATCCTCAACGTAATATCTTTTTCGCCGCGGGCGCCTACTCGGCCCGGGCCTCTTCCAGCAATCTGATAACCGCCTTGTTGCGCTTTTTGTTCGCGATATCCAGGGCAGTCACTCTCCGGTCACTCTTGTGGGCGGCATCCGCGCCGCTCTCCAGGAGCAACTTCACCAACTCTTCCGATCTGACAGAGGCGGCCTCCATCAGGGCGCTCACCCCGTCGGCGTCGGGGCGGTTGACGTCGGCCCCACGGTGGATGAGGCGCATCGCCGCCTCCACATGGCCCTGGCCCACGGCCCAGATCAGGGCCGTGGCGCCGTCGATATCCTGAGCGTTGATATCGGCGCCCGCGTCGAGCAGGATATCGATAACCCCGGTGTGGCCCTTGTCGGCGGCGACGATCAGGGCGCTCGCGTCATGGTCGTCAAGCACCGCGTGATCGGCGCCTCCCTGCAGCAGCAGGGCGACGGTGGCCGCATGCCCCTTCTCGGCGGCGTGCATCAGTGCCGTTCGACCCTCTTTATCGCCCTCGTTGGGATCCGCCCCCTTGAACAGTAGCTGATCCACCATATCGGTCAGGCCGTAGCGGGCGGCCGTGGTGAGGGCGTCCCATCCGGCACTGGTGCGCGCCCTGAGGTCCGCGCCCCGCTCCAGCAGCAGCGCACTCAGGGCATCATGGCCGTTCTCGGCGGCAAAGATCAACGCCGTACAACCCGCATGGGTTTTGGCGTTGACGTCGGCACCCCGGGTAAGCAACAGGGTAACCGCCTCTATGTTATCACTCTCGATCGCCATCATGAGAGCCGTTTTCCCGATACTGTTGACGCCGTTGACGTCAACCCCCCGATCCAGCAGGGCCGCGACGGCCTCCACATCACCGACACTGGCGGCCATGCGCAGGTCCCGTTCCAGGGCGCTGTCGCCCGCGTGGACCGGGCCGAGCAGCCCGGCGCTGAGGATCAGGGCAAAGATCTTGTGTCGTTTCATGGATCTTTCACCTCACTTGTGAGCTCTGAAATGTCAAACCGCTGAATCAGGCCTCATCCTTGCCGGCATCCGCCTCTTCAGGCTCATCAGGCTCTTCGTGGGCCAGCCCCTTGTGGCAGTCGATACAGGCCTTGCCCTCGTCCATGGCCGCGCCGTGGCGCTTGCGCGCGCTGCGGCCCTGCTCGCTCAGATCCATCTGTTCGAAGTCGTGGCAGGAACGGCACTCGCGGGAGTTGCTGGCACGCATCCTGTCCCACACCCGGTTGGCCATCGCCCAGCGCTGGGCCTCGTACTTCTCCGGGGTGTCGATGGTCCCCAGGAACTCGTGCAGCACATCATTGTAGGCGAGCACCTTCATCACCAGCTTCGGTCCGAGGTCGCGGGGCACGTGGCAGTCGGAGCAGGTGGCCCGCACGCCGGAGGCGTTCTTGTAGTGCACGGTCTCCTTATACTCTTCGTAGTTGACCTTCATGCTGTGGCAGGAGATGCAGAAATCCATCTCGTTGGTCGCCGACAGGCCCATATTGAACAGGCCGGTGAATACGATGCCGGCCATGAACACCAGGACCAGCACGATAACGGTTCTCTTCCGGGACTTGCGCTCGCCCGAAGCACTGCTTGTCATACATCCATCCTCTCTTGGCTTGGGTTCTCACTCCGGAGGCGATCGGTTCCGTTCCGCCCGCCCGGCGGCTGCCACCGGGCTGTGGTTGTTGTTGTCAGCGCAACGCTGAAACGCAACCGGAGTGTTTTCTTTTTCGTGGAAGCCCCTCAAGCAACTGCGAACAACGCCTTG
Organism: Candidatus Sedimenticola endophacoides; assembly: GCA_003062205.1. Classification (GTDB taxonomy): domain Bacteria; phylum Pseudomonadota; class Gammaproteobacteria; order Chromatiales; family Chromatiaceae; genus Sedimenticola_A; species Sedimenticola_A endophacoides. The sequence goes on from PQCP01000111.1 coordinate 2,921, forward strand.
GCGAACGCATCGAAACCACCCGGAAGCGCCAAATCATCGGCCTACGAGTCGTCCCCGCACGTCCCGCGCGACGATTCCGCAGAGACCCAGAGACCCCTGCGCCTGATCACTCAGGCCATTCCCCCATTACCCACCGGACGCACCGCGACCGGTGACCCTGCACCCGATACCGCACGATATGCCATATCGGGCGCATTCGGTGGTATTAGCAAACCTGATGCCAACGCCGAGGGAATATCGATAACCATATGTTAATAAAAAATAAAAACGAATGGATACGTTGATACGAAGAACCCAAGAAAGAGATTGGACTGCCACATTGACAGAAGGACCACAAAAAGGCGCGGCAACGACCCGCAGGACGTGAAAAACGGGGCTGACATTCTGTCCATGCGGCCCGACCCGCATCGCCGGTACCGGGCAATGGCGCCGGAGGACCAAGCCCAGGCAGCGCCTGGTGACCCTGCTCCGGCAGTAAGTCAATGCGCCACTGCACGGCCAGCAAGCGGCGGCTGAAATCCACTCATGGTGTCAAGAAACCAGAAAACCGCCGCAACGGGGCCTTGCGGGAATTTCCAATAGATCGTGGTCCATGTCTCTGTAATCCGGCAAAGTCACCGGTTTCAGAACCTCGACCGAGCCTGCGGCTGTGATGATAATTTGCGGGACAGCAGCGTTTATTCAAATACCCCATCATCCAGCTTCAGCAGCAGCTCCATGGTGACCTGCTTGAAGCGTACTATTTTTGTGCCTTTGTGATCGGCAAGAAACTCTTCCGCATCCTCTTTTGTCCGGAGAGGTATCAGTTCATGCCCCATTGGCCCCAGCACATCCGACCCGATCACATAGTAGGCCTCATGGGCATCCGTGAGCGTCACGCCATAATATTCGGTGACACCGATACGCTCGATATTTTCAACACTGTGGTTTGGCGCCCAGGTAGGCATATCCAGCAGATATTTGAAGAGATCCTTCGCACCATCAAAGTGGTGGGCGTGTCCATCCTTGTAGAGTACCGTCCCTACCCAGTCGGGGTATTTCGAGACGAACATGCCGCACACCGGACAGGTGTCTTTCGGTCCCGGCGCGGGCAGGTCGAACGAACCCGACAGGGCGGATACCGGAAACATGAGAAGTGCCAGCAGCGGCACGTAGAGGGGTATGAGGTAATGGCGCATTTCTTGATCCGGACAGCTCGATAAGTGATTGCAGAGAGGCCGGGGCAGACGGGTGTCGGTTGCACCCCCGGCCTCTCGGTTAACAGGATGGAATTGCTTACCCCTCCTTCATCTCCATCATACGCTTGACACGCTCCGCGCGGCGCTTACGGATCATCATCGTATCCGAATGCATGCTCAGATAAGCCTCCTTGAGGGCGCCATCAAAGTTGCTCACCTCCCCACCCTGTTGCTGCCTGGCGGCATCCGCCGCCTCTGCGGAAGAGAAGGCCATCTTGCTCTTCTTGGTCATGGTTCCCTTCAACTGGCTGCCCACAAGATAGCTTGCCTGATCGGCGTTCACCAATGGCTTTATCTCGGCGGAAGAACCCATATCACCCGCGTAGACCGCCTTGATACCGCGATCGATATTCAATGACAGACTAATCGCCAGGCAGTGGATGGAGCAGGTTCCATCAGCCAGACCATCGTCATAGTGCACCAGATGGCGACTATGGTTCCATTTTTTGCGGCTCATGCCGCAATAGGGGCACTTGGGGTATTTTTGTATATCATTCTCCGCCGGATTGTCATCGGGTGCGGACTTGGGGATAAACTGCAGCGGGGTGCCATCACCATCGCACCGGTCACCGCTCGCCTTGACCCAGCCCTCGCCAGGCACCATGACACCAATGCCGGGACCAGCTGAAAGCGCCCCGGACAAGCCACCAAGGCCGGCAGCCGCCAGCACCTTCATCATGCTTCGACGATCAAACTTTTTCTCTTCGCCCATCTTCTATTACTCCTTACGTCTGTCAATAACAGTCACTGTGCGCAGTGTACTAATCAGTAAGCCGGATACTGCAAAATCGATTTTCCAATGCCTCCTTCCGCCATCCGGATGACCTGCAATCAGAGGATCTCTCTGATCACTTTTTCAATAAGTTCACGAGAGGATTCCCCTACGATCTTTGCATGTACGTTCCCCTTCCGATCGATAAAGAACGTGGTCGGAAGGCCCATGACTCCATAGCGATTGGCCACTTCGGTATCACGGTCCAGAAGCACATCGTAGGAGACATTCAACCGGCCGGAAAATGCCGCTGCCGCATCCCTGTCCTGCCCTACATTCAGGGCCAGGACCGTCAGGCCCTGGTCACGGTAATGCTGGTACAGGGCTTCAAAAATCTGCAACTCCTCCTCGCAAACCGGACACCAGTCCGCCCAGAAAGCAATAATCACCGGCCTCCCTTCCAGGCCATCTGGAAAGGTCAGCGGTTCACCCTCCAGCCGCTCCAGGATAAACTCCACCGCCGGGCGATTGTTGCCCGCCTCCTGTGTTTCACCGTTGCATCCGGTCAAGCCGCTGACCAGCACTCCAGTCAGGGCTGACAGCAGCCACCTTTTCACATCCCGGCGCATCACCACCAGACCCCTGTCATCACCAGACTGGAGTTCATCACATACCAGCTGGCAAGCAGGTAGAAGAGGCCGAACAGCGATACCGCCAGCCAGGCAAGTCGCGGTGCATCCCGGGCGACCGCCGCCGCCAGGCTCGGACGATTTTTCCAGGGCGCCATCACGCCGGACCCAAGAGCCATTGCGGTGGCTGCAAACAGCGGGATATAGAGGAGGTAACCCGCATAGCCATGGCCCGACTTGAGGATACAGAAGGGGCAGTGGTGGTGGGGATGCTCATAGATATAGAGTGAGATGAATGACACGATAGCCATCAGCGCGACAACAAAGGCGGCGACCCCTGAAAGGGTAAAGAGCACACCGCCACGGCGCCGTCGCGCATACCAGACACCGCTCAACAGGGTGATGGCCCCGGTTCCGTAGAGAGCGAGCATCGCTGTATCGGGTTCAACCCCAGAAACCTCAGCAGCCACCCCTTCCGCATCGGCTGAAAAGAGCGCTCCGCAGCAGGAGGTGATGACATCAGGATCCATGTTCAGGAAGTGCTGCAACTGAGTGTAGAACTCAGCCACGGCCAACGGGACAATCAGCAACAGAAGAGTGTACTTCCATCTCACCAGCGGGTAGTCGTGCCCCTGGTTGTCCAGGTAGTTGAGGGCCAGCCAGCTCGTGCCGCAGAAAAAGATGACGATCTTCAGCAACAGGGTGGGCCAACCCCATTCGTTGACATTGAGCACGCCGGTGGCGCACATGGCGCCGACAAACTGCCCGGACATGGATTCGGCGTTGTAGACGAAAAGCAGCAGGGAGATCAATTCAGAGACGAAGGACCAGGTGAGTAGCGTGGAGATCAGGTAGGTACGGCGCTCCAACTCCAGTTGACGCTCACTGCCGCTGTTGATATCCCAGTGACGTATCACCTGAATGGCAAATCCTGAAGCCAGCAACAGCATCATGGTCACCATGGCGGAGACCAGGACAAGGGCCATGATGGCTGGGTTGAGCAACATCCCTTATCTCTCCACCAGCAGGCCGTCACACATCTCGATCACCCGATCAACCACCGGGGAGTCAAAGACAACGGGATCATGGCTGGTAATGAGAACGGTCTTTCCCGAGCGTCGCAGTTCATCGATCAGCCCCATGAACTCCTCAGAGAGCCTGGTATCCAGGTTGGCGGTGGGCTCATCGGCAATGAGCATCTCCGGATCGTTGATCAATGCGCGGCAGATGGCCACCCGTTGCGCCTCTCCACCGGAGAGCCATTCAACCGGGTTCTCCGCCTTGCTGGTCAGGTTGAAGTGATCAAGAAGGCGGTAGGCATCCTTGGTCAGTCTGGTGTAATTGAGGCCGAGGGGATAGGCGGGCAGCATCACATTCTCCAGAACGCTCATACCCTGGATCAGGTTGAACTTCTGGAAGATGAAACCGAAGGTGTGTCGGCGAATATCGGTAAGAAACCGCTCCGGCAGACCGGAGAGCCTGCGCTCGCCCAACGTAATCCGCCCGGAAGTGGGCCGGGAGAGACAACCGATCATGGAGAGCAGCGTGGTCTTTCCTGAGCCGCTGGAGCCCTTCAAGCAGGTTACCTTGTGCTGTTCGATCCGTAGCGAGACGCCCCGGATCGCCCAAAACTCATTCGGTTTGCCCTGATTGAAGGCCTTCTTGATATCCGTCAGTTCAATCAACATGCGGCTACCTCATTACCGCGTCTGGATCGGTAATCGAGGCCTTCCAGATCGGTATGATAGTGGCAACGATATAGGGAAATACGGTAAAGAAGAAGAGCGTCGCCACCTGTAGTCCATCGATAAACGGGGTCAGCTGAAACTCGGGATAGAGCACCGCCCAGCCCTTGAGCACAGGCTCGAAGAGAGTGGCGGAGCCATAGAAGACATGCGCGTAGGCCGACAGATAGCCGAGGATGAAAGCGGAAAGGGAAATGACCGCCCCTTCCCAGAATTTCATCCGCAAGACATCGGCGGTCTCCCAACCGACCGCTTTGAGAATACCGATCTCCCGTTTCTCTTCGGCACTGAGCCCCGAGGCCTTGTCCCAGGCAAAGATGACAAAAGCCAGTATCGCTCCGGCCAGAAGCACGAACACGATGCCCTGCCGCCAGGAGAAGATGCTGTCATAGGTGCGCAGGATCTCCTCCCGCAGTATGGGCCGGGTGTCGGGCAACCGCATGGATAGCTTCTCGGCAATCTTGCGCACCTCCCGCGGGTTGCGCACCTTGAGCACGATATCGGTGAAATATCCGTCCGGCACCCCGAAGGTGGCCCGGTACGCCCTTTCAGACATCAGCACCAGATCGCTGCTCACCAGCTCGGTCACCGGGTTGATGATCTCCTTCACCTGAAAAGAGAAGGCATCACCGTCATAGGCACGGAAACTGATGTAATCACCGATACCGATACCTTTGGCTCGGGCAATTCCGGCACCGATGACCACCTCCATGGCAGTAAGCCCCCGTGCCTCATCCACCATCATGGTGTAGTTGGCCTTGACCGTCGGGTCATAAAAATAGCCCCACAGCCGCCCCTTCTTATCCGTCACACCACGCAAGCTGCCCATCTTCTCCAGGTAATCGGCCGGCACCAGGGCATGGCGTCCGGCGACCATGCGTTGCAGGATGATCTCAGGGGCACTCTGCAGAACCATTCCCGCCTCCTGGCGCAGCGCATGGGTAAACAGCATGATTGAGGCGAGCATGAAGACGATCAGGGTATAGACCAACAGCAGGCCAAGGTTCTTTCCCTTGCGGCGCAGCAGGGATGAGAGGGTGAAATCGATCAGGTAGCGCTGCTTGCGGATCAGGTCAATCATTCTGTCAGGCGCCGGGGGGGCGGTACGAGCGACCCGCTGGGAAAGTGTTCCAGGGCCATCGGATGATCCTGAAAGGCGCTGTGCAGATCAGCCAGGCTCAGGTGGCGGGTATATCGAGCCTCGGTAAACAGGGCAAGATCCGTCAGACCCAGATCCGCAACCAGCTTGGATTGCTGATGCAAAAGATCCGATCGCTCTTCTCTCTGGTAGACTGCGTCAACTATGCCAAGTACGAATAACAGGCATGAAACCGCAGAAGATAATAGAAAAATATTTGACGGTCTCATGGGCTGATTCTGCGCAGCAAAGTTGCCTGTCGAGTCGACATACCGGGCAATCTAGTTGTTAGGGAGAGAGGGTGACATTGACAACTGTCAATCGTTCTCGGAGATGCACGACCGGCAACAGAAAACAGGGCTTTCAGTGTGTGATATGCCCTATTTCACCAATCCCACAAAAACCGCATGCCAAGAGCGACAACCTGACTGGACCGGAATGGTTGTGATTGGTGACGGCAAGCTGGACCACTATCCGACAACCTGGCTGAATCGTTGACGGAACCATTCAGCGACTGTTGATGATCGATTCGGCTCGCCCGCTAAACGATATAGGCCACGCCTTGCGCGGAGATTGCACCCGCTTCAACCACCGAAGCGCTGCAAACCGTACTTGCGCATCTTCTCGACCAGGGTGGTGCGGCGTATATTGAGCCGCTTGGCCGCGTGGGCGACCACCCCTCCGGACTCATCCAGCGCCTGCTGTATCAGATTCAGCTCCATCGCCCCGAGGTGCGCCTTGAGATCAACGCCCTCCTGCGGCAACCGCACAAATCCGCCGCCACGCTCGCCATCTCCTTCGGCCACCGTCGCCGGTGAGTAATTTTCCGCCGCGTTGTCCACCTTGAACCCCTCGCGGAATTTCTCCGGCAGATCCTTGATATCGACCACCCCGAAGGGATAGAGAATGGCCAGGCGCTCGATCAGGTTGGCCAGTTCCCTGACGTTCCCGGGCCACTGGTACTGGGTGAGAGCGGTAATGGCCCCCGGGGTAAGCCTGACCGAACCGCGCTTCTCCTTCTCGATGCGGGCGATCAGATCCTTGACCAGGACCAGGATATCCTCGACCCGCTGGCGCAGTGGCGACATCTGAATGGGGAAGACATTGAGTCGGTAGTAGAGATCTTCGCGAAAGCGCTCCTCGCGGATCGCCTGCTCCAAGTCGCGGTGGGTGGCGGCGATGATCCGCACGTTGCAGTTGACGGTCTTGTTGCTGCCGACCCGCTCGAAGCTCTTCTCAAGAGTGTCGCTACCTCGTGAAAGATTTTGGGACATCCCAGTCCCCAAAATCGACTCGCCAACGCGACAGCCGTTACTGCCCCGACCGTCCTGCGCTCATCACGACTCCGTCCCGCACATTGC
>PQCP01000005.1 GCA_003062205.1 Candidatus Sedimenticola endophacoides
ATCTGACATGGACAGATCCACGTCGGAGACCTGCCAGGGACTCTCGATACCCAGAATTTGCGCGTATAGTTCTTTATCTCTCATAGGGAATCACGTTAACCTACCCACCTGATTTGGGGAAGAGCCACATTACCAAGCCATTCTCACCGCCCATTATCGAGGCGCGGATCGCCAATCACCTCACCCTCAAGGATCACCGCGACAATCTGGAGGGGTTGGTTGCCGCGCGCACCAGAGAGTTGCAACTGATCAAGGATGCCACCGTACAGTCGCTTGCCGCTCTGGCCGAGGCCAGGGATAGGGAGACCGGAAACCATATTCGGCGCACCCAGCACTATGTAAGGGCCCTTGCTGAACAGCTCGCGCGCAATCCACGCTATCGTGAACAGCTCGACGAAGCCACAATCGAGCGGTTGTTCAAGACCGCGCCCCTGCATGATATCGGCAAGGTAGGTGTCCCCGATGCGATACTGCAAAAACCGGGAAAACTCAGCAGCGAGGAGTTCGAGGTGATGAAACACCATCCCCGGCTGGGTCGTGAAGCGATGCGCGAGGCCAGTGAAATGATGCTTGCCAGCGGTTGCGGCGACGATTTTTTCCACTGTGCAGGAGAGATCGCCGGCACGCATCACGAAAAATGGGATGGCAGCGGCTATCCCGACGGCTTGAGCGGGGGGCAGATCCCGCTGCCCGGGCGTCTTATGGCCGTTGCCGATGTCTATGACGCACTCATCAGCACGCGTGCCTACAAATCAGCCATGGACTGGGATCAGGTGCGGGATCACATCGTCGGGGGACGGGGATCGCACTTCGACCCTGATTGCGTGGATGCCTTTCTCGATGCCGAGGAGGAGTTCCGAGCCATTGCCGAGCGCTATCGGGACGGGGGCGGATAGCGGCGCTGGCTGCCGCGGGCGTGCATATGATGGCGATCCTTCCTCAACCCAAGACCACAGAGCCGGAGATGATGAGACCGGGTGGATATGTGGCGCTGTTTTTTCTGCTGCTGCTGATCGCGTGGCCATGTATCGCGCCTGGCGCTGTTTCCGCCCCGGCGACGGACGAACCGCATCTGACCATCGCCTACCGTAGCGACACCTGGCCCTATCAGTTCACCAATCAGCAGGGGGAACCCGATGGTCTGATCGTGGATATGTGGCGCCTCTGGGCTGAAAAGAGCTCCACCCCTGTGCGGTTCGTTGCCGGTGATGAGCAGGCGACCTACGCGATGCTGCACGACGGGCGCGCCGACCTCCTGGCGAGCGCCTGGACGGGCATGGACACGGCACGCCATTTCGAGCATGGCGCGCCCCTGGTGGAGTTCGAGCACTATCTCTACGCCGATGCCGGCCTCCCCGGTCTCGCCAGCCTGCGCGACGCCCTCCCCTACCGGATCGGGGTTACCAGGGGCAGTTATCTGGAATACTGGCTGCACGCCAATGCCCCCGGTGCCGCGGTGGCCGTGTATCGTGATTACCGCACGTTGCTCGGCGCCGTCGAGCGGGGCGAGGTGAAGCTGTTTCTGGCCCAGGAGGACCACCTGCGGCAGTACGCTGTCGCCGCCGACCGCTCGCTAACCGCCATGGAGAGCGAAGCGAAGGCGGTTAGTCCCCGATAGGCGTAGGCGCGGTTGTATGGCCGCAGTTACGACCGATAGGGAGTGACGTAGGGCATACAAATAGCG
>PQCP01000114.1 GCA_003062205.1 Candidatus Sedimenticola endophacoides
GGCGAAGAACACAGGAGACCGTCCCCTCGGACAATGTTCAAGTTGTTCGAGGGGGTTCTTCTTTATCCATCAGGGATTGTGGACAGGATGGGCGGAATCTACCGCAGATAATCTGGTCATGCACACCCTCAAGGATTGGATATATCTGTAAGAAGCCGAAACACAAAAGCGCTTCAAATAGGCGCTTTTTGTAAAATTAGAAGGTATGACATTTCCGCTCTTATCGCGTGGTGTGAGGGACCTTGTAAACTGAGTATACTCGATTAGAGACCACTATATTTGCTTAATTACAGCCATTGGCGCAAACAGCCGCATAGGGTCATCAGTGAACGGCTCAAATATCTCGTAATGCTGATAAAAACCGAGGGCATCCTCATCGAGGACATCCAATATTAATCCCAACGCTGGCAGCCCAGCATCAGTCAGTTCGACTGCCTTTCGAAGCGCCGTAATGAGGGTTTTTTCTCCGAGGCGTTGCCCCTTGAATTGTTCGTCAACTGCGAGCCGTGCAAGAAGCACCACTGGGACAGGGTAGCCTGGTAGGGTTTTGTCTGTAGGGATCTCTTCTCGTGTGACTGTAGAGGAGGCAAGCGTGTAATAAGCGGCTACAGGTGCTTTTTTGAGGGGATCATCACCTTCAGTAACTGGTAATACCCATGTTCGGCTAATGCCTAAGAGATCATTTTTAACTGCGAATCGAGCCAGAAACTGATCCATATCTGGCTTACCGCAATTAAATCTCTTCAGGTCGTGCTGTGCTTTATCGACTGCGACGAATGCGTCAGCTAATGCCAATTAATACCCCTCGGCATCCAGCCGTTTCGCAGCTTCCATAATACGGGTACTAGGTTTGCGCTCAGTGTCATTGCAAATCGCAATAAAGTTATCGAACTGAGCATTCGCGAGTTGAATAGACGTCTCATGTTCGAGAATTTTTGGGGCGCTGTCACGGATCAGGCCCGTTATGAACTCTGTGAGTGAGGCACAGCCGAGTACAGCAGAGGCTCTTTCAGCCAACAGCTTTACTTCGTGATCAACCCGCATTTCGATGCGTTCTCGACGCGCTACGTGTGCCATGGTTCTTTCTCTCTTTCTCAATATAGGAGAGCTGCACTGCAATATGTACCCTCTTCTAATGTACGGAAATTTGCCGTAATTAGTTACGTGTAACCAGAGTATAGATGAGATTTGTAATACGAGGCAACCAAAGATTGTTATCAGTGTCCCCCCTATAGGGATTATGTCCAAAACTCAGCAATTCAGGGCTCTGCAGGCCATGACTGAAAAAAGGAGGGGAAATTTTCAAGTTTTTCAGGCAATAAAGACTGTCCTGGTTCAGCCTGAACCGGAGTTTTCCGGTTCACATTTAAGAGACAACCTCACGGCTGCCCGTGGGCAGATGTACCGATTGTAACTGCCTATTTTCTGCACGTCGGTTACGTGCTTCTGCCAGCTTCTGTTCCCGGTTTGCCAAGATCTCAGGGGCCTTGCCTGCCAGCTTGTCGGCAGGGGTGATATAGCCGATAGCACTGTGTAGGCGAGACTGATTATAGTCATCCACGTAAGCCGCCACCGCTAACCGCCATGGAGAGCGAAGCGAAGGCGGTTAGTCCCCGATAGGCGTAGGCGCGGTTGTATGGCCGCAGTTACGACCGATAGGGAGTGACGTAGGGCATACAAATAGCGCATCCGACACGCCGTAGAGTCATTGTGGTCATCATGACGGAGTTGCGCACGAGCAGCTTTGCTGCAATGTGCGGGACGGAGTCGTGATGAGCGCAGGACGGTCGGGGCAGTAACGGCTGTCGCGTTGGCGAGTCGATTTTGGGGACTGGGATGTCCCAAAATCTTTCACGAGGTAGCGACACTCTTGGCTCTTTTGGCGAAGAACACAGGAGACCGTCCCCTCGGACAATGTTCAAGTTGTTCGAGGGGGTTCTTCTTTATCCATCAGGGATTGTGGACAGGATGGGCGGAATCTACCGCAGATAATCTGGTCATGCACAGAATCATGGGACCGAAATCCGAGGACAAGGCGCCGCCGTCAAAATCGCCACGCACGCTCAGGCCGTCAACGGGGAGAAATCTCAGCGGTTCTTGGGTAGACTTGGACATGGGGCGACCTCGTTTAGCTTCACCGAAGCGTTTTTGGCGAAATACCAATTATATCAATTGGTTGAACGAGGTGCTCCCTTTTTTATGAATAATTCGGGCTAGGGGATGCGGAGTATTGGGAGCGCTGGGGGATCAGAAGCCGTCGTCAAGCGCGGCCTCCAGCCGCAGCCACAGGGCCTCGCACAGCCCGGGACGATAGACCGCCTCCCGGAATCGCCCGTGTTCGGCGCGATACATCGCCAGCTTGCGCTCCATGCCGGCACTGCGGCAGGACTGGATATTGGCCAGTCGATCGGCGGTCTTGACCACCAGGGCCACTACCCGCTCATCCTCGACCTGGCCCATCTTGCGGTAGGTCTTGTCCTTGCGTTCACGGCGGCTCGCCCCCTCCTCGTCAGTGACCACCTCCACGCAACGGGAGACGAACTCGCCGAACTGCTCGGTGATCTGGTGCAGATCGACCGCGGTGTCCTCCACCACATCGTGCAGATAGGCGATCACCTGGGCGGTCTCCCCAAAAGGCTCGGCGTGTCGGGCCACCGCGTCCAAGTGGTGCACATAGGGGTGTGGCCCGTAGCGCTGGGCACCATGGGCCTGAATGGCGAATCTCCTTGCCTTATCGATCATATCAGAGAGGTTACCAGCGCCAACCGCTCGGGGGAAAACGGTTTTTGCATCTCCGGCCGGAGGTTCACGGCCGGACAACCGCCGCCCCCGCCACGACGGGCGGGCGGCTGTCCGTCGCACACCCCCAGGCAAACATATCCCTCACGCTGATTCCATGGCCTTTATCAGTGCCTGCTTTTCGGTGCACGCCTCTCCGGTCAGCGCGAAGCCAGCCATGCGTCCATGCGGATCGTGAAACAGCGCGCGCACCCCCTCCCCCACCGGCTCCACCTGCCACTCCCCTTCGGCTCCCGGGCTCGGTGGCAGCACCACCACCGGATGGGACGGGGTCTTGATCACCACCGGCATCGGGGGGTAGCGGACCGGTGTCGGTTCGCCGGAGAGGGTCCGTGCCAGCGCCCTGGCGCCGAACATCAGGGGCATCACGAAAGGCAGATTGCGCCCCTCCACCTCGGCGCAGTCGCCAAGGGCATAGATATCCCCGTCACCGGCGCGCAGGTAGCGATCGACCACGATCCCGCGGTTGACCTCCAGCCCGGCGGCCCGCGCCAACTCCGTGTCGGGACGCAGCCCGACCGCCGAAAGCACCAGGTCAGCGTGCAGATCGCCGCCGTCGCGCAGCGCCACTCGGTATCCGTGCGACTCGCGATCGATGTCCCCGGTCACGGTCCCGAGGTGGAACCCCACACCGGCCGCCTCAAGGGCCCGTTGCAGGGCCCGACCCGCCGCCTCCGGCAGCAGGGTGCTGATGGGATAGGGATCAGGGCCGATCACCTCCACCCGCCTACCGCCCTGTTGCAGGTCGTTGGCAAACTCGCAGCCGATCAGTCCGGGGCCGATGATGGCCACGCTGCGGGCCTTCTCCAGGCGCCGTCGGAACCCGCCGTAATCGTCGAGGCTGTTGACCGAAAGCACCTCTTGCGCCCCGCTGCCGGTCAAGGGCAGGCGGATCGGGCTCGCACCAAGCGCCATCACCAGCGCCCCGTAATCGAGGGTGCCTCCGCTCCAGCTCACCCTCCGCGCGGCACGGTCGACCGCCTCCACCCGAGTGTGGGTGATGACCCGCGCATCCAGTGTCCGCTCCATCTTGGCCGCGTCCGAGAGCACCAGCGCCGATGCCTCCTTGCCCTGGGCCAGCGCATTGGAGAGCATCGGTTTCGAGTAGTATTCGCCACCATCCCCTGTAATCAGGGTCAGCGGGGTCTCCTTGTCCAGGGCCCTGAACTCACGGGCCAGGCTGTAGCCCGCGAGCCCCGTGCCAATAATCACTACCGGTTTCATCGTGTACTCTCCGTCTCGCTATTGCTGCCTTGCCGCATCCCGCCCGCGTCCCCCGCCAGGGTGCGTTGCCACCGCTTCACCCGGCGGAGAACCGGGTCAGATCTCCACCATCTCGAAATCGGACTTGGAGACCCCGCAATCGGGACAGGTCCACTCTTCCGGGATATCCCCCCATGCGGTACCCGGGGCGATACCCTCTTCCGGCATGCCCTTGGCCTCGTCATAGATAAATCCGCAAACGATGCATTTCCACTGTTTCATCTTCCGCTCCTTCACTCAGCTGTTTTCGACACGGTTCAATGCGTCACGATAACGATTGGCGTGGCGTTGCTCAACGCCCGCCAGGGCCTGAAAGCGCCTGGCCGCCTGCTCCAGCACCCGGAAAAAGGTCTCCGCATGTTCCCGGGATTCGGCGATCTGCTCATCCATCTCCTCAACCGCCGCCTGGTTTTGCTCCTCCAGTGCGGTGTGGCGGAAGGCCGGATACATCTCAGTGTACTCGTAGACCTCACCTTCGATCGCCATCTGCAGCATCTTCTCCACGCTCAGGGTTTGGGGCGGATAGAGCAGTTCCAGATGTCCGAATGCGTGGGCCGTCTCCTGGCGCGCCGTCTCCTCGAACACCTCCGCCACATCATCCGCGCCCAACTCCCTGCATCGCCTTGCGAAATAGAGATATTTGCGATTGGCCATCGACTCGCCGGCAAAGGCTGATTCGAGGTTCTTTACGGTAGCCGATATCGATTGATCGGTCATGATTCTCTCCTGTTTGTCTGTTGCCAGTCGGTTTGGGTTGCCGTGGAAAAAGCCTATCAATGGTGGTAATTTCTATCCAATGAATTATTACGATTAGTCAAATCGAGTGAATCGATCATGAACCTACCCACCCTCCGCCAACTCCAGTACCTGGTCGCCCTGGTCGAGTTACAGCACTTCGGCAAGGCGGCGGCACGCTGCTTCGTCTCCCAATCGACCCTCAGCGCCGGAATCATGGAACTGGAAAACCTGCTCGGCGCACGGCTGCTGGAACGCACCCGCCGCCGGGTGCTGCCGACCCCGCTGGGGGGAGAGGTCGCCGCCCGGGCCAGGCAGATGCTCGGCATCGCCCGGGAGCTGGTGGAGATGAGCCGCTACGGCAGCGAACCGCTATGCGGCCCGATTCGTCTGGGGGTGATCCCGACCATCGGCCCATTCCTGCTGCCCCGGGTGCTGCCGTCGATCCGCCACGGCTATCCGGGACTTGAGCTGCAAATCACGGAAGACCGCTCACAACGGCTGCTGGAACGGCTCGGCGAGGGCACGCTCGACTGCGCCATCCTCGCCTTTCCCTACCCGGTCGGAGAACTGGAGCAGCTACTTTTCTGGGAAGAGAACTTCATGGTGGCGCTGCCCAGGAAACACCCCCTGGCACGCTTGAAGCGGCTGACCACACCGCGACTGGAGAGCAACGAACTGATGTTGCTGGAAGAGGGCCACTGCCTCACCGACCACGCCCTTAGCGCCTGCCACCTGGAGAGGAGCCGGGCGGGGGCAACCTTTCGCGGCAGCAGCCTCTACACCCTGCTGCAGATGGTCGCCGGCGGCCAAGGCATCACCTTCGTCCCGGAGATGGCCGCCGACTCCGAGCTGATGGCCCCGGGAGAGATCCTGCTCAAGCCGCTGGACGAGCCCGGACCCCACCGCCGCATCGGGCTGGTATGGCGCAAGACCTATTTCAGAAAGGAGGACATGACCCTGCTGGCGGCGGCCATGCGGCAGACCCTCGCACCCCGAGCAACGGGGGAGGCGTATCAGCCGACATAAAATCTCGGATTTTAGTGCCAGAACACAGCCCTTTTCAAGCAATTTATTTCACACCAACCTATTCCCAAGCCACTAATTTTGCAGTAAAAATCACATTTACCCCTGCGCTTCTCCGCAGGCCTGGTCTAATCCGCTTTTTTTGAGAGATTCACCCGATGAACAGCAACAACGTTTGGTTTGGTTATCTTCAGGCGGGCGAAAAAAGCACGCCGGTGGTGCGCGATGAATCGATCGACTCCGGCAGCGCCAAAATGATCTATCTCTACAACCACGCCCGGGGCCAGTTGCTGCAATACAGCCGCGAGATCGTCGAACCCAAGCTGCGTGAACTGAACCCGGGCGAGGTGGACCGGAAAGAGCTGGAGCACTCCTTCCAGGCCGCGCGGCAGGCCTTCGCCAACACACACCCCCTCGCCGACCGGCTTACGCCCAAGGCAAGACCTCAGAAGAGCAGGCCTCCGGCCGAAGAGGAGCCGGAGTTCGACGAGGAGGCGGATGACGACATGTTCCTCGATGACGAGGAGATGGACTGACACGCACTTCCCAACCAAAGCCATAACTGCCGGGTGTAAAACGGCGCGTCGGGCTAGAGACAGCCGCGCTGCCCGTACAGTACCGGACTCTTCGAGCACATAGCCCGGCGCCGGGCTGCACACCCCTGGTGGCACCCCACTGCATTGCCAATGCGTGCCCCCGGGCAGAGCCGAAATATCCCACCGCCGAGGCTGCGGTGCACTTCGGCAAATTCACTCCCACCCTACGCCATGCTGTATTATCGGGGGGGTCATGGTCCCGATCCAAAACAGTACGCAAACCCCCGCCACCGACCATGGAACAGGCATCGCCCTGGCGGTCGCCGGGGTGCTGATTCTCAGTTTTGATGCCCTGCTGATTCGTCTGAGCGGTACCGACTCGTGGACGATCTCTTTCTGGCGCGGGGCCTTTCTCTTCCTGTCTCTGACCGCCGTGCAGTTTGTATACGGGTGGCGGGAAACCAGGCCGCTGCTGCTCCGGCACTGGAAAATGGTGGCACTGCTCGCCCTGCTGTACGGCATAGGCGGAGCGCTGTTCGTAGCCTCCATCTCCTTCACAAGCACGGCAAATACCGTGGTGATTCTCAGCAGCAGCGCCTTCTTCGCCGCGCTCTTCTCCCGACTGCTGATGAACGAACGGGTACGGCCACGCACCTGGATCGCCATTGGCGCATCCATCACCGGGGTGCTTGTGGTGTTCTCCGGGTCATTTGGAAAATTCAATCTGCTGGGCGATATCCTGGCCCTCGTGCTGGCGGCCAACATGGGCCTGCTGCTCAGCCTGATGCGGCGCTGTTCCCATCTTCCGCGCATTCCCATTATCGCCCTGAGCGGACTGGCGATGCTCACCCTCGCCCTTCCCTTCGCCCACCCCGGCGCCGTCACCCTCCCCGGCCTCGGCTGGCTTGCCCTGATGGGACTGGTACAGATCCCCCTGGCCGCGGTACTGTTGATGAACGCGACGCGCTACCTCTCCTCACCTGAAGTCAGCCTGTTCCTGCTGATCGAGACCGTACTCGGCCCCCTGTGGGTGTGGGGCGTACAGGGAGAGCAGCCCCCGGGAAATACGCTCCTGGGCGGCCTCTTCGTAATCGGCGCCATCGCCGTCCATTCACTGCTGGCACTCAGGGAACACCCGGCGACAGGCTGAGCACGCGGAGATAACCCGCATTGCCCGGCTGAAGTCAGCAACTGGCTACGCTGCGCCAACAGCGCCCCCTTGAATCATGGTGTGGCCATAGCCCTGGGGCGATGGCCAAAACAACTCCCCGCGCGCGCCCCACCCTCCCTGACACGGGTAGCACATACCACTCACCCCGCCTTCGCCTGGTTGCCTCTTCCGCCACGACGGCGGTTACGTGGGCGGCGTGGTCGGCGTGGCGCTTCTACCGACGCAGGAACCGACGGAGCGCCGGATGGGGACGGCTCGAAGCCCTCGACGATCTCAACGGGGATCTCTCTTTTGAGCAGTCTGTGGATATCCTTGAGCAGCTTCCGCTCTTCGTCGCTCACCAGCGAGAGCGCCGCGCCGCTGGAGCCGGCCCGGCCGGTGCGCCCGATGCGGTGCACGTAGTCTTCGGCCACGTTGGGCAGTTCGAAGTTGACCACATGAGGCAGGTTATCGATATCGAGACCGCGCGCGGCGATATCAGTGGCCACCAGGGCGGTGAGTTTGTTGCTCTTGAACTCCTGCAGGGCGCGGGTGCGCGCGCTCTGGCTCTTGTTGCCGTGAATGGCGGCGGAGAGGATGCCGTCGCGGCTGAGCTGTTCGGCGAGCCGGTTGGCACCATGTTTGGTGCGGGTGAAGATCAGCACCTGATGCCAATCCCCGGCGCGGATCAGATGCGAGAGCAGACGGCGCTTGTCACCCTTGTCCACCAGATGGACGAGCTGGCTGACATTCTCCGCGGTGGTGTTGCGCCGCGCCACCTCAATCATCTCCGGCTGATGCAGCAGGCCGTTGGCCAGTTGCCGGATCTGGTCCGAATAGGTGGCTGAGAAGAGCAGGTTCTGGCGTTTCTGGGGCAGCAGTTTGAGTACCCGGCGGATATCGTGGATAAAACCCATATCGAGCATGCGGTCGGCCTCGTCGAGCACCAGGATTTCCACACGCGACAGGTCGACCGTCTTCTGTCCGGCGTGATCGAGCAGTCGCCCGGGAGTGGCGACCAGGATATCGACCCCACGGCGCAAGCGCTCGATCTGGGGGTTAATGCCAACGCCGCCGAAGATCACGGCGCTGCGTTGGTTGAGGTGCGCGCCATAGGTCGCCACGCTCTCGCCGACCTGAGCGGCCAGCTCACGGGTCGGGGTCAGCACCAGCGCACGCGGCTGCCGTCCACCGGAGCGCCCTTCGAGCAGTTGCAGCAACGGCAGAGTGAATGCCGCAGTCTTACCAGTGCCGGTCTGGGCGCCGGCGAGTACGTCGCGGCCATTGAGGATCACCGGGATCGCCTTGGCCTGAATCGGGGTTGGCTGTGTATAGCCCTGGGCGCGTATGGCGCGCAGCAGTTCGGCCTGAAGGCCGAGTTCTTCAAATGACATGAATATTCCTGACTGGTTTGCCGCCTGCCTCGTTGGAGAGGCCGGTCCGGGCGGGATGGGGTGTGTTCGGGTGAGCCCGACTGGAGGGGTACGACCGCGAGACGTTTGGCACTGACCGGCGGTGCCATGGGAGCGCGGACAATAGCATAGTCTGGGCGCATTTCCCATTCCGGTATTCCGAGGAGCCGACTGTGTGACTTTCCGCCACCGCCATCGGTCAAATCAAAAGCAACTCACCTGAAGGGAGGGGTCGGCAACGCCGACCGTGAAGCATGCTGGAGCTGATCGATACCCAAAAAATCCTCAATCTGGCGAGGCCGTTTCTGGCCCAACTGCTGGAGCGGTTGGAGAATCCGCTGTTCTGGCTGCAATTTGCGATTGTGGCGGCGGTATTCTTCCTGGCGCGCTGGGCCCTGGCCCCCCTGCTGCGTCGGATGCTCGACTGGCTGGGCGCGAAAAGCGTCCGGGTTCCCGCCCTGGGCCGACCTATCTCAGCGCTAAGAAAGCTGCTGGTGCCTGCATCCTGCGCTAACCGCCATGGAGAGCGAAGCGAAGGCGGTTAGTCCCCGATAGGCGTAGGCGCGGTTGTATGGCCGCAGTTACGACCGATAGGGAGTGACGTAGGGCATACAAATAGCGCATCCGA
>PQCP01000107.1 GCA_003062205.1 Candidatus Sedimenticola endophacoides
TGGCGCAGGCTGGTCTGACATGCAGGAGAGATGCGTTCAAATTGCCTTTCGTCCTTCGGTTTGAAAGGCTCTTTTTACCCGAAGTGGGGGAGGTTGTCCAGTATTAGATAGTATCTTTATGTTTCTGTGTGGGGTTTCTGTTTAGGGCGATTTCGCCCTGCCGGAGTGGCGGAAATGGCTGCACGAAGCCTTTCCCATTGGGTAGGGGATCAAGGCCCGGTACCAAACGGTGATCCTGTGAGTGAGCGGTTTTTCTGAAAGATGGAGTTCGTGAGGCATGGCGCAACGGAATCCTGAATCGAAAGTTGGATCCAATGATCGAGCTGTATGCGGAGTCGGCGTCGGCTGCGCTCGCTCCGTTTGCCTGATTGTCCGGTCTTCGTATGAGCGATTCCAACCCCTGGCGGAAATTGTACGCAATGCGGAAGGGGCGGAACAACTTCAAAGGAAGCTCATCTGCTCATGCTCTATATCCGGTAACAGAGCTGCGTCGTTACAATGATGTTGCTGCTCTGGATATCTGATCATAAAGGGCGGGTGTTCCGCGTAGAACTTTCCCGATACGATTCGGGTCCGGAAGATCCGGCACGTGGCACGGTCGGGATCGACGAGGCAAAAATCTGTGATTCGATAGAGATTATTTCCGTTCAGATTTTCTGTGACCCGAGAGGGCGGCTACGACGTTGATAAGGCAATCGCCTGCGACATCAATGAAAATGCTGAAAAACCCTGTCAAGCAGTTTTTCACTTTGTTTTGAGCTGAATAGTTACCTGCCGGTATATTCTGTTTTCATGCGTTCGCCCTGTCGGCTGACCATTTAGCCATCTCGAACAACTGGAGATCCGCTCGCCGGTGGAGGGCGTGGTCCATGACCTACTGGTTCAGTCGCCCGGTGAAGTGGTCAGTGCCAACGACATCCTGCTCGCCGTGATACCGGTCGACCGCCCCCTGGTGGCCAAGGTCAAGGTCCAGTCCAAGGATATCGGCCATATCCGGAGGGGCCAGAGCGCGACCCTGCGTGTGACAACCTATGATCCGCGTCGCTACGGTGTTCTCAAGGGGGAGGTGGAGGGACTCTCACCGACCGCCTTCGTGCCGGAGGACAAGACCGAGCCCTTTTACGAGGCAACAATCAAGTTACAGCGATCCTACCTCGGGACGCCAGAGAAGAAGATGGTGCTGCTCTCCGGCATGACCCTGACCGCGGATATAAAGACCGGTACCAAAACGCTGCTGGAATACCTGCTGAAACCGATCTACCTGGCCAAGGAGTCGGCGTTTCACGAAAGGTGAGCGCGCGCGCAGACAAGCCTTGGTCGGGCTGGGAGTTCCCCCACACCCGGATGGGCCGCTCCTGTCCCTGTCCGGCCGTTCAGGCCGTGGTCATGCCGGGGTGTGACAGCAGGTCGTGGATCGACTCCTGCTTCAGCACGCGGAGGCAGGCCTCCACCACCTTTGCGTCATAGAGCCTGCCCTGGTTTCTGGTGATCTCCTTCACCGCTTCGTCGATGCCGAGGGCGGGGCGGTAGGGGCGGTGCGAGGCGATTGCCTCGACTACATCGGCCACCATGAGGATGCGCGCCTGCCGGGAGATGGCATCGCCCCCGATACCGTTGGGATAGCCCGAGCCGTCCAGGCGTTCGTGGTGCTGGAGCACGATCTCGGCGATCGGCTCGCCGAAATCCACATCCTTGAGGATGTCGTAGCCGACGTCCGGGTGGGTCTTGATGATGGAGAACTCGGTCTCCGAGATGCGCCCCGGCCGGTTGAGGATCTCGGAGGGGACATAGATCTTTCCGATATCGTGGATCGAGCCCGCGAAACGGATGCCGTTGATGGTCGACTCATCCAGCCCCATCTCCTCGGCGATTGCGACCGCCAGCCGGGTCACCCGGCGCTGGTGGCCCGCCGTGTAAGGGTCGCGTTTCTCCACCGTGATGGCCATCGCCTCGATGGTCTGTTCCAGGGTCCTACGCAACTGCTCCAGGGTGCGCTGGCGCTCCTCCTGGGCGATGTGGCGGGCGGTGTCGAGGCGCAGATGTTTGATGCCGAAAGCGAGGTCGTTCGCCATCTCGTCGAGCATCAGCAACTCTCTGTCACTGAAACGGTTGGCCACCGTGCTGTAGAGGCTGAGCGCGCCGATGCACTCGTCGTTGACGATCAGTGGCAGGGCGATGGAGGAGCGGTAGCCCCGCGCCAGGGCCTGTTCGCGCCATGGCCCGAACTCCGGGTCGCTGGCGATATCGTTGCTGAAGTCGAGCTGTTTGTCGTTGACCGCCCGGGCGGCCGGGTAGAGGTCGTCGCCCTGGTCCAGGGCAAGGCTGGCGCCGAGCCCCTCAAGGTACCCGTCATGATGTCCGCTGGCGAAGCGGGGCACGATGCGCCCCTGTTTCAGGTAACCGACCCAGGCCATGCGGTAGCCACCCAGATTGACCGCCGAGTTGCAGATCGACTCCAGCAGCGGCTGCTCCTCGCTGGCGTGGATCAGCGACTGGTTGACGGCACTGAGGGTGCGCAGGGTGCGGATGGTGTTTTCGAGCGAGGCCGAGCGCTCCCTGACGATCTCCTCCAGGGAGGTGCGCATGCGGCGCAGTTCCATGTGGGTGTGCACCCGGGCCAGCACCTCTTCGCGCTGGAAGGGCTTGGAGATATAGTCCACACCCCCCACCTCGAAGCCTTTGATGCGGTCCTTTACATCGTCCAGGGCGCTGATGAAGATCACCGGGACATCCGCGGTCGCGGGCTCGGCCTTGAGACGCCGGCACACCTCGTAGCCGTCGAGATCCGGCATGCGGATATCGAGCAGAATCAAATTGGGGGGTTGGGCCTGCGCCGATTGCAGGGCCAGGGTGCCGCTGTTGGAGGGGCGTACCTTGAATCCGGCGTCGGTCAGCAGTTCGGTAAGGAGTCTGAGGCTGGCCGGGGTATCATCCACCACCGCTAACCGCCATGGAGAGCGAAGCGAAGGCGGTTAGTCCCCGATAGGCGTAGGCGCGGTTGTATGGCCGCAGTTACGACCGATAGGGAGTGACGTAGGGCATACAAATAGCGCATTCGACACGCCGTAGAGTCATTGTGGTCATCATGACGGAGTTGCGCACGAGCAGCTTTGCTGCAATGTGCGGGACGGAGTCGTGATGAGCGCAGGACGGTCGGGGCAGTAACGGCTGTCGCGTTGGCGAGTCGATTTTGGGGACTGGGATGTCCCAAAATCTTTCACGAGGTAGCGACACTCTTGCAGGATGTTACCGGTTCCGGCACTCGCTGCCTGCTTGGATTGAATGGTCTGCTCTTCCACGATAGGGTACCTGGTAGGGCCAAATGTCCGCTCCGTTCCGGCCTGTGCCAACCCGCCAAGGCGTCTGCCCGCCACCTCTGCCGTTCCCGGGAAGCCACGAGTCAGCGGTAATGTGGCAGCCATCCAGGCCCCGTGCCCCGTGCCCTGCGCGTTGCCCCCGATCCGCCACCTCCTACTGTGATGTCGTGATCAGCGTTTTTCCTCTACAATTCTAGCCCGAATTATTCATAAAAAAGGGCGCACCTCGTTCAACCAATTGATATAATTGGTATTTCGCCAAAAACGCTTCGGTGAAGCTAAACGAGGTCGCCCCATGTCCAAGTCTACCCAAGAACCGCTGAGATTTCTCCCCGTTGACGGTCTGAGCGTGCGTGGCGATTTTGACGGCGGCGCCTTGTCCTCGGATTTCGGTCCCATGATTCTACGCGGCCTCGACCGCCAAATCGGCTTGACCGAGCGCTTGGCCTGCGCCTTCAACGACCAGCGCCATCCATCCTATATCACTCACAAGCTACACAAGAGTGTCGCTACCTCGTGAAAGATTTTGGGACATCCCAGTCCCCAAAATCGACTCGCCAACGCGACAGCCGTTACTGCCCCGACCGTCCTGCGCTCATCACGACTCCGTCCCGCACATTGCAGCAAAGCTGCTCGTGCGCAACTCCGTCATGATGACCACAATGACTCTACGGCGTGTCGGATGCGCTATTTGTATGCCCTACGTCACTCCCTATCGGTCGTAACTGCGGCCATACAACCGCGCCTACGCCTATCGGGGACTAACCGCCTTCGCTTCGCTCTCCATGGCGGTTAGCGAATGTGGCGTTTATTTCTAGCCCGAATTATTCATAAAAAAGGGCGCACCTCGTTCAACCAATTGATATAATTGGTATTTCGCCAAAAACGCTTCGGTGAAGCTAAACGAGGTCGCCCCATGTCCAAGTCTACCCAAGAACCGCTGAGATTTCTCCCCGTTGATGAGAGTGCCCACGTAATCTGATGTGGTGATCATCTGATTATTTGATGGCAGTAAACACAACGGCCGATGACCTGTCTTAGCCCGAATGTTTCATAAACCATTAGGTGACCACAAATACCGTACAACCAGACTAGGGTATTAGCCGAGAACTAGGCAGGCCGGTAACTGTTAGCGGGGCGACGATCATTTTTTCGGGGTTGTAGCGTCCATCGCTAACCGCCATGGAGAGCGAAGCGAAGGCGGTTAGTCCCCGATAGGCGTAGGCGCGGTTGTATGGCCGCAGTTACGACCGATAGGGAGTGACGTAGGGCATACAAATAGCGCATCCGACACGCCGTAGAGTCATTGTGGTCATCATGACGGAGTTGCGCACGAGCAGCTTTGCTGCAATGTGCGGGACGGAGTCGTGATGAGCGCAGGACGGTCGGGGCAGTAACGGCTGTCGCGTTGGCGAGTCGATTTTGGGGACTGGGATGTCCCAAAATCTTTCACGAGGTAGCGACACTCT
The DNA here is from genome assembly GCA_003062205.1 of Candidatus Sedimenticola endophacoides. Taxonomy (GTDB): domain Bacteria; phylum Pseudomonadota; class Gammaproteobacteria; order Chromatiales; family Chromatiaceae; genus Sedimenticola_A; species Sedimenticola_A endophacoides. The sequence continues at coordinate 4,787 of PQCP01000107.1, forward strand.
TGCAGGATGTTACCGGTTCCGGCACTCGCTGCCTGCTTGGATTGAATGGTCTGCTCTTCCACGATAGGGTACCTGGTAGGGCCAAATGTCCGCTCCGTTCCGGCCTGTGCCAACCCGCCAAGGCGTCTGCCCGCCACCTCTGCCGTTCCCGGGAAGCCACGAGTCGGCGGTAATGTGGCAGCCATCCAGGCCCCGTGCCCCGTGCCCTGCGCGTTGCCCCCGATCCGCCACCTCCTACTGTGATGTCGTGATCAGCGTTTTTCCTCTACAATTCTAGCCCGAATTATTCATAAAAAAGGGCGCACCTCGTTCAACCAATTGATATAATTGGTATTTCGCCAAAAACGCTTCGGTGAAGCTAAACGAGGTCGCCCCATGTCCAAGTCTACCCAAGAACCGCTGAGATTTCTCCCCGTTGACGGTCTGAGCGTGCGTGGCGATTTTGACGGCGGCGCCTTGTCCTCGGATTTCGGTCCCATGATTCTACGCGGCCTCGACCGCCAAATCGGCTTGACCGAGCGCTTGGCCTGCGCCTTCAACGACCAGCGCCATCCATCCTATATCACTCACAAGCTACACAAGAGTGTCGCTACCTCGTGAAAGATTTTGGGACATCCCAGTCCCCAAAATCGACTCGCCAACGCGACAGCCGTTACTGCCCCGACCGTCCTGCGCTCATCACGACTCCGTCCCGCACATTGCAGCAAAGCTGCTCGTGCGCAACTCCGTCATGATGACCACAATGACTCTACGGCGTGTCGGATGCGCTATTTGTATGCCCTACGTCACTCCCTATCGGTCGTAACTGCGGCCATACAACCGCGCCTACGCCTATCGGGGACTAACCGCCTTCGCTTCGCTCTCCATGGCGGTTAGCGATGGACGCTACAACCCCGAAAAAATGATCGTCGCCCCGCTAACAGTTACCGGCCTGCCTAGTTCTCGGCTAATACCCTAGTCTGGTTGTACGGTATTTGTGGTCACCTAATGGTTTATGAAACATTCGGGCTAGGCGACACATGCCAGAAAAACTTGAGAATTTAGCTATTTTTTTCAGGGTGGATTGCTCCACTCGCGGGGTGGTTTGCACCGGGGGCGCGGCATGGAGATAACGCTGCGCGCGGTGGGGATCGTCCACTCCCCCTTCAAGGAGAAGTTCGGTATTCCCCGCCAGTCGGGGCTGGTGCCGGAGGCCTGTGGCCGCCTGGAGCTGCTGCCCCCCTATAACCGCCCGGAGGCGGTGGCGGGGCTGGAGGGCTACTCGCACATCTGGCTGCAGTTCGTGTTCCATCAGGCGATCAGGGAGCGGTGGCAGCCGACGGTGCGCCCGCCCCGGCTGGGCGGCAACGCGCGGGTGGGGGTGTTCGCCTCGCGCGCGCCCTACCGCCCCAATCCCATCGGCCTCTCGGTGGTGGGGCTGGAGGCGGTGGTGGTCGATGGCGAGCGGGTCAGTCTGTCGCTCTCCGGGGTGGATCTGCTCGACGGCACACCGGTTCTCGATATCAAGCCCTACGTGGCCTATGCCGACAGCCTTCCCCAGGCACGCTGCGGCTTCGCCCCCGCCGCCCCCCCGCGGTGCCTGACGGTCCACTTCTCGGAGCGTGCCCAGGAGCAGATCGCCCGAAGGGGCGATGGGGAGGGGCTGCGGGTGCTGATCACCCGCCTTCTGGAGCTCGACCCCCGCCCCGCCTACCGGGGGGATGAGGCCCAGGGGCGTACCTACGGCATCCGGCTGTATGATTTCGACCTGCGTTGGCGGGTGACGGCGGGGCGGGCCGAGGTGCTGGAGCTGGCGCCGCTGTAGGCGAGAATCCGCGAACAGGGCGCCTCAACCCGTGGTAAGGCGTTCAGTCTCGCTTGCGCTCACCGAAGCGGATCACCTTTTTCTGCGGGGAGAGGTTGATCTCGTCGATCACCGCGCCGGGGCGTGCGCTCATCATCAGCCAGACCGCTTCGGCGACATCCGTGGGTTGCAGGTGGTTGTCAGGGGCGTCACCCGGGGCGAAGCCGAGGTGGTCGAAAAAGCTGCTGTGGACCATGCCGGGGTTGACGATGCCGATGCGCACCGGCGAGGCCGCGCACTCCTCGCGCAGTGATTGCGCCAGACCGCGCAGGGCGAATTTGGTCGCCGCGTACACCGCGCCGCGCGCGCCTCCGGCAAGGGCAGCCTCGGAGCCCATGAAGATCAGGTTGGCGTTCTCTCCGTGGCGCTTGAGGTGGGGCAGGAACTCGCGCGCCAGCAGCACCTGGCTGGTCAGGTTGATGTCGATCAGTTCGCGGATCTGGCGGGCCGAGAACTCCTCCAGCGACCCAAAACGACCGACCCCGGCGTTACAGATCACGCTGCCGATGCCGGGGTGGGTTCGGCGCAGCGCCTTCAGCGCCTCGGGCAGGGCGTCGAGCCGACCCAGGTCGAGGTCTACGCCGGTAAACTCCGACGGCCAGTGGCCGGAGGTGCTCATGGAGCGCGCCACGCCGATGACGTGGCATCCCTCGGCGAGCAGCTTTTCGCAGACGGCGCGGCCGATGCCGCGGCTGGCGCCGGTGACCAGGACGGTGGGCCGGGGATCTTTCATGGCGCGGTGTCCTCCAGGGTGTCGATCAGGTGGTCGAGGTGGGGTAGGTTGTCGCTAATCAGTTCGGAGACCATGCGGCCGTTGATCCGCGTTGCCGGGTTGCGGATGTTGTCGGAGACGATCTTCATGCAGGCGACGCGCCGGGGTGGCGCGAAACGCCGGGCGGTGCTGAAAAAGGCGTACCCCTCCATGTCCAGCAGGGCCTCGCGGGGGTAGTCGAAGCGGGCCTCCGGGAGGCTGATCAGCGGCGCCAGGCCGATGCCGTCGAGGTGCGGGGCGGCGGTGGACAGCTCCCGGCCCTCCATACCGTCGCGTACCGAGCTGGCGAGGAAGGGGCTGCCGACTTCGGCCTCGGGGTGGCCGGCGATGCCGATGTTGATCCAGGCATCCGTGGGGCGTGCCGGGGTGCGCCCGCGCAGCCAGTGACACGCCCCGGCCGCGTTGTCGCGGCCCACGCCGCAGATCACCAGGCGGATTTCGTCACGCCGGTAGAGCGGGTAGGGGTGGGGCCGGTTGTCACGTACCAGGCCGAACCGGTGGCGGATCGGTCTGGCCTCGGCCGGCAGGGCCACGAGCAGGTGCAGGGGGGTCATCCGTCCGGGGCCGGGGCGTGGACGTTCTGGAGGCGCCGGTAGCGCCCGGCCTCGGCGTGGCGGCCGCGCTTTTCGGCCCCGTTGGCCAGGATCGCGGCCTTGGCGGCGAGCGTGGCCCGGGCGGCCTCCAGCTGTGGGCGGTTGAGTTCACCGCTGCCAATGAGCTTCTCCAGGGCATGGACGCGGAAGCGGTCCATGCCCCAGTGGCGGCGCGAGAGCTGGTCCGCGTGGCCGCCGTATTTGACGATCTGCGGCTGTTTCACGAAATCCACCCGATGGTGGGCGCAGATGCGCAGCCACAGGTCGTAGTCCTCGCAGGCGGGCAGGTGCTCGTCGAACAGGCCCACGCGGTCGAACAGGTCCCGGTGGATCAGGGCGGCGGAGGGGGAGATGACGCACAGCGGCAGGCAGTGGGGAAAGATATCGCCGCCGTATTTGCGGTGCTTGCGCATCGGGTTGACGCGTACGCCGTTGCGCACCCAGATCTCTTCGGTGTGGCTGATCAGGCAGTCGCCGGTGCGCAGTTGGCCGAGTTGGGCCTCCAGTTTGCCCGGCAGCCACTCGTCGTCGGAGTCGAGCAGGGCGATCCATTCTCCCCGGGCGGCGCGGATACCCCGGTTGCGCGCGCTGCTCACCCCGTGGTTGGACTGGCGGATGTAGCGGGCGGCGGGGAAGTCGCGGGCGACCAGCGCTTCTGTGCCGTCATTCGATCCGTCGTCCACCACGATCAACTCCAGCGGCGGCAGGCTCTGCGCCTGGACCGAGCGCAGGGCGCGCCCCAGGAGCGTGGCGCGGTTGTGGGTGGGGACGATGACCGAGACCCCGATGGCGTTGCCCCCCATGGTGTTCAGACCGCCAGGTGGCGGCTCGCCCCGCAGCGGGCCCGGGCGACCTCATTGAGCATCTCCTCCAGCGAGGGGATGGTGTCGATGCGCTCGATCAGGGTGGCCACGGGGCCGAGGCGCTCCAGCGCCAGCAGGTAGAGCTCCCAGACCGGATCGGGTGGCAGGGGGGTGGCCTCCTCGGCCGGTTCGCACAGGGCGGTGGCGCCCAGGAGGTGGATCTCCCTGACCCGCTGCGCCGGCAGGCGCGCCAGATAGTTGGCGGGGTCGAATCCCTGGTGGACGCTGGAGCCGAGCAGGTTCTCGATGTCGATCAGGATCAGCGAGCCGGAGCGTTCGGCCACCTCGCTGATGAATTGCGCCTCGGGGATCTCCTGCCCATCCGCCTCGGCGGGGACGTTCTCCAGCAGGAGCGCTTGCCCCAGGGTCTCCTGGACCTGTTGGATGCGTGGCACCAGATGATCGATCATCTCCCGCGAGTGGGGCAGGGGGAACAGGCTGTCGCGCCGGTCCTCGGAGCCCCCCCAGCAGAGGTGGCCGGAGATCCGCTCCGGGCGCAGACGTTCCGCCAGCCGTGCCAGCCGCCGCAGATACTCCCGGTCCAGGGGCCAGGGGCTGCCGAGGGCCAGGGAGAGGCTGTGCAGCACCAGCGGATAGTCGCCGCGCAGTCGCTCCAGGGCGCTCAAGGTATCGGCATCCTGCTCCAGAAATCCCTCGGCGGTCACCTCGAACCAATCGACATCGGGGTGGCTCTCCAGCACATAGGGGATATACTCCCGGCGCAGGCGCAGACCGAAACCGGGAAACGGCTCTTGCGGCGGCGTTGGAGCATCGGCGTTCATCGCTGCAAGCTAACCTCTGCGAAGGTTCAGTGCAACAGGTTGAACATGCGTCTGCGGTACTGGGTCACCAGTTCGCCGCTGTCGCCAAGCATCGAAAAGACCGCCAGCATCCCCTTGCGTCCGGCGTCGTCTCCATAGTCGCGGTCTTTGCTCATCAGTTGCAGCAGCAGATCCAGGGCGGCGCCCAGGTCGTTTTCGGAGATGCGGTAGGCGGCGAGTTGGTGGAGCTGCTCGCTGGTGGCGCTGCCGTTGGCCAGGGCCTGGTTCAGTTGTGCCTCGGCGGGGGCCTGCGCCAGCAGTCGGTCGAAGGCGAAGCGGGCCCGCAGACCGCTTGCCTCGGGGCTCTGCTGCTGTTCGGCGGGCAGGGCGGCGAGCAGTCGCTCCGCCTCGTCGATCTCCCCCAGAGCCGCCTTCAGGCCGATGTAGGCGATCTGTATCTGTTGGTTGCCGGGCTCCTCCGCGCGGGCGCGTTCCAGCAGGGTCAGGGCCGGTTCGATCTCTCCCCGGCCGATGAGGGCGTTGGCCTCGGCCAGCAGGCCGTCACCGGCACTGGCGATGTGGGCGCCGAGGAAGGCGCGGATCTCTGCTTCGGGTAGGGCGCCGTTGAATTCGTCCACCGCCTCGCCGCCGATGAACAGTTTGACGCTGGGGATGCTGCGGATGCCGTAACGCATGGCCAGCCCCTGCTGCTGCTCGGTGTCGACCTTGGCCAGGATAAACTTCCCGTCATACTCCGCGGCGAGCTTGGCGAGCACCGGCATGAGCATTTTGCACGGCTGACACCAATCGGCCCAGAAATCCACCAGCACCGGTACGGTGTGGGAGTTCTGCAGGACGTAGGTGTCGAAGGTTTCCTCTGTGACGTCAACGATATAGCGTGATTCCGACATGATCTTCCAGAATGCCTTGGTTGCGGTTGCGATGACGGCGATTATACGGTCCCGGGCCGGTCGAGTGCAGGGGGAATTTCCACCGGGCGTGTGGCGCCGGATCCGGGGGGAGGGATAAATGGGTCGTTTGGCGTGGACAGCATCGCACTGCATCAAGTAAAATTCACCGAATTTGACGGCGGCGCGAACGGCGCCTCCGTCCCCTGTTTTCAAACTCGTGGAGTGGGGCGGTTCCCTGGGAATCTGTCCCGTTCGGCATGCCTGTAGGGGACTGGTTCTTTGAGTAAGCCTGCGTTATTGGTCCTGGAAGATGGAACGGTTTTCCGGGGAGAGTCGATCGGTGCCGACGGTCAGACGGTCGGTGAGGTGGTGTTCAATACGGCAATCACGGGGTATCAGGAGATCCTGACCGACCCCTCCTATTCGCGGCAGATCGTCACCCTGACCTATCCGCACATCGGTAACACGGGGACCAATGACGAGGATGAGGAGTCGTCCGCCATCCACGCCGCCGGGCTGGTGATCCGTGATCTGCCCCTGCTGGCGAGCAACTGGCGCAACCGCCGGTCCCTGGATGCTTATCTGCGCGACAACAATATCGTCGCCATCGCCGATATCGACACCCGTAAGCTGACCCGGATCCTGCGTGAGAAGGGGGCCCAGAGCGGCTGCATCGTCGCCGGCGAGTCCCTTGACGAGACGGCGGCCCTGGCCGCCGCGCGGGCCTTCCCCGGACTGAAGGGGATGGATCTGGCCAGGGAGGTGACCGTCGCTTCCCCCTATGCCTGGGTTCAGGGCAGCTGGAGCCTGGAGGGCGGCCTGCCCGACCCGGCGGAGTCCCCCGAAGAGCAGTTGCCGCACCACGTGGTGGCCTACGACTACGGGGTCAAACGCAATATCCTGCGCATGCTGGTGGATCGCGGCTGCCGCGTCACCGTGGTCCCGGCCCAAACACCGGCCGCTGAGGTGATGGCGATGAACCCGGATGGGGTCTTCCTCTCCAACGGTCCCGGTGATCCGGAGCCGTGCGACTACGCCATCGCCGCGATCCGGGAGATCGTCGACAGCGGTGTGCCTACTTTCGGTATCTGTCTCGGTCACCAGCTCCTGGCCCTGGCTAGTGGGGCCCGGACCATCAAGATGAAATTCGGCCATCACGGCGCCAACCACCCGGTGCAGGATCTTTCCGCCAAGACGGTGATGATCTCCAGCCAGAATCATGGTTTCGCGGTGGACGAGCAGAGCCTGCCCGCGACCCTCCGGGCGACCCACCGCTCGCTGTTCGACGAATCCCTGCAGGGGATTCACCGCACCGACCGGCCCGCGTTCGGTTTCCAGGGGCACCCCGAGGCGAGCCCCGGTCCGCACGATGTGGCGCCGGTGTTCGATCACTTCATCGAGCTGATCGAGGCGCGCTGAGCGCGGCGGCCTGTTGGCCGGGGGGCACGCCGTTTCGGGGTGTGCGGCGGGGCCTGGAGGCCCGGCGATGTATATGCGGTATCGGATTCATTCGCGTCAATCCGCGTTCACTGGCGAACGAACCGGGTTGGCGTCCATCAAAGTTGGGTTAGTTAAGTTACATGCCAAAACGTACAGACATTAAGAGCATCCTGATCATCGGCGCCGGGCCTATCGTCATCGGCCAGGCCTGCGAGTTCGACTATTCCGGCGCCCAGGCCTGCAAGGCCCTGCGCGAGGAGGGCTTCCGCGTCATCCTGGTCAACTCCAACCCGGCCACCATCATGACCGACCCCGATTCGGCGGATGCGGTCTATATCGAGCCGATCACCTGGCCGACCGTCTCGCGCATCATCGAGAAGGAGCGCCCCGATGCGCTGCTGCCCACCATGGGCGGTCAGACCGCGCTCAACTGCGCCCTCGATCTGGACCGCGAGGGGGTGCTGGCGAAGTACGGCGTGGAGATGATCGGCGCCACCAAGGAGGCGATCGACAAGGCGGAGGATCGTGATCTGTTCCGCCAGGCGATGCGCAAGATCGGCCTCGACATGCCGCGCTCGGCCATCGCCCACAGCATGGAGGAGGCGCACCAGGTTCAGGCCCAGATCGGTTTCCCCACCATTATCCGGCCCTCCTTCACCATGGGCGGCTCCGGGGGTGGTATCGCATACAACCGCGAGGAGTTCGAGGAGATCTGCACCCGCGGTCTCGATCTCTCGCCCACCCGCGAGTTGTTGATCGAGGAGTCGATTCTCGGCTGGAAGGAGTACGAGATGGAGGTGGTGCGCGATCACCGCGACAACTGCATCATCATCTGCTCCATCGAGAACCTCGATCCGATGGGGATCCACACCGGTGACTCGATCACCGTGGCGCCGGCTCAGACCCTGACCGACAAGGAGTACCAGATCATGCGCGACGCCTCGCTGGCGGTGTTGCGCGAGATCGGCGTGGACACCGGCGGCTCCAATGTGCAGTTCGCCATCAATCCCGAAGACGGGCGCATGATCATCATCGAGATGAATCCGCGCGTCTCGCGCTCCTCGGCGCTGGCCTCCAAGGCCACCGGTTTTCCGATCGCCAAGGTGGCCGCCAAGCTGGCCGTGGGCTACACCCTGGATGAGCTGCGCAACGAGATCACCGGCGGCGCCACACCGGCCTCCTTCGAGCCGACCATCGACTACGTGGTGACCAAGATCCCGCGTTTCGCCTTCGAGAAATTTCCCCAGGCCCCGGACCGCCTCACCACCCAGATGAAATCGGTGGGTGAGGTGATGGCCATCGGGCGCACCTTGCAGGAGTCGTTACAGAAGGCCCTGCGCGGCCTGGAGACGGGCAAGAGCGGTCTGGACGAGATCTGGGATCCCGATGCCCCCGACGCCCAGTCGGTGCTGCGCCACGAACTGCGCGAGGCCGGCGCCGAGCGCCTGTTCTACGTGGCCGACGCCTTTCGCCATGGCATGAGCGTCGAGGAGCTGTTCGAGGTCACCTTCATCGATCCCTGGTTCCTGGTGCAGATTGAGCAGCTGATCAGTATCGAGGCAGAGATCAAGGCCGACGGCATGCCGGGCCTGGACGGCGCACGTCTGCGCTACCTCAAGCGCAAGGGCTTCTCCGACGCGCGCATCGCCCGGCTGCTGGGGATGGCGGAGGCGCAGGTGCGCGAGCGCCGCTGGGCCGAAAACGTGCGCCCGGTCTACAAGCGGGTCGACACCTGCGCCGCCGAGTTCGCCACCAATACCGCCTACATGTACTCCACCTACGAGGAGGAGTGCGAGTCCCAGCCCAGCGAGCGGCGCAAGATCATGGTCCTCGGCGGCGGTCCCAACCGCATCGGCCAGGGGATCGAGTTCGACTACTGCTGCGTGCATGCCGCCTTCGCCATGCGCGAGGACGGGTATGAGACCATTATGGTCAACTGCAACCCCGAGACCGTCTCTACCGACTACGACACCTCCGATCGACTCTACTTCGAACCGCTCACCTTCGAGGATGTGATCGAGATCGTCCACAAGGAGCGGCCCGCGGGGGTGATTGTGCAGTATGGCGGGCAGACCCCGCTGAAGCTGGCCGAGGACCTGGAGGCGGCGGGTGCGCCGATTATCGGCACCAGCCCGGATTCCATCGACCTGGCCGAGGATCGCGAGCGCTTTCAGAAGCTGGTCGACAAGCTGAACCTGAAGCAGCCGCCAAACCGCACCGCCACCGATCCCGAGCAGGCGGTGCTCCTGGCCGACGAGATCGGCTATCCGCTGGTGGTCCGCCCCTCCTACGTGCTGGGCGGACGCGCCATGGAGATCGTCTACGAAGAGGCGGACCTGCGCCGCTACATGCGCGAGGCGGTGAGCGTCTCCAACGACTCTCCGGTGCTGCTCGACCGGTTTCTCGACGACGCCATCGAGGTCGATGTCGATGCCATCAGCGACGGCACCGACGTGGTCATCGGCGGCATCATGGAGCACATCGAGCAGGCCGGGGTGCACTCCGGCGATTCGGCCTGCTCCCTGCCCCCCTACACCCTCTCCCGCGAGATACAGGACCGCATGCGAGAGCAGATCCGCCGGATGGCGCTGGAGCTGAAGGTGGTGGGGCTGATGAACACCCAGTTCGCCATCAAGGGCGACGATATCTACATCCTGGAGGTCAATCCCCGGGCCTCGCGCACCGTGCCCTTCGTCTCCAAGGCGACCGGCGTGCAACTGGCCAAGGTGGCGGCGCGCTGCATGGCGGGCACCAGTCTGCGCCAGCAGGCGTTCACCGAGGAGGTGATCCCCCGCAACTTCTTCGTCAAGGAGGCGATCTTCCCCTTCGTGAAGTTCCCCGGGGTCGATACCCTGCTCGGTCCCGAGATGAAGTCCACCGGCGAGGTCATGGGGGTGGGCGCCACCTTCGGCGAGGCCTTCGACAAGGCCCTGGAGGGCAGCGGCGAGCTGCTTCCGCGCTCCGGCAAGGTGCTGGTTTCGGTGCGCGACGCCGACAAGCAGCGGGCCGTCGGCGTGGCCCGCGACCTGGCCGCGCTCGGCTTCGAGGTCTATGCCACCAGCGGCACATTCCGCATTATCGACGAGGCCGGCATCCCCTGTCGGCGGGCCAACAAGGTCTCCGAGGGGCGTCCCCATATCGTGGACATGATCAAAAATGACGACTTCTGCATGATCTTCAATACCACCGAGGGTAAGAAGGCGATCGCCGATTCCGCCGCCATACGCCATGCGGCGTTGCGCGGCAAGGTGCTCTACACCACTACCATGTCCGGCGCGGAGGCGACCTGCATGGCCCTGAAACAGGAGGACAGCGTCACCGTCAACCGTCTTCAGGATCTGCACGCAACCATCGGATGAGAGGAATAGCGCAATGAGCAAGGTACCGCTGACCGTCCGGGGCGCAGAGAAGCTGCGCGCCGAACTCAACGAGCTGAAGGGCGTGGCCCGGCCGCAGGTGATCAAGGCGATCGCCGAGGCGCGTGAACATGGCGACCTGAAGGAGAACGCCGAGTATCACGCGGCGCGCGAACAGCAGGGTTTCATCGAGGGCCGGATCAAGGATATCGAGGGCAAGCTCTCCCATGCCCAGATTATCGATGTGACCAAGGTGCACGCCGACGGGCGGGTGATCTTCGGTGCCACCGTCGATGTCTATGAAGAGGAGTCGGACGAGGAGCACACCTTCCAGATCGTCGGCGACGACGAGGCGGACATCAAGGAGGGGCTGATCTCGGTCAGCTCGCCCATGTCGCGTGCCCTGGTCGGCAAGTCGGAGGGGGACGTGGCGGTGGTGGATACCCCGAACGGTCCGCGCCACATGGAGATCCTCTCGGTGCGTTACGTCTGATCCGTCGGCCGGTGGCTGTTCAGTCCGCCGGCAGGGTGATCCTGGGGGCGTCCGGGTTGCGCCGGTAGAAGGCCGCGACGTGGCCGATGGCGTGAATCAGCTGCGCGCCGGTGCGGGTGCCGATGGCATCCAGTAGCGCCTGGCGCTCCTCGCGGTCGCCGGCGTTGACCCGTACCTTGATCAGCTCGTGGCTCAACAGGGCGCACTCCAACTCACCGAACACCCCCTCGTTGAGGCCGTTCTGGCCGACGATGACGACGGGTTTGAGGTGGTGCACCAGCCCCTTGAGGTGGCGCTTCTGTTTCTGGGTGATCGACATGGGTGGCTCCAATGAAAAACAGCGGGGCATTCTATCGCAACTGCCCCGGGTACCAAAGTGCGGCGCGCCCTTTCCGGGGATGGCCGGTCGGTTCTGTAGCCCTTCAATCACCGGCTGAACGGGAAATGGGTGCATAATCAAGCCATGAAGAAGCGCAAGAGCAGCCGGGCGTGGATCGAGCGCCATCTCCACGACGAATACGTGAAGCGTGCCCAGGCCGAGGGCTATCGCTCCCGTGCTGCTTATAAATTATTGGAATTGCAGGAAAAAGATCAGCTGTTTCGCCCCGCAATGGTGGTGGTCGACCTGGGAGCTGCCCCGGGTGGCTGGTCGCAGGTGGCCGAACGCCTGGTCGGGGAGCGGGGGCGGGTGTTCGCCATGGATATCCTGCCAATGGATTCGCTCGCCGGGGTCGATTTTCTGCAGGGCGATTTTCTTGAAGAGGCCACACTGGAGCGTTTGCTTGCGCTGCTCGCGGGGCGGGGCGTGGATCTTGTAATCTCCGACATGGCCCCCAATGTAAGCGGTGTGAGTGCCGTGGATCAGCCGCGGGCCATGCACCTGTGCGATCTGGCGCTCGATTTCGCGCACCGGGTCCTGCGGCCCGGGGGGGGATTCGCGGTCAAGGTCTTCCAGGGTGAGGGCTTCGACGACTTCGTGCGGGAGGTACGCGGCGGATTCGCTCGGGTGGTGATCCGCAAGCCGCGCGCCTCGCGGCCCAAGAGCCGGGAGGTGTACGTGGTGGCGGGGAACTATAATCCATAGTATGGTACCAACCTTGAGAAAACGGTTGTGTTAACGTAACTTTTTGAATTTATGCCTTTTCCAGTCGGGTGATGCCCGGGCGCGGCAGTCCGCGAGGTGTGCGGGGCGGGTGCAGGGAAGAGGGCGAAAGAGGGTTCATGCCTTGAACGATATGGCAAAAAATCTGATCTTGTGGGTGGTCATCGCCATCGTGCTGATGTCGGTGTTCAACAACCTCAGCACCCAGAGTGCGCGGGTAAACCAGCTCGCCTATTCGGAGTTCATCACCCTAGTCCGGGAAGGCCAGGTGAAGTCCGTCAATATCGACCCCCAGAAGCAACAGGTCAAAGGGACCCTGCTCGACGGTAACACCTTTACCACCTTCAGTCCCGGCGACGACGGTCTGGTCAATGACCTGATCAACAACAATGTCGCCTTCGAGGCGGAGCCGCCCGAAGAACCCTCTCTGCTGGTGTCGATCCTGATCAACTGGTTCCCGCTGTTCGTGCTGATCGGGCTGTGGATCTTCTTCATGCGCCAGATGCAGGGCGGGGGCGGTGGCCGTGGCGCCATGTCCTTCGGCAAGAGCAAGGCGCGCATGCTCAGCGAGGATCAGGTGAAGGTCACCTTTTCGGACGTGGCGGGCGTGGAGGAGGCCAAGGAGGAGGTCTCCGAGATGGTGGACTTCCTGCGCGATCCCTCCAAGTTCCAGAAGCTCGGCGGCAAGATCCCCAAGGGGGTGCTGATGGTCGGCTCGCCCGGCACCGGCAAGACCCTGCTGGCCAAGGCCATCGCCGGCGAGGCGAAGGTGCCTTTCTTCACGATCTCCGGTTCCGACTTTGTCGAGATGTTCGTCGGCGTCGGCGCCTCGCGGGTGCGTGATATGTTCGAGCAGGCGAAGAAGCACGCCCCCTGCATCATCTTCATCGATGAGATCGACGCCGTCGGACGGCATCGCGGCGCCGGCCTTGGCGGTGGGCATGACGAGCGCGAGCAGACCCTTAATCAGTTGCTGGTGGAGATGGACGGCTTCGAGGGCAACGAGGGGGTGATCGTGATCGCCGCCACCAATCGCCCCGATGTGCTCGATCCGGCGCTGCTGCGTCCCGGGCGCTTCGATCGCCAGGTGGTGGTGCCCCTGCCCGATGTGCGCGGGCGCGAACAGATCCTCAATGTCCACCTGCGCAAGATCGCGGCGGCGGATGGCGTCAAACCTTCGCTGATCGCGCGCGGCACGCCCGGCTTCTCCGGCGCCGATCTGGCCAATCTGGTCAACGAGGCGGCACTGTTCGCCGCCCGGGCCAACAAACGCCTGGTCGACATGGAGGACATGGAGAAGGCCAAGGACAAGATCATGATGGGCGCCGAGCGACGTTCCATGGTCATGAGCGAGGACGAGAAGCGTCTTACCGCCTACCACGAGGCGGGGCACGCCATCGTCGGCCGCAAGGTCCCTTCCCACGATCCGGTCTACAAGGTGAGTATCATTCCGCGCGGACGCGCACTCGGGGTGACCATGTTCCTTCCCGAGGAGGATCGTTACAGCCACAGCAAGGAGCATCTGGAGAGCCAGATCTCCAGTCTGTTCGGCGGGCGCATCGCCGAGGAGCTGATCTTTGGCAAGGACAGCGTCACCACAGGCGCCTCCAACGATATCCAGCGCGCCACCTCGATCGCCCGCAACATGGTCACCAAGTGGGGGCTGTCGGAGAAGCTGGGACCGCTGATGTACAGCGAGGAGGAGGAGGAGGTGTTCCTCGGCCGCTCGGTGACCCAGCACAAGAACGTCTCCGACGAGACCGCCCACGCCATCGATGACGAGATCCGCTCCTTCATCGACAGCAACTATCAGCGCGCCAAGCGGATCCTCGAAGAGCATACCGAGCAGCTGCACCTGATGGCCGAGGCACTGATCAAGTACGAGACCATCGACAGCGATCAGATCGACGACATCATGAACGGCGGGCCGCCCCGCCCACCCGCCGACTGGAACGACGATAACGGTACGCCCAGGTCCGGGCACGGAGAGGCCGCCGAGGACGAGCACAAGGGGCAGGATGCCAAGGGCACCGTTGGAGGGCCGGCGGGGCAGCACTGATCCCGGCGCCCACCCTCACCGCACCGCCGGGCCCTGGCGCCCGGCGGTTCTGTTTTCGGCATCGGCGGACGTAGCGGTCCGCAACCCCGATGGAGTCGTGCGAAACGATGATACTCGATTGTGCAGGCAGGGGCCTCGATCTCACCCGCCCCCAGGTGATGGGGATTCTCAACGTCACACCCGACTCCTTTTCTGACGGCGGTTGCTTCACCGGCCCGGAACGGGCCCTGGAGCGGGCCCGCCGGATGGTGGAGGAGGGGGCGGCGATCATCGATGTGGGCGGCGAATCGACCCGGCCCGGGGCACAGGGGGTGCCCCTGGAGCAGGAGCTGGAGCGGGTGATTCCGGTAATCGAGGCGATTCGCTCCGAGCTGGCGGTGCCGGTCTCCATCGATACCTCCAAGGCCCATGTGATGCGCGAGGCGGTGCGGGCCGGTGCCGGTATGATCAACGATGTCATGGGGCTGCGGGGCGAGGGTGCGCTCCAGGCGGCGGCCGATGCCGCCGTGCCGGTCTGCCTGATGCATATGCAGGGCGAGCCGCGCACCATGCAGCGCGCCCCCAGCTACCGCGAGGTGGTGACCGATGTGGCGGAGTTTTTTGAGCAGCGGGTGCGTGCCTGCGTGGCGGCGGGTATCCCGCGCGAGCGTCTGCTGCTCGATCCGGGGTTCGGTTTCGGTAAGAGCCTGGAGCACAACCTGCGGCTGCTGGCGCACCTGGATGTGCTGCGCCGTCCGGGTCTGCCGCTGTTGGTGGGTATCTCACGCAAGAGCATGATCGGGGCGCTGCTGAATGATGCCCCGGTGGAGCGGCGCCTGCACGGCAGTCTGGCGGCGGCGGTGATGGCCGCCGAGCGCGGTGCGGCGCTCCTGCGTGTGCATGACGTGGGGCCGACGGTCGAGGCGCTGAAGGTGGTGGCGGCGGTCCTGATGCGGGCCGGGTGAATCGCGTCCCGGCACGCTTCGGCCTATTCCGCATCTGGCCCGCGGCGCACTTCGGGCTCCGCCCTCCCTTTGCATCCGCCTGGGGTCGAGTGGATGGCCGAGGCGGGACGCATGGGCAAGCGGATCGGGCGCGATCGACCCCGGCCTTGGATTAGGCGGCACAGTTACCGCCCTGTATTGATGGGGCGGTTTGCCTGGTGAGGGATGCGGGCTGGCGGTAGAATTCCCTTTGAATCGATGACTCGGGCCTGCGGGCGGGGCTTGGCGGCACAAGGAAACAGCACATTGGAACGGAAGTATTTTGGTACCGACGGTGTTCGCGGTCGGGTGGGCGAGGGGGCGATTACCCCCGAGTTCGTATTGAAGCTCGGCTGGGCCGCGGGGCGCGTGCTCGGCAACGGCCATGGCGGTAAGGTGGTGATCGGCAAGGATACCCGTATCTCCGGCTACCTGTTCGAGTCGGCGCTGGAGGCGGGGCTGGCCGCCGCCGGTATGGATAGCTATCTGCTCGGTCCCATGCCGACCCCCGGCATCGCCTATCTGACGTGCACCCTGCACGCCGATGCGGGCATCGTCATCAGCGCCTCCCATAACCCCTATTACGACAACGGCATCAAATTCTTCTCCGCCGACGGCAAAAAGCTGCCCGACGAGGTGGAGCTGGCGATCGAACGGGAGCTGGACGGGCCGCTGGTGAGTGTCGCCTCGGAGCATCTCGGCAAGGCCTACCGGGTGAGTGACGCCGAGGGGCGATATATCGAATTCTGCAAGCGCAGCGTGCCCTGGACCATGAACTTCAAGGGCCTGCGGGTGGTGGTCGATTGCGCCAATGGCGCGGGTTACCACATCGCCCCCCATGTGTTCGACGAGCTGGGGGCCGAGGTGATCGCCATCGGTGTCGAGCCCGACGGGCTCAACATCAACGCCGGAGTGGGCTCCACTCATGCGGACCACCTGCGCAGCGAGGTTCTGAGAAACGGTGCCGATGTGGGGGTGGCCCTGGACGGGGACGGCGACCGGGTCATTATGTGCGACGCCGGGGGTGAGCTGCTGGATGGGGACGATGTGCTCTATATCATCGCCACCGCCCGCCTCGAGGCGGGCCGTGGCGACGGCGTGGTGGTCGGTACCCAGATGACCAATCTCGGACTGGAACATGCCCTGCGCGAGAAAGGCATCGCCCTGGAGCGTACCCGGGTGGGTGACCGCTACATCATGGAGCGGCTGGAGGCGCGCGGCTGGAGTCTGGGCGGGGAGCCCTCGGGCCATATTCTCTGCCTGGATCGCACCACCACCGGCGATGGTATCATCTCGGCGCTGCAGGTGATGGCGGCGATGCGTGCCAGCGGCAAGGGGCTGGCGCAGCTGCGCGAGGGGCTGTGCAAGTATCCGCAGATATTGAGGAATGTGCACCTCGGGGCCGCCTCGGCCCGGGAGATCATGGCCTCCGAGGCGTTGCGCGAGGTGGTCCGTTCGGTGGAGGACGAGCTGGGCGAGAGCGGCCGGGTGCTGCTGCGTCCCTCCGGCACCGAACCGTTGATCCGGGTGATGATCGAGGGGCGCGATCCGGACCAGGTGGAGGCGCTGAGCAGCCGCCTGGCGGATGCGGTCAGCGCGCTGCTGCCATAGGCTTTTTTTATTGATCCTGTCTCATTTCCTGAATTGCTTTGCATAAGCCCGGGCTATAGACTAGCGCGCGATCGATAAATAAATCATAAGTTTCAGGAGGCGGACATGCGTCAACCACTCGTTGCAGGCAACTGGAAAATGAACGGCTCCCGCGAGAGCATCCGCGAGCTGCTGGATGGGATCAAGGCCGGGATGGGGGATGTGAATGTCGCCGAGGTGGCGGTCTGCGCCCCCGCCGTCTATATCGCCGATGTCGAGGCCCAGCTCAGCGGCAGCGGTGTCGCCTGGGGCGGGCAGGATCTCTCCAGCGAGGCATCCGGCGCCTATACCGGGGAGATCGCCGCCTCCATGTGGCTCGATTTCGGTTGCCGCTATGTGATCGTCGGCCACTCCGAGCGGCGCACCTACCACGGCGAGACCGATGAGATGGTGGCGCGCAAATACGCGGCGGCCCGCGCCGCCGGTCTGGTGCCGATCCTGTGTATCGGCGAGACCCTCGAAGAGCGCGAGCAGGGGATCACCGAAGAGGTGGTGGCCCGTCAGCTCGACGCGGTGATCGCCCTGGAGGGGGTCGCGGCCCTGAATGACGGAGTGATCGCCTATGAGCCGGTGTGGGCCATCGGTACCGGTAAGACCGCCTCACCGGAACAGGCGCAGGAGGTGCACGCCTTTATCCGCGGCCGGGTCGCCGCGAGCGATGCCGGGGTCGCCGCCGGGGTACGCATCCTCTACGGGGGCAGCATGAAGCCGGACAACGCCGAGGAGCTGATCGCCAAGGCGGACATTGATGGCGGCCTGATCGGGGGCGCCTCCCTGAACGCGGGGGATTTTCTGGGGATCTGCAAGGCGGCTGGATGATCCCCGCCCACCGTGCCGGTGCGCGTGGCGCTCCGGCACGGTGGGCGCACGCAAAATAAAGAGTTTTTTCCGGCGCACCGATCGGGTAGAATCCCCGCTTCCGATTTTTTGATTCACCACGGACATCCGTAATGCAGACGGTTCTGATCGTAGTACACCTTTTTCTCTCCCTGGGCCTGATCGGCCTGGTGCTGATCCAGCATGGCAAGGGTGCCGATGCGGGCGCCGCCTTTGGCTCGGGCGCCTCGGGCACCGTCTTCGGCGCCGCCGGTTCGGCCAACTTCCTGAGCCGCGCCACCGCCCTGCTGGCCAGTCTGTTTTTCGTCACCAGTCTGACCCTGGCGTGGTTCGCCATGCAGTCGGTGGAGCGACCGGGGGTGATGGGGGGCGCGGAGGTGCAGCAGTCTTTGCCGCCGCAGCCGGATTCGGAGGTGCCCTCGCTGGGTGTCCCGCCCGTGCCGGAGCCAGCCGCGGTTCCCGCGATGCCCGTCCCGGGTGACGCCGGGGAGCAGCCGCTACCCAAGACCGTGGAGTGAGGGGTCGCTATTCAGTATCAGTGAACAGATTTCAAAAGCCGATGTGGTGGAATTGGTAGACACGCTATCTTGAGGGGGTAGTGGCGTAAGCCGTGCCGGTTCGACTCCGGCCATCGGCACCATTTGGAAAGGCGGTACCGCGCTAGGGCGCGGTGCCGCTTTTTTATTGTGCACCGCACATAAATGATTGATTAGTAAGATTTTTTATAGGCATATTGGGGTTGACACTATCAGGCATGTCCAATAGACTCGGGAGAATTTATTTAACCCTCAGAGATAACAATGATTTAGTCTGAGCGGAGAGGAGATCAATGTTAGAAAACTACTTTCCCGTGTTGGTCTTCATCGGGGTCGGTCTGGTGGTAGGGGCGGTTATGATAGGGCTCGGTTTCGTACTGGCCACCCAGCGGCCCGATGATGAAAAATTATCCCCCTATGAGTGCGGTTTCGAGGCGTTCGAGGACGCGCGCATGAAGTTTGATGTCCGCTATTACCTCGTCGCCATCCTCTTCATTATTTTCGATCTTGAGATTGCATTTCTCTTTCCGTGGGCCGTGGTTCTGGACAAGATCGGCATGGTCGGGCTGGTCGCCATGTTCGTCTTCCTCGGCATCCTGGTCATCGGATTCATCTACGAGTGGAAGAAAGGGGCCCTGGAATGGGAGTAGAAGGTATCCTCGAAAAGGGGTTTGTCACCACCAACGCCGACAAGCTCATCAACTGGGCGCGCACCGGCTCGATGTGGCCGATGACCTTTGGTCTGGCCTGCTGCGCGGTCGAGATGATGCAGGCGGCGGCCTCGCGCTACGACATGGACCGCTTCGGCGTCGTGTTCCGCCCCAGTCCGCGCCAGTCCGACGTGATGATCGTCGCCGGCACCCTGACCAACAAGATGGCCCCGGCCCTGCGCAAGGTCTACGACCAGATGCCCGAGCCACGCTGGGTTATCTCCATGGGTTCCTGCGCCAACGGCGGCGGCTATTACCACTACTCGTACTCCGTGGTGCGTGGTTGCGACCGGGTGGTGCCGGTGGATATCTACGTCCCGGGCTGTCCGCCCACGGCAGAGGCGCTGCTCTACGGCATTATCCAGCTGCAGGAGAAGATCAAGCGTACCTGCACCATCGCCCGCTAGGTAAGAGTTCATGAACGAAACCGTCAAATCCAATTCGCAAACGCGCCACGCTGAACTGGCAGAGCGGCTGCGCGAGCAGTTCGGTCCCCTGGGGGGGGAGGTCGTCTTCGCCCTGGGAGAGGTGACCCTGGAGATCCCCCGGGCGCATCTGCTGGAGACCTGCCGCACCCTGCGCGACGCCGATGAATACCGGTTCGATGTGCTGATCGACTCCTGCGGCGTCGACTATGCCGCTTACGGGCAGTCGGAGTGGGAGACCGCCACCGCCTCCGCCAGCGGTTTCGGCCGCGGTGTGGAGACCCCGGAACCGCAGAACGTGGAGGCGCGCTTCGCCGCCGTCCACCACCTCCTCTCGGTGACCAACAACCTGCGCCTGCGGGTCCGTGCCTTCTGCGATAGCGAGCCCCCGATCGTCGATTCCGTGGTCGGTATCTGGCCCGCGGCCGACTGGTTCGAGCGCGAGGCGTTCGATATGTATGGCATCCTGTTTGACGGACACCCGGACCTGCGCCGCATCCTTACCGACTACGGCTTCATGGGACACCCCTTCCGCAAGGATTTTCCCCTCGGCGGTTACGTCGAGATGCGCTACGACGCCGAGCAGCGGCGCGTGATCTACGAGCCGGTCGAACTGGAGCCGCGCACCCTGGTGCCCCGGGTGGTTCGCCAGGCAAATGCCGGCGCCGCGCCCGCAGCGGAGGATGCAGCCGATGCCTGAGATTCAAAACTACACGCTTAACTTTGGCCCCCAGCACCCCTCCGCGCATGGTGTGCTGCGGCTGGTTCTGGAACTCGACGGTGAGACGGTGGTGCGCGCCGACCCCCACGTGGGCCTGCTGCACCGCGCCACCGAGAAGCTGGCGGAGACCAAGCCCTACAATCAGAGCCTGCCGTATATGGACCGGCTCGATTACGTCTCGATGATGTGCAACGAGCACGCCTATTGCCTGGCGGTGGAGAAGCTGCTCGGGGTCGAGGTGCCGGAGCGGGCCAAGTTCATCCGCACCATGTACGACGAGATCACCCGCATCCTCAATCACCTGATGTGGATCGGCACCCACGCCATCGATATCGGCGCGATGACGGTCTTCCTCTACGCCTTCCGTGAGCGTGAGGATCTGATGGATTGCTACGAGGCGGTCTCCGGCGCGCGCATGCACGCCGCCTACTACCGCGTCGGTGGCGTCTACCGGGACCTGCCCGACGAGATGCCGAAGTTCGAGCCGAACGGCTTTCGCAGCGAGGCGGACATCGCCCTCAGGAACGAGGCGCGCCAGGGCTCGCTGCTGGATTTTATCGAGGATTTCGCCGACCGCTTTCCCGGGCTGGTCGATGAGTACGAGACCCTGTTGACCGACAACCGGATCTGGAAGCAGCGCACCGTCGATATCGCCGTGGTCTCCCCCGAGGAGGCGAAGGCGATGGGTTTTTCCGGGGCCATGCTGCGCGGTTCCGGTATCGAGTGGGATCTGCGCAAGACCCAGACCTATGCCGCCTACGACAAGGTGGATTTCGATATCCCGGTGGGCCAGAACGGGGACTGCTACGACCGCTATCTGGTGCGCATGGAGGAGATGCGCCAGTCCGCGCGCATCATCAAGCAGTGCGTGCAGTGGTTGCGCCAGAACCAGGGGCCGGTGATCGTGCAGGATCACAAGGTCGCGCCACCGGCGCGCGCCAACATGAAAGGGGACATGGAGAGCCTGATCCACCACTTCAAACTCTTCACCGAGGGCTACTGCCCGCCGGCGGGCGAGGCCTATGCCGCGGTCGAGGCGCCGAAGGGGGAGTTTGGCTGCTACATGATTTCCGATGGTGCCAACAAGCCCTACCGGCTGAAGATCCGTGCGCCGGGGTTTGTTCACCTGGCCGCGATGGATGCGATGGTCAAGGGGCACATGATCTCGGACGTGACCGCCGTGATCGGCACCATGGACGTCGTATTCGGGGAGATTGACCGCTGATGGGTTTCAAAAATGCACCAATGACCACCGTCAAGCCGGTGGAGGGCAAGGAGAACCTGTTTTCACCCGAGGTGAGGGCAGAGATCGACAGCTGGATCGCCAAGTATCCTGAGCAGTGGCGGCAGTCCGCCGTGATGGCGGCGCTACGCATCGTCCAGGACGCCAACGGCGGCTATCTCACCGAGGCGTTGATGGACCAGGTGGCGGCCTATCTCGATATGCCCGCGATTGCCGTCTATGAGGTGGCGACCTTCTACTCCATGTACGAGCTGAAGCCGGTCGGCAGGCACAAGGTGTGTGTCTGCACCAACGTCTCCTGCATGGTCAACGGCTCGGACAAGATCGTCGATCACATGGAGCAGAAGCTGGGTATCAAGCTGGGCGAGACCACGGAGGATGGGCGCTATACCCTCAAAGAGGTGGAGTGCCTCGGTGCCTGCGGCGGCGCGCCGATGTTCCAGATCGGCACCAAATATTACGAGAATCTGACCCCCGAGCTGGTCGATTCGATACTGGATGGACTGGAGTAAGCGCCATGGCCAATGAAGTCTGTCTGCGAAACAACGATCTGGAGCGCCCCTGGCTGCTGGAGCAGTACCAGAGCCGTGGCGGCTATGAACAGCTCAAGCGCATCCTCGCCGGCGAGATCACGCCGGCCCAGGTGATCGACGAGGTGAAGGCGGCCAACCTGCGTGGACGTGGCGGTGCTGGTTTTCCCACCGGTATGAAGTGGAGCTTCATCTCACGCGAGGCCCCGGGCCAGAAATACGTGGTCTGCAACTCGGACGAGGGTGAACCGGGAACCTTCAAGGACCGGGATATCCTGCGTTACAACCCGCACCAGCTGATCGAGGGGATGATCATCGCCGGCTACGCCATCGGCGCGACCCGGGGATACAACTATATCCGCGGAGAGTTCTGGGAACCCTACATGCGCTTTCAGGGTGCCATCGATGAGGCGCGCGAGGCGGGCCTGCTGGGCGAGAACATCCTCGGTTCCGGTTTCGATTTCGACCTGCATGTCCACCTTGGCGGCGGTGCCTATGTGTGCGGCGAGGAGACGGCGCTGCTCGAATCGATTGAGGGCAAGAAGGGGCAGCCACGTTTCAAGCCGCCGTTTCCGGCCCACTTCGGCCTCTACGGACGGCCCACCATTATCAACAACACCGAGTCGCTCTGCTCCATCCCGGTGATTATCGAAAAGGGCGGCAAGTGGTTCAGCGAGATCGGCGTGGCCAACAGCGGCGGCTCCAAGCTGTTCTCGATCTCGGGCAACATCAACAAGCCCGGCGTCTACGAGATCCCCATGGGTACCCCCTTTGCGGAGCTGCTGGAGATGGCCGGAGGGATGCGCGACGGGCGCAAGTGCAAGGCGGTGATCCCGGGCGGCTCCTCCTCGCCGGTGATCCCCGGCGAGCAGATGCTCGACCTGACCATGGACTACGACTCGATTCAGGGCGCCGGTTCCATGCTCGGCTCGGGCGCGGTGATCGTGATGGACGATACCAACTGTATGGTCCGCGTGCTGGAACGCATGTCTTACTTCTACTATGAGGAGTCGTGCGGCCAGTGCACCCCCTGCCGCGAGGGCACCGGCTGGCTCTATCGGGTGGTCAGCCGCATTGAGAACGGCCAGGGCCGCCCGGAGGATCTGGAGCTGCTTGAGGATGTCACCCGCAAGATCGCCGGACGCACCATCTGCGCCCTGGGCGACGCGGCGGCGATGCCGGTGCAGGGGATGCTCAAGCACTTCCGCGACGAGTTCGAGTATCACATCGAGCACAAGCGGTGCAAGGTCGGCGCCTGAGCGCGGGCGGCGGATTTTCGAACAAGAAGAATTTTTTCAGTTACTGACTTAGAGAATAGTGTCGATGTCTGAAGACCAGACGGTAACAATTGAAGTCGATGGGCGCGAGATCCAGGCCAAGGCCGGGCAGATGCTGATCGACGCAACGGACGCGGCGGGCATCAACATTCCCCGCTTCTGTTATCACAAGAAGCTCTCTGTATCAGCCAACTGCCGCATGTGTCTGGTGGAGGTGGCGAAGGTGCCAAAGCCCCTGCCGGCCTGCGCCACGCCGGTGGCGGAGGGGATGAAGGTGCAGACCCGCTCTCCCCTGGCGATCGCCGCCCAGAAAGGCACCATGGAGTTTTTGCTGATCAACCACCCCTTGGACTGCCCGGTCTGTGATCAGGGCGGCGAGTGCGAACTGCAGGATGTCGCCCTCGGCTATGGCGACGATGTCTCGCGCTTTGTCGAGGGCAAGCGGGTGGTGATGGACAAGGAGATCGGGCCGCTGATCTCCACCGACCTGACCCGTTGCATCCACTGCACCCGCTGCGTGCGCTTCGGTGCAGAGATCGCCGGTGTGCGCGAGCTGGGGGCCACCGGTCGCGGCGAGCACATGACCATCGGCACTTATATCGAAAAGAGCGTTGATTCCGAACTCTCGGGCAACATGATCGATGTCTGCCCGGTCGGCTCACTCACCTCCAAACCGTTCCGCTTCCGCGCCCGTGCCTGGGAGCTGATCCAGCGTGACGCCATCGCGCCGCACGACGCGGTCGGCTCGAATCTGCATCTGCATGTGCGGCGCAATGAGGTGATGCGCGTGCATCCCAAAGAGAACGACGCGGTCAACGAGTGCTGGATCTCCGACCGCGACCGCTTCAGCTATACCGCCCTGAACAGCGCCGAGCGGCTCGACACCCCCCTGGTCAAGACCCGGGGCGAGTGGAAGGAGTCGGGCTGGCACGAGGCCCTGACCCGGGTCGCCAGCGGTCTGAAGGAGGCGGGCAGCGACCTGGGCGTGCTGGCCTCTCCCGGTTGCACGGTCGAGGAGTTGCATCTGGCCCGCAAGCTGGCCAACGGTCTGGGCAGCGAGCGGATCGAGACGCGCCTTCGCCAGGGCGATTTCCGGACGGCCGCCGGGGCCTGGCTCGGACAGTCGGTGACCGATCTGGAGCGCTGTTCCGCAGCCCTGCTGATCGGCTCCAACGTGCGCAAGGAACAGCCGATCTTCGGCCATCGTCTGCGCAAGGCGGCCCTGGAGGGGTGTGATGTCAGCTTCATCAACCCGCTGGAGCTGGAGATGAACTATGCGGCCCGGCAGATCGTCACCCCACCCGCGGCCATGGCCGGGGAGGTGGCGGCGGTGGCCAGGGCGGCGGGTGCCGCCGGCCCCCTGATCGACCAGGCTGAAGTGACGGAGCGCCACCAGGCCATTGCCGAGCGGCTCAAGGCGGCACCGGCCGCGACCCTGCTGCTCGGCAACCTGGCCCAGGCGCATCCCGACTACGCGGTGCTGCTGACCCTGGCCTCCGCCCTGGCCAAGGCCACCGGCGCGGTGCTGGGCCAGCTTCCGGCGGGTGCCAACAGCGTCGGCGCCCAACTGGTCGGGGCCGTTGGCGACGGCCTTGACGCCATGCTGGCGCAACCCGCCAAGGGTTATCTGCTGATGGGGGTCGAGCCTGGTTACGACCTATGGGATCCCGCCGCCGCCAACGCCGCCCTGACCCAGTCCGGCTTCGTGGTGGCCCTGAGCGGCTTCCGCAGCGAATCGCTGGAGGCGGTGGCCGACGTGATCCTGCCGGTGAGCGCCTTCGCCGAGACCTCCGGTACCTTCGTCAACGCGGAGGGGACCTGGCAGTCCTTCGCCGGTGCGGTGAGCCCGAAGGGCGAGACCCGGCCCGCCTGGAAGGTGCTGCGGGTGCTGGGGAATCTGCTCGATCTGCAGGGCTTCGACCACGACAGCTCGGAAGAGGTGCTGGCCGAGGCGCGGCAACAGGCCGAGGGGCGGCAGCTGGACAACGCCCCGGCCGATGCGGTGACCGAATGTCGCCTTGTCGATGCCGCCCTGACCCGGATCGGCGATGTGCCGATCTATGCGGTGGATGCCCTGGTACGCCATGCCGCACCCCTGCAGAAGACGCGCGACGCGATCGCCGCGGCGATCTATATCAATGAGTCGGAGGCGGCCAAGGCCGGTCTGACGGCGGGGATGCAGGCCGCCGTGACTCAGAATGGCACGCGGGTGATCCTGCCCGTGACAATCGATCCCAACATACCGAACGGCTGTGTGCGGATACCCGCTGGGGTGGCGGGCACCGAACAGCTGGGTGGTCAGTTTGGCGAAGTGACCCTGGAGAAGGCATAACCGATGGATGCACTGATTGGGTTCTGGGAATGGCTTGGTGAGAATTTCCTGCTCGCGCAAATTCTGATCAAGATCGTCGCAATCGTGGCGCCGCTGATGCTCTGCGTCGCCTACTTCACCTATGCCGAGCGCAAGATCATCGGCTATATGCAGGTGCGCATCGGTCCCAACCGGGTTGGGCCGAAGGGCTGGCTACAGCCGATCGCCGACGCGGTGAAGCTGATGTTCAAGGAGATCGTGATCCCCTCGAAGGCCAACAAGGCGCTGTTTCTGATCGCGCCGATGCTGACCCTGGGGCCGGCGCTGGCGGCCTGGGCGGTGTTTCCCTTTCAGGAGGGGATGGTGCTGGCGGACATCAACGCCGGGCTGCTCTACATCCTGGCCATGACCTCGGTCGGAGTGTACGGGGTGATCATCGCCGGTTGGGCATCCAACTCCAAGTATGCGTTTCTCGGCGGACTGCGCTCGGCGGCGCAGATCGTCTCCTACGAGATCGCCATGGGCTTCGCCCTGGTCGGCGTGCTGGTCGCCGCCGGCAGTCTGAACCTGGGCGAGATCGTCAGGGCCCAGCAGGGCGAGGGCGGCCTGTTCAACTGGTTCTGGCTGCCGCTGCTGCCGCTGTTCGTGATCTATTTCGTCTCCGGCGTGGCCGAGACCAACCGCGCCCCGTTTGATGTGGCCGAAGGTGAGTCCGAGATCGTGGCCGGCTTCCATGTCGACTACTCCGGCATGCCCTTCGCCGTCTTCTTCCTCGGCGAATACGCCAACATGATCCTGGTTTCGGCCCTCACCGCGCTGCTGTTCATGGGCGGCTGGCTGTCGCCGCTGCCCGCCAGCTGGGTGGAGGGTGTGCCGCTGCTCGGCGATGGGATGCACTGGATGTTCGCCAAGACGGCCCTGTTCGGCTTCTTTTTCCTTTGGCTGCGGGCGACCTTTCCCCGCTACCGCTACGACCAGATCATGCGCCTGGGGTGGAAGGTGTTCATTCCAATTACCATCGTTTGGATTCTGGTCGTCGGGCTGGCTGTGGTCTATCAGCTGCCCTGGTGGTTCGATTGAGGCGGGGTGACAGATGAAGGTGATAACTGATTACATAAAGAGTCTGTTCCTGCTGGAACTGATGAAGGGCATGAGCGTTACCGGGCGCTACCTGTTCAAGAAAAAATTCACGGTCCAGTATCCGGAGGAGCGGGCCCCGATGTCGCCGCGCTTTCGCGGCCTGCACGCCCAGCGCCGTTACGAAAACGGCGAGGAGCGCTGCATCGCCTGCAAGTTGTGCGAGGCGACCTGTCCGGCGCTGGCCATCACCATCGAGGCGGAACCCCGCGAGGATGGCTCGCGGCGTACCACGCGTTACGATATCGACCTGTTCAAGTGCATCTTCTGCGGCTATTGCCAGGAGTCCTGTCCGGTGGATGCGATTGTCGAGACGCGGGTCTACGAGTATCACTTCGAGGACCGCGAAAGCGCCGTGATGACCAAGGCGAAACTGCTCGCCGTGGGAGAAAAACACGAGGCCCAGATAGCGGCCGATATCCAGGCCCAGGCCCGGTATCGCTGATCATGACCCGTAATTTGAATTGGATGATGCAATGACATTCGAACTGATTGTCTTTTACCTCTTCTCCGCCATCCTGGTGGCTTCCGCCACGATGGTGATCACGCGCCGCAACCCGGTCCACTCGGCCCTGTTTCTGGTGCTCGCCTTCTTCTCCTGCGCTGCCATCTGGATGCTGGCGGAGGCGGAGTTCCTCGCCATCGTGCTGGTGCTGGTCTATGTGGGGGCGGTGATGGTGCTGTTTTTGTTCGTGGTGATGATGCTGGATATCGATGTCGCCACCATGAAGGCGGGATTCATCCGCTACCTTCCGGTTGGCCTGCTGGTCACCCTGGCGATGTTGATCGAGATCTTCCTGGTGGTGGGTGCCGATAACTTCGGCCTGGATAAATTCCCCAGCCCGGCGCCGGCAGCGGCGGACTACAACAACACTGAGTCGTTGGGTAATGTCCTCTACACCGCCTATATGTACCAGTTCGAACTGGCCGCGGTGATCCTGCTGGTGGCGATTATCGCCGCGATCGGCCTGACCCTGCGCAAGCGTTCCGGTACGGAGGTACGGCAGCAGGATCCATCCCGGCAGGTGAAGGTTAAAAAAGGTCCGGATCGCGTTCGGCTCGTGAAGATGGAGGCGCAAGACTGACATGATCGCACTCTCTGATTATCTGATCCTCGGGGCGATACTGTTTTCGCTCAGCATCGCCGGGATCTTTCTCAACCGCAAGAACGTGATCATCCTGCTGATGTGCATCGAGCTGATGCTGTTGGCGGTTAACATCAACTTTGTCGCTTTCTCCCACTTCCTGGGGGATAGCGCGGGCCAGGTGTTCGTGTTCTTCATCCTCACCGTGGCGGCGGCGGAGGCGGCCATCGGTCTGGCCATCCTCGTTGTCCTGTTCCGTAACCGTCGCTCCATCAATGTGGACGATCTGGACGCACTCAAGGGGTAAGCATGGAAACGATCTATCTACTCATCGTGCTCGCGCCCCTGCTCGGCGCCATCGTCGCCGGCCTGTTTGGCGGCAGG
Organism: Candidatus Sedimenticola endophacoides; assembly: GCA_003062205.1. GTDB lineage: Bacteria > Pseudomonadota > Gammaproteobacteria > Chromatiales > Chromatiaceae > Sedimenticola_A > Sedimenticola_A endophacoides. Next base: position 32,788 of record PQCP01000107.1, read on the forward strand.
ATCGGGCGCGGCGCCTCCCACTGGGTGACCAGCAGCGGCGTCGGGCTCTCCGCGCTGCTCTCGCTCTATGTCCTGTTCGGCTTCGTCACCGGCGGCCTGGAGGTGTTCAACGGCGCCGTCTACACCTGGATGGTGAGCGACGGCCTGCGCATGGAGATCGGTTTCCTGGTCGACCAACTTACCGCGGTGATGCTGGTGGTGGTCACCTTCGTCTCGTTCTGCGTGCACATCTACACCATCGGCTACATGGCCCACGACGAGGAGAACTGGCCGGGAGAGAGCCTCGCCGGAAGCAACAGCTACCAGCGCTTTTTCGCCTACATCTCCCTGTTTACCTTCTCCATGCTAATGCTGGTGATGTCCAACAACTTCATGCAGCTGTTCTTCGGCTGGGAGGCGGTGGGCCTGGTCTCCTACCTGCTGATCGGCTTCTGGTCGGTACGCGAGACCGCCATCTTCGCCAACCTGAAGGCGTTTTTGGTGAATCGCGTGGGGGACTTCGGCTTTATCCTCGGCATCGGTGCGGTGGCCATGTATTTCGGCAGCATTGATTACGCCGAGGTATTCGCCAGGGCGCCCGAGCTGGCCAATACCCAGATCAACGTCTGGGGTGATGAGAGCTGGTCGCTGATGACCCTGATCTGTGTGCTGCTGTTCATCGGCGCCATGGGCAAGTCGGCCCAGGTACCGCTGCATGTGTGGCTTCCCGACTCGATGGAGGGTCCGACCCCGATCTCGGCGCTGATCCACGCCGCCACCATGGTGACCGCGGGCGTGTTCATGGTGGCGCGGATGTCGCCGCTATACGAACTGTCGGAGACGGCGCTCACCTTCGTGCTGGTGATCGGCGCGACCACCGCGCTGTTCACCGGCCTGATCGGTATCGTGCAGAACGACATCAAGCGCGTGGTGGCCTACTCCACGCTCTCCCAGCTCGGCTATATGATGGTCGCGCTCGGCGTATCGGCCTATGCCGCCGGCATCTTTCATCTGATGACCCACGCCTTCTTCAAGGCGCTGCTGTTCCTGGCCGCGGGCTCGGTGATCATCGGCATGCACCATGACCAGGACATCCGCAACATGGGCGGTATCAAGAAGTACATGCCGGTCACCTACTGGACCTCGCTGCTCGGTTCCCTGGCCTTGATCGGTTTTCCCGGCTTTTCGGGATTCTTCTCCAAGGACGCCATCATCGAGGCGGTGCACTTCTCCACCATCGCCGGCTCGGGCTACGCCTATTTCGCGGTACTGGCGGGTGTCTTTATCACCGCCCTCTACAGCTTCCGCATGTTCTTTCTGGTGTTTCACGGCACAGGACCGCGCGACGAGCACGCCAAGGCCCACCTGCATGAATCACCCAAGGTGGTGACGGTGCCGCTGGTGCTGCTGGCCATACCCTCGGTGCTGATCGGCTTCTTCACCATGGAGGGCATGCTCTTCGGTGAATGGTTCAGGGATGTGCTGTTCGTGCTGCCCCAGCACGATACACTGGCCCGGCTGGGCGAGGGTGTGCACGGCCCCGTCTCCATGGTGGCCCACGGTTTCGCCGGCTTCGCCCTCTACTTCGCCGCCGCCGGTGTGTTCGCCGCCTGGTACATCTACATGAAGCGGCCGGAGATCGCCGAGCGCATCAAGTCGCGGTTCGGGATAGTGCATCGGATCCTCGACAAGAAGTATTTCTTCGATGAACTCTATCAGGCACTGTTCGCCGGAGGCAGCCGCGGCATCGGCAAGCTGCTGTGGAGCCTGGGCGACCGGATCCTGATCGATGGCCTGATCATCAACGGCTCCGCGAAGGCGGTGGGGGTGGTCGCGGGCTGGGCGCGCAATATCCAGACCGGAATGCTCTATCACTACGCAATCGCCATGATCCTGGGGCTGTTGCTGTTACTCACTTGGTTTGTAATTTAAAAGGTAGGAAGGACGCTTCGCATGTTTGCAGACTGGCCCATTCTTAGCCTGACCATCTGGCTGCCGATCATCGGCGGATTCCTTGTCCTCGCCAGCGGAGACAAGGCCGCTGGCGCAACGCGCTGGACGGCTCTGGCGATAGCGGTTCTTACCTTCATCGTGAGCCTGCCGCTCTATTCGAGCTTCGATCCCTCGACGGCGCAGATGCAGTTTGTCGAGCGGCTGCCCTGGATCCCGCTGTTCCACATCGAGTACTACCTCGGGGTGGACGGCATCTCCATGCCGCTGATCATCCTGACCACCTTTATCACGGTGTTTGTGATCATCGCCGGATGGGAGGTGATCCAGTACAAGCCCTCCCACTACATGGCGGCGTTTCTGATCATGGAGGGGGTGATGGTCGGCGTCTTCAGCGCCCTCGATGCCATGCTCTTCTACGTCTTCTGGGAGGCGATGCTGATCCCGATGTTCCTGATCATCGGTGTATGGGGCGGACCGAACCGGGTCTACGCCACCATCAAATTCTTCCTCTACACCTTCTTCGGCTCGGTGTTCATGCTGGTCGCGCTGATCTATATGTACTTCCAGTCCGGTTCGTTCGATATCCTCGGCTTCCACGGCCTGAAGCTGGGGTTGAGCGAGCAGATCCTGATCTTTATCGCCTTTCTCATGGCCTTCGCGGTCAAGGTGCCGATGTGGCCGGTCCATACCTGGCTGCCCGATGCGCATGTCGAGGCGCCCACCGGCGGCTCGGTGATCCTGGCGGCCATCATGCTCAAGATCGGCGGCTACGGTTTTCTGCGCTTCAGCCTGCCCATTACGCCGGATGCCAGCAGCAGCCTCGACTGGCTGATCATCACCATGTCCCTGGTCGCCGTGGTCTATATCGGATTCGTGGCGCTTGTGCAGCAGGATATGAAGAAGCTGATCGCCTACTCCTCGATTGCGCACATGGGCTTCGTGACCCTGGGCTTTTTCATCGCTTTCATGATCCTGGCCAACCCGGACGCTACCAGCGGTGCCGTGCTCGGCATCGAGGGCGGCATGGTGCAGATGGTCTCCCACGGCTTCATCTCCGCCGCCATGTTCCTCTGTGTTGGGGTGCTCTATGACCGGCTGCATAGTCGTGAGATATCCGACTACGGCGGCGTGATCCACACCATGCCGATCTTCGGCGGCTTCATGGTGTTCTTCGCCATGGCCAATGCCGGACTGCCCGGCACTTCCGGATTCGTTGGCGAGTTCATGGTGATTCTGGCCAGCTTCCGGGCCGATTTCTGGTTCGCGGTACTCGCCGCCACCACCCTGATCATCGGCGCTGCCTATACCCTGTGGATGGTCAAGCGCGTGGTCTTCGGCAAGGTCGGAAATGAGGGCGTCGCCGCCCTGCAGGATATAAACAACCGCGAGTTCCTGGTGCTCGGTTCCCTGGCCCTGGCGGTGCTGATCCTCGGCGTGTGGCCCGCCCCGCTGGTTGAGGTGATGGATGTCTCCATCGAGCATCTTCTCAAACATATTGCCGTCTCCAAGCTATAAATCGGCCCCAACGGAATTGGTGATTTTTGATGCAATTTGAAATGTCCAGTCTGATGCCGGTACTACCGGAGATCTTTATCCTGAGCGCGGCCTGTGTGGTGCTGGTCGTCGATCTGTTCCTTAAAGAGGAGCGGCGGGTGGTCAGCTACGGCATGGCCCAGATCAGCCTGCTTCTGGCGGTCCTGGTGACCCTGTTTACCGCCACAGGAGAGCGGCAGATCCTGTTCGACGGCAGTGTGGTGCGCGACGCTATGAGCGACGTGCTGAAGATAGCGGTCTATCTGATCAGCGCCGGTGCGTTCCTCTACGCCAAGGACTATCTGCGCGACCGCGATATCTTCAAGGGCGAGTTCTACGTGCTGGGCCTGTTCGCGGTACTCGGCATGATGGTGATGATCTCCGCCAACAGCTTCCTAACCATCTATCTGGGGCTGGAACTGCTGGCGCTCTCGCTCTATGCCCTGGTCGCCTTCAACCGCGACTCCGTGCAAGGCTCCGAGGCGGCGATGAAATATTTCGTGCTCGGCGCGCTCGCTTCCGGCATGCTGCTCTACGGCATCTCCATGGTCTACGGGGCCACCGGCTCCATCGAGTTCGGCGCGGTCTCCCAGGCCCTGGCCAACTCCGGTGTGGACAAGCGCGTGCTCGTGTTCGGTCTGGTGTTCGTGGTCATCGGCATGGCCTTCAAGTTCGGCGCCGTGCCCTTCCATATGTGGGTGCCCGATGTCTACCACGGCGCACCGACGGCGGTCACCCTGTTTATCGGCTCGACCCCCAAGATCGCCGCCTTCGCCCTTGCCATGCGCATGCTGGTGGATGGCCTTGGGGTGCTGCACGCCGACTGGCAGGGGATGCTGGTAATCCTCGCCGTGCTCTCCATGGGCGTGGGCAATCTGGTCGCCATCGCCCAGGCCAACATCAAGCGCATGCTCGCCTACTCCACCATCTCCCATGTCGGCTTCATCCTGCTGGGTATCCTCGCGGGAACCGGCAAGGGTTACACCGCCGCCATGTTCTACAGCATCGTCTACGCGGCCATGGCGCTTGGCGGATTCGGTATCGTGATGCTGCTCAGCCGCAAGGGCTTCGAGGCCGAGCGGCTGGATGACTACAAGGGCCTGAATGAGCGCAGCCCCTGGTTCGCCGGCATGATGTTGTTGCTGATGTTCTCCATGGCCGGGGTGCCGCCCACCGTCGGGTTCTTTGCCAAGATGTTCGTGCTCGAAGCGGTGGTCAGCGTGGATATGACCTGGCTGGCCCTGGTCGGCGTCTTCTTCTCCATCATCGGCGCCTTCTACTACCTGCGCATCGTCAAGCTGATGTATTTCGACAAGCCCGTGGATGAGACCCCGCTCAGCGCCGGACTCGACACCCAGGTGGTGCTCTCGGTGAATGGGCTGGCGATGCTGGTACTGGGGCTGTTTCCGGCCGGACTGCTGTCGATCTGCGCGGCGGCCGTCGGCTGACCACCCGGGCTCCCCACCGTGCGGTGAGGGCCGCAGGTCGGTGCGCTTCCGTATTCAGGTGGAAGGTTGCACGAATCCAGCGCGCGCGCCGCATGTCCCTTCAGTCGAACACCACGGTCACCGGCTCGACGACGGATCCCGCGCGCGCGCTGCATATCCCGTTTAATCGAGCGGCGCCGCTCCGAGGGGCCGCTGACCGCGCATCTTTTTTACTCCAGAAATTGAACCTGGATTCGTGGGTTTGTGACGTCGTATAGCACAAGCTCTTGATTCCCAGGTGGTTTAAAAAATGCCTGCTTAACCGAAGGGTGAAGCTAGGTTTTTTTGACTCCACAGGGAAACCAATGTCTTACACTCAGCATCCACCATGAACCTGCGGTCCAGGTTGAAATCAGACTTGCATTAGCGTGTTTCACTGTGTATTATGCGCGCCAACCAGATGCGGGGTGGAGCAGTCTGGCAGCTCGTCGGGCTCATAACCCGAAGGTCGTAGGTTCAAATCCTACCCCCGCTACCAATTTATCGAGAGGCCGCCCAGTGCGGTCTTTTGTGTTTTCAGTGGCCGCTTTTCGCAGTTTTTGCCCGGCTTTTCGGGGCTGCGTGGATCGGGCCACAAGCTTGCCTTTGGCGTGGAAAATCAGTAGAATGCGGGCCAGTCAATTAAGGGCACCCACAGCGGTAACGCGCAGGCGGCATGGTTGTGGAGTTGGTAAGAACCCCGTTATCGGGGTTTTTTATTGGGCCGGTGTTTTGTCTTGCCGGGATGCCTGCCACGGTGTGCGTGGAGTGGATGATGGGCCATTGGCCCATTTTTTGTTTATGGATTGGGTATGAGCAGAGCCCCGGACAGCCTCACTGAACTTGTTAGAAATGTTGTTGAACCAATGGGTTATGAGCTTGTTGGGGTCGAGTATTTGAGCGGTGGTCCGGTCGGGAGCACCCTGCGTGTCTTTATCGATGCCGAGGGTGGTGTGATGCTGGATGACTGCGCCAGGGTGAGCCATCAGGTCAGCGGCGTACTCGATGTGGAGGATCCGATCCGCGAGAACTACACCCTGGAGGTCTCTTCCCCCGGCCTGAATCGCCCGCTGTTCACCCTGAAGCAGTTTGAGCGCTTTGTCGGCCAGCGGGTGAAGATAACCCTGCACCAGAAGCTCTCGGGGCGCAGGCGTTTCGTGGGCCTTCTGTTGGGCGTTCAGGGGCGGGATGTATTGCTTGAAGTGGATGGAGAAGCGTATACGCTTCCTGTCGATTTGATCGAGAAAGCGCGGCTGGTGCCGGAAATTTGAGTGGGTAATAGGCTGATGAACAAAGAGATTCTGTTGGTCGTTGACGTTGTTTCAAACGAAAAGGACGTAGAGAAGGATATCATTTTTGAGGCGATCGAGGCGGCACTGGCCTCTGCCACGCGAAAAAAGCACGGTGGTGAAATCGATGTGCGTGTGGCCATCGACCGGAGTACCGGTGATTACCTCAGCTACCGCCGCTGGAGGGTGCTGGCGGAGCCCGACGAGGAGCTGGGCCTGGACCCCGGCTGCGAGATTTTGCTAGAGGAGGCGCGCCAGCGCGATCCCGACATTCAGGTGGATGAGTATATCGAGGAGGCGATGGAGTCGATCGAGTTCGGCCGCATCGCCGCCCAGACCGCCAAGCAGGTGATCGTGCAGAAGGTGCGCGAGGCGGAGCGGGCCAAGGTGGTCGAGGCCTACCAGGACCGCAGGGGTGAGCTGATCACCGGTGTGGTCAAGCGCGTGGAACGCGGCAATGTGATGCTTGATCTCGGCGGTAACGCGGAGGCGGTGATCCTGCGCGAGGAGATGATCCCCCGGGAGGCGGTACGCACCGGCGACCGGGTGCGCGGCTATCTCTACGATGTGCGCCCCGAGCCGCGTGGTCCGCAGTTGTTCGTCAGCCGCACCCGCCCGGAGCTGTTGGTTGAACTGTTCAAGCTGGAGGTGCCGGAGGTGGGCGAGGGGTTGATCGAGATTGTCGGTGCCGCCCGTGACGCAGGGCTGCGCGCCAAGATCGCCGTCAAGACCAACGACCAGCGTATCGACCCGGTGGGCGCCTGCGTCGGCATGCGCGGCTCGCGGGTTCAGGCGGTCTCCAACGAGCTCAACGGCGAGCGGGTGGACATCATCCTGTGGAACGACAATCCGGCCCAGTTCGTGATCAACGCCATGTCGCCCGCCGATGTGGTCTCGATCGTGGTCGACGAGGACTCGGAGGCGATGACGGTGGCGGTGAGCGAGGAGAATCTCTCCCAGGCGATTGGCCGCGGTGGCCAGAATGTCCGTCTGGCCAGTGAGCTGACCGGATGGGTGCTGAACGTGATGAGCGAGGAGGACGCCGCCGCCCAGAGCGAGGCCGAGGCGCGGGAGGTGATCGAACGTTTCATGGATCAGCTCGATGTGGATGAAGAGGTGGCGATGATCCTGGTGCAGGAGGGGTTTACCAGCCTGGACGAGGTTGCCTATGTGCCGATTGCCGAGATGCTGGAGATCGAGGAGTTCGATCAGGATATCGTGGAGGCGCTGCGCGAGCGGGCCAAGGAGGTGCTGCTGACTCAGGCGATCGCCAAGGAGGAGGTGTACAGCGATGTCGAGCCGGCCGAGGATCTGCTGGGCATGGAGGGCATGGATCGTGCCACGGCCTACCAGTTGGCCGGCATAGGTGTCGCCACCATGGAGGATCTGGCCGAGCAGTCTGTGGATGAGTTGATGGAAATCGAGGGGATGGATGAGGAGCGTGCGGCGCGCCTCATCATGACTGCGCGTGCCCCCTGGTTTGCCGATGAGCAGCAGTAGCGCGGGCGCGGAGGTAATTAGCCATGAGTGATGTAACCGTTAAACAGCTCGCTGCCGATGTCGGGATTCCGGTCGAGCGTCTGCTGAAGCAGCTTGCCGAGGCGGGTGTGGACAAGGTCGGCGACGAGGACAACATCAGCGACGACGAGAAGATGAGGCTGCTGGCGCACCTGCGCGAGAGCCACGGCAAGGCGGTCGGCGCGGCAGCGTCCGGTTCACCGAAGAAGATTACCCTCAAGCGCAAGACGGTGAGTGAGCTGCGCCAGCCCGCGGCGACCCCGCGCGCCGCCGCCGGCCGGGCCGGTGTGCCACGTGGGCCGGCCAAGACCGTGAGCGTCGAGGTGCGGCGCAAGCGCACCTATGTGAAGCGCAGCGAGGTGGTCGAGGACGAGGCCAAGGTCAAGGACGCCCAGGAGGCGCAACGCGCCCTGGATGCACAGGCCGAGGAGCAGCGCCAGCGCGAGGCAGAGGCCGAGGCGCGGCGCGCGGCGGAAGAGGCCCGGCGTCTCTCCGAGGAGGAGGCCAAGCAGCGGCAGCAGGAGGAGCGCCAGCGCCACGCCGAGGAGGAGCGCAAGCGCCAGGAGGCCGAGGAGCGCGAGCGCCGCGAGGAGGAGCAGCGCCTCAAGCGTGAGGAGGAAGATCGCCAGCGCCTGGAGCAGGAGGAGCTACGCCGCCAGGGGGAGAAGGCGCGCGCTGCCCCCGCCACTGCCCCGGACGAAGCCGCCGGCAAGAAGAAGGCCGAGCGCGGCACGCCGGAGAAGAAGGAGGGGCGCGCCAAGGGCAAGGGCGGACGCAAGGAGCAGTTGCATGTGGCGACCGACAAGCGCGGACGGCGCGCCAAGGGCGGCAGGGGACGCAGCTCCAGGGGGCAGCCGGGCATCTCCCAGGGCGATGCCCAGCACGGCTTTCAGCGGCCCACCGCGCCGGTCGTGCATGAGGTGGAGGTCGGCGAGAGCATTGTCGTCGCCGATCTGGCCCAGAAGATGTCGGTCAAGGCCGCCGCGGTGATCAAGGAACTGATGAAGATGGGGATGATGGTGACCATCAATCAGCCCCTGGACCATGATACCGCAGTGCTGGTGGTCGAGGAGATGGGCCACAAGGCGGTCGCCCTCAGGGAGTCGAGCATCGAGGACGAGGTGATGAGCGCCCTGGAGGCCCAGGGGGGCGAGCAGCAGTCGCGCGCGCCGGTGGTCACCATCATGGGCCACGTTGATCACGGCAAGACCTCGCTGCTGGACCACATCCGCGAGACCCGCGTGGCGGCCGGTGAGGCCGGGGGCATCACCCAACACATCGGCGCCTACCACGTGGAGACCGGCCACGGCATGATCTCCTTCCTCGACACCCCGGGCCACGCCGCCTTTTCGGCGATGCGCGCACGCGGTGCCCAGGCCACCGACATCGTGGTCATCGTGGTGGCGGCGGACGACGGGGTCATGCCCCAGACTGTGGAGGCGATCCAGCACTCACGCGCGGCGAACGTGCCGATCATCATCGCCATCAATAAGATGGACAAGCCCGATGCCAACCCGGACCGGGTGATCCAGGAGCTGAGCCAGCACGAGGTGATCCCCGAGGATTGGGGTGGTGAGCATCAGTTTGTCAAGGTGTCGGCCAAGACCGGCTCCGGTGTCGAAGATCTGCTCGACGCCATCCTGCTGCAGGCCGAGGTGCTGGAGCTGACGGCGGTGGTCGACGGGCCGGCCCGAGGCATCGTCGTTGAGTCGAGTCTGGACAAGGGACGTGGCCCGGTGGCCACGGTACTGGTTCAGTCCGGAACCCTGAACAAGGGTGACATGCTCGTCAGTGGCCAGGAGTTCGGCCGCGTCAAGGCGATGCTCGATGAAAACCGCCACCAGGTGAAGAGCGCCGGGCCTTCGATCCCGGTCGAGGTGCTGGGGCTGTCGGGCGTGCCGAGCGCCGGTGATGACGTGATGGTGGTCGCCGATGAGCGCAAGGCGCGCGAGCTGGCCTCGATGCGTCAGGATAAGAACCGTGACAGCCGTCTCGCCGCCCAGAAGGCGGCCAAGATGGACGAGTTCTTCGCCTCCATGTCGGAGGGAGAGGTCAACTACATCAACCTGATCGTCAAGGCGGATGTGCAGGGCAGTGTCGAGGCCCTGAAGGAGTCGCTGGTGAAGATCAGCGCCGACAACATCAAGGTCAAGATCGTCGCCGCCGGGGTGGGCGGTATCAACGAGTCGGATGTCAATCTGGCCACCACCTCCGGTGCCTTCATCATCGGCTTCAATGTGCGTGCCGACGCCACTGCCCGTCGGGTGGCGGAGGAGCAGGGGGTCGATATCCGTTACTACAGCATCATCTACGAGATCATGGATGATGTGAAAAAGGCGATCTCCGGCATGCTCAGCCCCGAGGTGCGCGAGGAGTTCATCGGTCTGGCAGAGGTGCGCGATGTGTTCCGCTCCTCCAAGATCGGTGCCATCGCCGGCTGCATGATCATCGAGGGCGTGGTGAGGCGCAACAACCCGATCCGCGTATTGCGCGACAACGTGGTGATCTACGAAGGGGCGTTGGAGTCACTGCGCAGGCACAAGGATGATGTCAACGAGGTGAAATCGGGTACCGAGTGCGGTATCGGCGTGAAGAACTACAATGACGTGAAGGTCGGCGATCAGATCGAATGTTTCGAGCGCATTGAAGTTGCGCGCAAGGTCGACTGATGGCCCGCGAGTTCAAACGCACCGACCGGGTGGGATCCCAGATGCAGAAGGAGCTGGGCGAGTTGATCCGCACCCGCCTGGAGAGTTCGCGCCTGGGCATGATCACCATCCAGGAGGTGCGGGTGGCGCGCGACTTCTCCCACGCCAAGGTCTACTTCACCACCCTGGGTGGTCAGTTGGATGAGAAGCAGACCGAGAAGGCCCTCAAGGAGGCCGCGCCCGCACTGCGGCACGAGCTGGCGCGTCGGGTCAGGATGCGCACCATCCCCCAGCTCCACTTCGTCCATGACGAATCGGTGGGGCGGGGCGCCTCGCTCTCCAGCCTGATCGAGGAGGCGGTGGCGCGCGACAGCCACAAGCCGGAGTGAGGCACATACCGGGTTTGTTGAACCGAAACAGGGCCGGTGCGCCGTACCGGGAGGTGGCGCGGTGTTCGGTCGTACAGAGTATGCGATTGGATTTTTAGCTTATGGGTCGTCGTCCACGCGGTCGTGATGTGCAGGGTATTCTGCTGCTCGACAAACCCCTCGGGGTCACTTCGAACAAGGCCCTGCAACGGGTCAAACAGATTTTTTTCGCCCGCAAGGCGGGGCATACCGGCAGTCTCGATCCCGAGGCGGGGGGCTTGCTGCCGATCTGCTTCGGCGGCGCCACCAAGGTTTCGGCTTATCTGCTCGATGCCGATAAGCGCTACTGGGTGCGGGTCAGGCTGGGAGAGACCACCACCACCGCCGATGCCGAGGGCGAGCTGCTGCGGACCCGTCCCGTCGAGGGGGTCACCGAGGCCCTGCTGGGTGACGCGCTGGCGCGCTTCCGGGGGGAGATTCAGCAGATCCCGCCCATGTACTCAGCCCTCAAGCACCAGGGCGAGCGCCTCTACAAGCTGGCCCGCGAGGGGGTGGAGGTGGAGCGCAAGCCCCGCACCATAACCATTTATGAACTGAAGCTGCTCGCCTGGGAGAGCCCCCACCTGGAACTGGAGGTGCGCTGTTCCAAGGGCACCTACATCCGCACCCTGGCCGAGGATATCGGCGAGGTGCTCGGTTGCGGGGCTCATGTGGCGGCGCTGCGGCGCACCGGTCTCGGCCCCTACCGGGAGGCCGACATGGTCACCATGGAGCGGATCGAGGCGGCCGCCCGCGAGGGTAACGAGGCCCTGGATGCCCTGCTGCTCGGGGTCGACAGCGCCCTCGGCCACTGGCCACAGGTGCGCCTTACCGCCGACAGCGCCTTCTATCTCGGGCAGGGACAGGCGGTGTTGGTGCCCAACGCCCCCACCGGCGGGCCTGTGCGCATCTACGATCCCAACGGACGCTTTCTCGGTATCGGCGAGATCCTGGACGATGGGCGGGTGGCGCCACGGCGCATGATTTGACGCGAAGCGGTGTGCCCTGGCGGCCGGACCGGCCTCCATCCGAGGAGAAATTTGATTGGATGGTGAAAAACCATCATAATTCACGGCCTTATCGATCCCGGGCGGCAATGTCGGCTGCGCGGGTATCGTGAACCGCCCCGCGAGGGGTCTGCCGTCATCCGCTGAACTCATATCGGCGTATGACGAACTTATTGATATTTATGAGGAATCAAGACAATGGCAATTTCTGCTGAACAGAAGAAGACGATCGTTGGCGAGTATGGCAAGAGCGAGGGCGACACCGGCAGCCCCGAGGTGCAGGTGGCCCTGCTGACCGCCCGGATCAACGATCTCACCGAACACTTTGCCGATCATAAGCACGATCACCACTCCCGCCGTGGCCTGGTGCGCATGGTCAACTCCCGCCGCAAACTGCTGGACTACGTCAAGTCCAAGGATGTCGAGCGCTATCGTGATCTGATCAAGCGCCTCGGCTTGCGTCGTTAACCCGCTGGTATCAAGCCAACCTTTAGAAGGACACTACAGTGACCCCCATAAAGAAAGTATTTCAATACGGCGAGCATACCGTCACCCTGGAAACCGGCGAGATCGCCCGTCAGGCCGACGGCGCGATCATGATCGACATGGACGGCACCGTGGTGCAGTGCACGGTTGTCGGTTCCAAGGACGCGATGGAAGGCCGCGATTTCTTCCCGCTGACGGTCGATTATCAGGAGAAGACCTACGCCGCAGGCGTCATCCCCGGCGGTTTCTTCCGCCGCGAGGGTCGTCCCTCCGAGAAGGAGATCCTCACCTGCCGCCTCATCGACCGGCCGATCCGCCCGCTGTTTCCCAAGGGGTTCACCAACGAGGTGCAGGTCATCTGTACCGTCATGTCCCTCAACCCCGCAGTCGATCCGGAGATCCCGGCGCTGCTCGGCGTCTCCGCCGCGCTCTCCATCTCCGGGCTGCCGTTCCAGGGCCCCATCGGCGCCGCCCGCGTCGGTTACAAGGACGGCCAGTACCTGCTCAACCAGGAGGGGACCGGACTGGGTGAGGTATCCGACCTTGATCTGGTGGTCGCCGGTACCGACCAGGCCGTGCTGATGGTCGAGTCGGAGGCCCGTGGGCTCTCCGAAGAGGTGATGCTGGGTGCCGTGCTGTTTGGTCACGAACAGATGCAGGTGGCGATCCAGGCGATCCGCGAGCTGGCGGCCGAGGTCGGCAGGCCGGTGATGGAGTTCAACCCCCCGGTGGAGAACCAGGACCTGAGCGAGGCGGTGGCGGCAGTGGCCGCCGATGCCCTGACCGGGGCCTACACCATCGCCGACAAGATGGAGCGCTATGGGCGCATCGACGCCATCGTCGCCGAGGTGGTGGAAAAGCTGTGCGGCGGCGATGACTCCGCCTTCGGCGAGGGTGAGGTGCGCGGTGCCATCGACAAGCTGAAGAAGCGGGTGGTGCGCGGGCGTATCCTGGCCGGTGAGCCGCGCATCGACGGCCGTGACACCCGCACCGTGCGTCCCATCAGCGTGCGCACCGGGGTGCTGCCCCGGACCCACGGCTCCGCCCTGTTCACCCGTGGCGAGACCCAGGCCCTGGTGGTGACCACCCTCGGCACCGAGCGCGATTCGCAGATCATCGACGCCCTCTCCGGCTCCTACCGCGAACCGTTCATGCTGCACTACAACTTTCCGCCCTTCTGCGTGGGCGAGACCGGCCGCGTGGGCAGCCCCAAGCGGCGCGAGATCGGCCATGGCCGCCTCGCCAAGCGCGGTGTGCTCGCCTGCATGCCGAGCCTGGAAGAGTTCTCCTACTCGATCCGTGTGGTCTCCGAGATCACCGAGTCCAACGGCTCCAGCTCCATGGCCTCGGTCTGCGGCACCTCGCTGTCGCTGATGGATGCCGGGGTCCCGGTCAAGGCGCCGGTGGCCGGCGTGGCCATGGGCCTGATCAAGGAGGGCGACGAGTTCGCCGTGCTGACCGACATCCTGGGCGACGAGGACCACCTCGGCGACATGGACTTCAAGGTGGCGGGAACCGCCGATGGCATCAACGCCCTGCAGATGGATATCAAGATCGACGGCATCACCCGGGAGATCATGCAGATCGCCCTGGATCAGGCCAAAGAGGGCCGCATCCACATCCTGGGCGAGATGAACAAGGCCATCTCCGAGCCCCGCGCCGAGATGTCCGAGCACGCCCCGCGCATCATCACCATCAAGATCGACCCCGACAAGATCCGCGACGTGATCGGCAAGGGTGGTGTCACCATCCGTTCCATCACCGAAGAGACCGGAGCCACCGTCGATGTGACCGACGACGGCATGGTCAAGATCTTCTCCGTCGACAAGGCGGCGGGCGAGGAGGCCAAGAAACGCATCGAGCTGATCACCGCCGACGTGGAGGTGGGCGCGATCTACGAGGGCAAGGTCGCCCGCTTGATGGACTTCGGCGCCTTCGTCACCATCCTGCCCGGCCGCGACGGTCTGGTGCACATCTCCCAGATCTGCGAGGAGCGGGTCGAGAAGGTCAGCGACAAACTGTCCGAGGGTGATGTGGTGAGGGTCAAGGTGCTGGAGGTCGACAAGCAGGGGCGTGTGCGCCTGAGCATGAAGGCCGTCGGCAAGGATTGAGGTCCGCCGGACCGTAAACCCGGGAAAGGGGCCTTCGGGCCCCTTTTTTTATACCGTAAGCAATGGGATGGACTCCTCCCCACCCCTACGACAAACGGCGTCGAGGCGTCAGAATGGGAGCTGAACTAGCACCATTCACACGAAACAGATGAGGAGGAAGTCCACCATGAAGATTAGCCACGTCGGAGTTGATATTGCAAAGTCCGTTTTCCAGATCCACGCTGCCGATCGGCTGGGCAAGGCCCTGTGGCGGGTTAAGCTATCTCGCTCACAGTGGATCGACAAGCTGTGCGAGAAGGTACCGGCCACAGCCGTGATCGCGATGGAGTCTTGTGCCGGCGCCCATCACTGGGCCAGGGTGCTGCAGGCGCGCGGTTACACGGTCAGGCTGATCGACGCACGTTTCGTCAAGCCCTATGTCAAGAGCAACAAGCAAGAGTGTCGCTACCTCGTGAAAGATTTTGGGACATCCCAGTCCCCAAAATCGACTCGCCAACGCGACAGCCGTTACTGCCCCGACCGTCCTGCGCTCATCACGACTCCGTCCCGCACATTGCAGCAAAGCTGCTCGTGCGCAACTCCGTCATGATGACCACAATGACTCTACGGCGTGTCGGATGCGCTATTTGTATGCCCTACGTCACTCCCTATCGGTCGTAACTGCGGCCATACAACCGCGCCTACGCCTATCGGGGACTAACCGCCTTCGCTTCGCTCTCCATGGCGGTTAGCGATGGACGCTACAACCCCGAAAAAATGATCGTCGCCCCGCTAACAGTTACCGGCCTGCCTAGTTCTCGGCTAATACCCTAGTCTGGTTGTACGGTATTTGTGGTCACCTAATGGTTTATGAAACATTC
>PQCP01000118.1 GCA_003062205.1 Candidatus Sedimenticola endophacoides
GTGTCGGATGCGCTATTTGTATGCCCTACGTCACTCCCTATCGGTCGTAACTGCGGCCATACAACCGCGCCTACGCCTATCGGGGACTAACCGCCTTCGCTTCGCTCTCCATGGCGGTTAGCGGTCGTCCACCCCCACTCCCCGGTCGCCGCGTTGGCTGCGGCTGTAGTCGGGGGTGTCGGCGGCGGGTATGCGAGGGCCGGGGCTGGGATAGACCAGGCAGCGCTGGTCGAGTTCGACATAGGCCCAGGCCCGCAGCAGGCCCATCGGGTAGCGGGTGGAGAGGGTGAAGCGCGGCAGCGGGAGGAGGCCGCGGCGGGTGCTGGTCAGGGACAGGACCAGGGTCGTCTGTCCGGTCAGATCGCAGGCGACCGGTGCGTTGGCGCCGAGCTGGAGCTGGATCCCCGGGCGCGGGGTGCGGCGGCGGTTTTCCAGGCGGATCTCGAAGTGCGCCTGCTGCCCGGCGAAGACCGGTTCGCAGCGGCCGGGAAACAGCTCCACCCCGGCCAGGTTGGCCCAGGTGTGGTAGATCGCCACCACGCCGAGGCCGGTCAGCAGGAAGGTGAGCAGAAAACCGAGGTTGTTGGCGTAGTTGATGGAGCCGATCAGCATCAGCAGCAGGATGGCAGCGAACAGCAGCCCCTGGGCGGTGGGCAGGATATAGATCGACCGGGGGGCGACCCGAGCCCGCCCCCCTGCCCCGGCGCGGGTGCGGCGCAGCAGCCGTAGCGCCAGGGGCGGGATCATGGGACCGGGACGGATTCGAGCAGCAGCTGGGCCAGGCCGTCGCCGTCGGCGCCCTGTGGTTCGCCGGTACTGTGCAGACGGTGCGCCACCACCGAGGGGAGTACCGCCTGGATGTCTTCGGGCAGGACCTGATCGCGCTCCTCGAACAGGGCCCAGGCGCGGGCGCTGCGCAGCAGGGCGAGGCCCGCCCGGGGCGAGAGGCCATGGCTGAATTCCGGGCTGCTCCGGGTGAACTCGATCAGCGCCTGACAGTAGTCGAGCAGCGCCGCCGAGGTGTGTGTCCGTGCGGCCCGTTGCTGGAGTCCGATGAGTTGTTCCGGCCCCAGGCAGGGCTCCAGGGTGGCGAGCAGTTGGCGGCGGTCGGTCCCGGCCAGCAAGGCGCGCTCGGATCGGGGATCGGGGTAACCGATGCCGATACGCATCAGGAACCGGTCGAGTTGCGACTCGGGTAGGGGAAAGGTGCCGATCTGATGGGCCGGGTTCTGGGTGGCGATGACGAAGAAGGGTTCGGGCAGGTGGCGGGTCTGACCCTCGATGGTGACCTGGCGCTCCTCCATCGCCTCCAGCAGGGCGCTCTGCGCCTTGGGGGTGGCGCGGTTGATCTCGTCGGCCAGCACCAGCTCCGAGAACACCGGTCCGGGGTGGAACTGGAAGCTGCCGCGCTCCCGGTCATAGACCGAAACGCCGAGGATGTCAGCCGGCAACAGATCGCTGGTGAACTGGATGCGCTGGTAGCGCAGCCCGAGCAGGCGGCCCAGGAGGTGGGCCAGGGTGGTCTTGCCGACCCCGGGCAGATCCTCGATCAGCAGGTGCCCCTGGGCCAGCAGGCAGGTGATGGCCAGGCGCACCACCCGCTCTTTTCCGAGTACGATCTCCCCCGCCTGACGCAGGATGGTATCCAGTAGTTTGGTATCGGTCATCGTTTGCTTCTTGTCGGTTGCCGGTGCCGCCGGACGGATCGCGTGGCCGGGATCCGCGCAGGTGGCCATCCCCCTATTGTATAACCTGGGCCGTAGAGGGCCAGACCGGGCGCCTCCGGGAGCGGCACCCCGCTGGGTTGTCGAGGGTGCTGCCGCCCGGGCGTGGCGCGAGCTGGTGGGGCGTGGCGTTTTGTGCGACAGTACCTTGATCAATTGAGGGGCATCATCGATCGGGAGGGAGAGTATGCGTATCACCCGATACATCAATGCGCGGGGTGAGCCGTGGCTGGGGCGTGACCTCGGTGATGGCCGGGCGGAGCGCCTGGAGGGGGATCTCTGGTCGGATCTGCGGCCCGGCGGTGAGATCGAGGCCATCGGGCAGCGGCTGGCGCCGTTGCAGCCGCTGAATATCTTCTGCATCGGCCTGAACTATCGCGCCCATGCCGAGGAGACGGGGATGGAGCTGCCCCGGCATCCGGTGCTGTTCATGAAACCCACCAGCACCTTGATCGGCCCCGGCGAGCCGATCTTGCTGCCCGCCTGCTGTGAGCAGGGCCCCGAGGTGGACTACGAGGCGGAGCTGGCGGTGGTGATCGGCAAGGCGGCGCGTAATGTGAGCGAGGCGCGGGCCCTGGATCACGTGTTCGGTTATACCTGCGCCAATGACGTCTCGGCCCGCCGCTGGCAGATGCACGGTGGCGGGGGGCAGTGGATCCGCGGCAAGAGCTTTGACAGCTTCTGTCCGCTGGGTCCGGTGCTTGTGACCGCCGATGAGATCCCCGATCCCCAGGCGCTGGGCGTGTGCTGCCGGATCAACGGGCAGCCGGTGCAGGATGGTTCCACCAGCGACATGATCTTCGGCGTCGCCAGGCTGATCCACCTGCTGAGCCGGGATATGACCCTGCTGCCCGGCAGCGTGATCCTCACCGGCACCCCCTCCGGCGTCGGCTTCAGCCGCACTCCGCCGCGTTACCTGACGGAGGGTGACGTAGTGACGGTGGAGGTGGAGTCGATCGGCGAGCTTAGCAACCCGGTGCGCCGGGCCGGCTGAGAACGCGCGGAGCGGGTCGATTGACCCTATCCCCCGCCCTCCGGCGGTGGCCTATGCCTCTCCCCTTGCGGCGGCTACAATACGCCCCACATCTCTGTGGGGGCGTAGGGGCGCGCGATGTTTCATGCCGATAGCTATGACGTGATCGTGGTGGGCGGTGGCCATGCCGGGACCGAGGCGGCCCTGGCGGCGGCGCGCATGGGCGCGCGCACCCTGCTGCTGACCCACAACATCGACACCCTGGGGCAGATGAGCTGCAATCCGGCCATCGGGGGCATCGGCAAGGGGCATCTGGTCAAGGAGGTGGACGCCCTGGGCGGCCTGATGGCCCGGGCCGCGGATCGCGCCGGGATCCAGTTCCGCATCCTCAACTCGCGCAAGGGTCCCGCGGTGCGCGCTACCCGCGCCCAGGCCGACCGCCTGCTGTACCGGGCGGCGGTGCGCCAGGCCCTGGAGAACCAGGAGCATCTGGAGCTGTTTCAACAGGCGGTGGATGACCTGATCGTGGAACAAGACCGCGTCGCCGGCGTGGTGACCCAGATGGGGCTGGCGTTCCGGGCGCGGGCGGTGGTGCTGACCACGGGCACCTTCCTTGGCGGGCGCATCCACATCGGTCTCAACAGCCATCAGGGGGGACGCGCCGGTGATCCGCCCTCCAACGCTCTGGCGCGGCGCCTGCGCGAGCGGGCGTTCAACGTGCAGCGTCTGAAGACCGGCACCCCGCCGCGTATCGACCGCCGCAGCATCGATTACAGCCGTCTCCAGGCCCAGCCCGGCGACGAGCCGGTGCCGGTATTCTCCTTCCTGGGCACGGCCGCCGAGCATCCCCCGCAACTGCCCTGTCACATCACCCACACCAACCCGCGCACCCATGAGATCATCCGTGGCGGGCTGTCGCGCTCGCCCATGTACACCGGCGTGATCGAGGGGGCTGGGCCACGCTACTGCCCGTCGATCGAGGACAAGGTGGTGCGTTTCGCCGAGCGTGACGCGCACCAGATATTCATCGAGCCCGAGGGGCTGACCAGCAACGAGGTCTACCCCAACGGCATCTCCACCTCCCTCCCCTTCGATGTGCAGTGGGCCCTGGTGCGCTCCATGCGTGGTTTCGAACGGGCGCGCATCGTGCGTCCCGGCTATGCGATCGAATACGATTTTTTCGACCCGCGCGATCTGCGCCCGAGCCTGGAGACCCGCCACATCGGCGGGCTCTATTTCGCGGGGCAGATCAACGGCACCACCGGCTACGAGGAGGCGGCGGCCCAGGGACTGCTGGCCGGGCTCAACGCGGTGCTGGCGCTGCGTGGCGAGGAGCCCTGGTGCCCGCGCCGGGACCAGGCCTACCTGGGGGTGCTGGTCGATGACCTGATCACCACCGGCACCCGCGAGCCCTACCGTATGTTCACCAGCCGCGCCGAGTTTCGCCTGCTGCTGCGCGAGGACAACGCCGACCTGCGCCTGACCGAACAGGGGCGCCGTCTGGGTCTGGTATCCGAGGCGCGCTGGCGCGCCTTCGAGACCAAGCGCGAGGCGATCGAACGCGAGCGTCAGCGTCTGCGCGGGATCTGGATCCAGCCCGGAAGCCCGGCCGGCGAGCTGGCCGGGCAGACGCTGGCCACCCCGGTCTCCCGCGAGACCCGGGCGCTGGACCTGCTGGCGCGGCCCGAGGTGGACTATGCGGGTCTGTGCCGGCTGCCCGGCGTGGCGCCCGGGGTGACGGACCCCAAGGTGGCGGAACAGATCGAGATCCAGGCCAAATACGCGGGCTACATCGAGCGCCAGCAGGCGGAGATCGAGCGCCTGCGGGCCAACGAGTCACTGACGCTGCCCGCCGACTTTGACTACGACCGGGTACGCGGTCTCTCCAACGAGGTGCGCGAGAAGCTCAACCGCGGCCGTCCGGCGACCGTCGGCCAGGCGGGGCGTCTGCCCGGTGTCACCCCCGCCTCCATCTCGTTGCTGCTGATCCACCTCAAGCGCAGGGGGGGCTGAGCATGGAGGCGCCGATGCGGCAGTGGAGCGGGCAGCTGGCCGGGGGGCTGGATGTCATGGGCATCGCGCTCGATGCCGCACGGCAACGGCGGCTGCTCGACTATCTGGCCCTGCTGTTGAAGTGGAACAGGGCGTTCAATCTCACCGCCATACGCGATCCCGCCGGGATGGTCTCGCGCCAGCTCCTCGACAGTCTCTCCATCCTGCCCCTGATGCGCGGCGCGCGGGTGCTGGACGTGGGAACCGGGCCCGGGCTGCCGGGCATCCCCCTCGCCATCTGCCTGCCCGACAGCCACTTCACCCTGCTGGATTCCAATGGCAAGAAGTGCCGCTTCGTGCGCCAGGCCATTGTCGAACTGGCCCTGGACAACGCCGAGGCGGTCCAGGAGCGGGTCGAGGGCTATCGGCCCGCGCGGCGCTTCGACACCATCACCTCGCGCGCCTTCGCCGCCCTGCCGGTCATGCAGCGGGTGACCGAACACCTGCTGGCCGATGGCGGCTGCCTGCTGGCGATGAAGGGCACCCTGCCCCTGGAGGAGATCACCCAGGTGGAGCGGGCCGGCTTCCGGGTGGAGGCGCGGCCCCTGCGGGTGCCGGGCTGTGACGGGGAGCGCCACGCCCTGCTGCTGACGCGCTGAAGCCGATGCCGTGCTATGCTGGCGGGGCGAACCGGCCGAGGAGCGGCCGGAGCCGATTCACCCACCATCAAGGACGATGTGATGAGAGCGCAACTACTGCTATCCGCCCTGCTGCTATGCAGTGCATGCCCGCCCCCGGCCACCGCCAAACAGGGAACCCTGGAACAGTGCCAGAAGGTGCAGGACAAGATCGACTACTACACGCGCCTGCGCCGTGCCGGCGGCTCTGCCAAAAAGATGGAGCGCCTCAAGCAACGCCGGGACGCCTACCGGGAGCGCTTCTCGGAGCGCGACTGCCGGCGCTGGCGCAAGCAGCTGCGCTGAGTCGGACCCCGGCCACGGACGCGCCCTCCTCCGGCGGTTTCACGCGGGCAGTGCCGTCATGACCCGGCGGGGGGCGCCGGGTACGCCGCGTCGCGCGCGCAAGCCCGGCACCGCCACCGCCATGCGCCGGTTGATCGCCCAGGTGCGTGCGGGGATCCCCTTCGACAGGCCCCGGGAGCAGCTCTGCGCAGAGGGGTGTCAGGGCTGCACCCTGAAGCTGTTGGACTACCTGGCCGGTGAGCTGGAGGAGTGGGAGGCGCGCCTGGGCCGGGGTGAGGTGCCCAATTTCGGCGACCTCCATCAACATGGCCGACAGCAGCCGCAAGATCCACCGGACACTCCGGCGCAACGGTCTGATCAAGGATCCCTAGGCGGTGCCGGATTTCACACCAGGGTTCTTGCTCCCGGTTCTCTTCCCGGATCGCCCAAGATCCTTTGCGGCGTGCGTGGGCAGCGCCGCCCTTGCCTTTGGTCAAGGCCGTAGGGGCGGACCGGGGCTAGGCTGGGCCCGTTATGTGGATGGAAACGAGGGGCGGACGATGAGGCGTGTGGCGGTGCTTGGATTGGGTCTGGTGTTGGCGATGGCTGGGGGTGCCCAGGGGGCGCCCGCCCGTAGCGCGGCGGAGCTCGTTGAGGAGCGCTGCCAGCTCTGCCACGGCCGGGAGGGGGAGGGCTCAAGCGCCATCTATCCGCGCCTGGCCGGACAGCACGCCGAGTACCTGGCTAAACAGTTGGGCGATTTCAAGAGTGGGCGGCGCAAGGGGACCATGAACGAGATGGCCGCCGACCTGAGCCCGGAGGAGATGCGCGTCCTGGGTGAATATTTCGCCGCCCAGCCGCCCAAGGCGCACCGGGTGCGCGACGAGGAGTTCGCCGCCGTGGGCGCCTACCTTTATCGCAACGGCAACCGCTTCTCGGGGGTGGCCGCATGCCAGTCCTGCCATGGCGCCGAGGGCCAGGGGACCCGCCAGCTGCCGCGCCTGGCCGGGCAGCACAAGCGCTACCTGCTGGATCAGCTGCAGTCGTTCAATCAACGCACGCGCAGCAACGACAACGCCATCATGCACACCATCGCCTCCAAGCTCACCGAGTTCGAGATGGAGGCGCTGGCGCTCTACATCAGCGGCATGTGACCTGACGCCCGCCCCGGCCTCGGGTATGCTGTGGGGCGGAGAGCCGATGCGCTCGAAACGCCGGGAGTGGCCGATGCGGGAGACGATTCAGGGCAAGTGCTGGAACTGCGGCGCCGGACTGGGCGCCCACGACTACGGGCGCGAGACCAACTGCCTGGGCTGCGCGAAGCCGACGCGGGTCTGCCGCAACTGCCGCTGGTACGATCCCGCGGCCACCGATCGGTGCCGGGAGCCCACCGCCGAGCCGGTGATGCACAAGGAGCGGCCCACCTACTGCGAGCACTTCGAGCCGACCGACGATCCCGCTCGGGGGGCGGGGGATGCCCCCGACGCCCTGCGCCAGGCGGCCGAGGATCTGTTTCGATCGTAGCCGCCCACGCATCCGGTGGACCGATCGGCGAGTCCCGAGTGAAGCGGCCTGCACTGGCGGGATACCCATCCCGCCCCGCTTTCTGATATTCTGGGCAGCCCGCGGAAGCGATCGCTAGCCCGCCGGGGGCCGGAAAACCAGCATACGGGAACTCTCTCATGGGCCGAATCGTCTGTGTCGCCAATCAGAAGGGTGGGGTCGGCAAGACCACCACCGCGGTCAATCTGGCCGCCTCCCTGGCCTCGCTTCGGAGCCGGGTGCTGCTGGTCGATCTCGATCCCCAGGGCAACGCCACCATGGGCAGCGGGGTGGACAAGCACCAGCTGGAGCACTCCAGCTGCGATGTGCTGCTCGGAGAGGCGCAGTTCTCCCAGGCGGTGGTTGCGGCGCCCGAGGCGGGCTATGACGTGCTCCCTTCCAATGCCGATCTGACGGCGGCCGAGGTGGGTCTGATGAGCGCCCCGCTCAAGGAGAAGCGCCTGAGTCTCGCCCTGGCCGGGGCTAGGGAGCGTTACGACTACATCCTGATCGACTGCCCCCCCTCGCTCAATATGCTTACCCTCAATGCCCTGGTGGCCGCCGATGGGGTGCTGATTCCCCTGCAGTGCGAATACTATGCCCTGGAGGGGCTGTCGGCATTGATCAGCACCATCAAGCAGATCCAGTCCAGCCGCAACGACCGGTTGCAGATCGAGGGGATCCTGCGCACCATGCACGACCCGCGCAACAACCTGACCAACGAGGTCTCGGCGCAGCTGATCCACCACTTCAGCGACAAGGTGTACCGCACCATCATTCCGCGCAACGTGCGGGTGGCCGAGGCGCCGAGCCATGGGCTGCCGATTTTACTGTATGATAAAAGCTCCCGTGGCGCGGTCTCCTATCTGGCGCTGGCCAGCGAGTTCAAGCGCCGTCACCGCAGCGACCCCGCCGCCGGGGTGGCGGAGGGGGTTGGTTAGGCGCGCGGAGCCTGTGCGCCCGCCCCTCTCATCGGGGCAGTGGGGGATTTTTTGAACCGCCGGGGCATCGGGGTTTGTGCCGCACGCCCTGGTGTACCCCGGGATCCCGGTGAATTTTAATACGACCGTCCGTTTGCGGAACCCATGCCCGGTGAGCTGTGTGGGCCGGTTGTTGGTACTCTACCCGGCCGGACGGGCCGGATATTTCGGAATAGGAACAGATGGCAGCGAAAAAACGAGGCCTCGGGCGTGGTCTGGACGCCCTGTTGGGGGGTGATGAGAAGGGGCTGGCGGAGCCGTCCGGTCCATCCGCGGCCCCGGCCGACAGTCTCGCCTCCCTCCCCGTCGATCTGATACAGCGCGGCCGCTACCAGCCGCGCCGCAGCTTCGATCCCGAGAGTCTGCAGGAGCTGGCCGATTCAATCGCCGCCCAGGGCGTGGTGCAGCCGATCGTGGTGCGCCCGATCGGCGATGGGCGCTACGAGATCATCGCCGGCGAGCGGCGCTGGCGCGCCACCCAGCAGGCGGGCCTGGGCGAGATCCCGGTGGTGATCCGCGACGTGGGCGACGAGGCCGCCATGGCCATGGCGCTGATCGAAAACATCCAGCGTGACGACCTCAATCCCCTGGAGGAGGCGTCGGCCCTGCACCGCCTGCTCAACGAGTTCCAGCTTACCCACCAGCAGATTGCCAAGGCGGTGGGCAAGTCACGCACCACGGTGACCAACCTGATCCGCCTGCTTGATCTCAACGAGGAGGTGAAGCGTTTTGTCGAGGAGCGGCAGCTTGAGATGGGGCACGCCCGCGCCCTGCTCGGGCTCAAGGGGCCGCAGCAGAGCGAGGCGGCGCGTCGGGTGGTGGCCCAGGGGCTGTCGGTGCGCGAGACCGAGAAGCTGGTGCGACGACTGATCGATGGGGAGCCGGAGCGCAAGGCCAAACCGGCCCCCAGGATCGACCCCGATATCAGCCGCCTGGAGACCGACCTGAGCGAGCGGCTCGGGGCGCGGGTCAACCTGCAACAGGGCGGTGGCGGCAAGGGCAGACTGGTGATCAGCTACAACAGCCTGGATGAGCTTGACGGCATCCTTGAACACATAAAATGACGGGCGATGCAGGATGAGCGGCGCTTGATTTCGGGCGACCTTGATATTTGGCACAGAAAAAAAATGCTTTAAGTCATCGAACCCGCTTAGCCCGAATTATTCATAAAAAAGGGCGCACCTCGTTCAACCAATTGATATAATTGGTATTTCGCCAAAAACGCTTCGGTGAAGCTAAACGAGGTCGCCCCATGTCCAAGTCTACCCAAGAAC
>PQCP01000071.1 GCA_003062205.1 Candidatus Sedimenticola endophacoides
TCAGCGAGCCTAATATCAGCGCCTGGAGTGTGAATAACGATGGTCTGAGATTTGTTGCTAAGACTGGAAGATTTTCGCAAAAAACCTGTCAAGCACTTTTTTCGATTTTGTATGGTGAATAGTTACCGGCTTCAGAATCCATCAGGACATTGATTGAGGCTCCTAGCCCTGGGAACGGTGTGTCGGCGCAAACCGTTTGGTGAGTGGAATCGAACCGGGTGGATACGAGTACCGCTTCGGCGGCCTTTTCCGGCTCTACGGAAAAACGGTCATGGAGGCCCTACGCCGGGCGCGAGTGCTGGTTGTTGTCCTCGGCGGGGTCGGTTCGTGGGTCGGCAAGGTGCTCGCCCGCAGCGGCGTTGGGCGCCTGACGCCGGTCGGCTGGGCCGACGTCTGCCTCTCCAACGCCAACCGGCAGGTGCACGCCCTTTCAAAACAAAAGATATCTGTTAGCGCGCCAGGGTGATGGCGGCGGCGATGGCCGCTTCCAGGCTGCCGGTCTCCGCGCGGCCGCTGCCGGCCAGGTCGAGGGCGGTGCCGTGGTCCACAGAGGTGCGGATGATGGGCAGCCCCAGGGTGATGTTGACGGCGTGTCCGAAGCCGAGGTGTTTGAGTACCGGCAGCCCCTGGTCGTGGTACATGGCGAGCACGGCGTCGGCGTCTTCCAGGTAGCGGGGGGTGAACAGGGTGTCGGCGGGGAGGGGGCCTTGCAGCTTCATGCCCTCCCGGCGCAGGCGGTCGAGCACCGGGGTGATGGTCTCGATCTCCTCCCGGCCCAGGTAGCCGCTCTCCCCGGCGTGCGGGTTGAGGCCGCAGACCAGGATGCACGGTGTGTTGATGGCGAAGCGTTGCACCAGATCGCCGTGGAGGATGCGCAGGACCCGCTCCAGTCCCGCGGGTGTGATCGCGTCGCTCACATCCTTCAGCGGCAGGTGGGTGGTGGCCAGCGTCACCCGCAGGCCGGGACAGGCGAGCATCATCACCGGCAGGCCGCCGCCGGTCAGTTCGGCGAGAAACTCCGTGTGACCGGTAAACGGCAGCCCCGCCTGGTTGATGATCCCCTTGTGCACCGGGCCGGTCACCAGGGCGGCGAAGCGTCCTTCGACGCAGCCGTCGGTGGCCAGGCGCAGGGTGTCGAGTACGTATTCGCTGTTGCGGCTGTCGAGTTCGCCGGGTCGGACAGGGACTCGCAGGGGCACGGCCAGGACGCTGATCGCGCCGCCATCGCGGGTCGCACCGGGTTGCCCCGGGTCGAAGCTGACGGTTTTCAGGGGCAGGCCGAGATGCGCCGCGCGCTGCTCCAGCAGGGCCGGGTCGCATACCGCCACCAGTCTGATCTGGCGTGGACGCTGGGCGTAGCGCACCAGCAGATCGGGACCGATGCCGGCGGGTTCTCCAGGGGTGAGCGCCAGGATCGGGTCGGCGGGGCTGTGCTCGTTTGCGTTATTGGTCATGGTGATCCTGCGAACCACGTCCGGCACCTGGCGGGAAACCGGTCACGGGTGGTTTTACCGCCCCTTCGGGCAGGGCCGAAAAAGGATCTGGATGGCGGGTAGGGCGCATCGATGGCGCTATGCGTCGTCCAGGCGCAGCTCGACATAGGCCTCGTCGCGGAGCCGGCGCAGGTAGA
>PQCP01000067.1 GCA_003062205.1 Candidatus Sedimenticola endophacoides
TGTATGCCCTACGTCACTCCCTATCGGTCGTAACTGCGGCCATACAACCGCGCCTACGCCTATCGGGGACTAACCGCCTTCGCTTCGCTCTCCATGGCGGTTAGCGCTGGATGGTATCCCGGCCCTGTTGTTCGAAACGCTTGATCTCGATGAGGGGCCGCTGCCGCGAGTAGTCGGCCTGATTCCACCAGATCAGGGCATTGGCCAGTGAGATGACCAGTAGATAGGAAATGATCCTGACGCCGCGCATACCCTTTTGTTTTCCGTCCACCTTGATTTCTCTCACGGCTCATCCCTGACACACTGTGCGGTATATCGGCAGCTCAGAGCAACTTCTTTAGGCACTCCAGGTAGTACTGCTCATCGGGGGGGAGGTGGTTGCGCTGGGCGCTCCACAGCAGCTCCCCCAGACACTCCATCATCCGGTGTTCGGCCTCGTGCGGGTCACCGCACCTGAGCGCCAGCAGGCGGTAGCTCTCGGCCACCCCCGGAGGCCGGTCGGTCCCCACCTGCTCCTGGATGCTGATGTGCATCGCCAGGTGCAGGAAAGGATTGGTCTGGCCCTGCTCGGGCAGATAGTCGCGCTCCAGTACCCGCTCCGGCTGCTCCAGCATGGCGTGGTACTCCGGGTGTTGGACGACGATCTCGGCGATCATTCGCTCCAGAGGTTCCAGCGGCTGTTGCCGCCGGAACTTCTCCCAGGCGTCGAAAAACATGCGCCGCAACTGCTGGCGGTCAGTACCGAACATGGCGTGCCTCCGGGCGGATGCGGTTGGGGATCAGTCGGAACATTTCTCTTTGTACTCGCACAGGTCTTCGATGACGCAGGAGCCGCAGCGTGGTTTGCGGGCGATGCAAGTGTAACGTCCGTGGAGGATCAGCCAGTGATGGGCGTCCACCCTGAATGGCCCGGGCACCAGCCGCAGAAGCTTTTTCTCCACCTCCAGTACGTTCTTCCCTGGGGCGATCCGGGTGCGGTTGGCGACACGGAAGATGTGGGTGTCGACGGCGATGGCCGGTTCACCGAAGGCGGTGTTGAGAATGACGTTGGCGGTCTTTCGCCCCACCCCGGGGAGCGCCTCCAGCGCCTCGCGCTGCCGGGGCACCTCGCCGCCGTGGCGCTCCAGCAGGATACGGCAGCTGTTGATGATGTTGGCGGCCTTGGTGTTGAACAGACCGATGGTGCGGATATATTCGCGCAGACCCGCCTCCCCAAGATCCAGTATCCCCCGGGGGGTGTTGGCGACGGGAAACAGTCTGGCGGTGGCCTTGTTCACCCCCCGGTCGGTGGCCTGGGCCGAGAGCATCACGGCGATCAGCAGTTCGAAGGTCGTTGCGTAACGCAGTTCGGTGGTGGGGCTGGGGTTGGCCGAGCTTAGCCGCTCGAAGATCTGCTGTCGCTTCTGCTGGTTCATCGAATCGTAACGGGAGATTGGTATTTCAGGACGATTATGTCATATCCTCTCACTAACCCGAATTATTCATAAAAAAGGGCGAACCTCGTTCAACCAATTGATATAATTGGTATTTCGCCAAAAACGCTTCGGTGAAGCTAAACGAGGTCGCCCCATGTCCAAGTCTACCCAAGAACCGCTGAGATTTCTCCCCGTTGACGGCCTGAGCG
>PQCP01000120.1 GCA_003062205.1 Candidatus Sedimenticola endophacoides
GGTTCTTGGGTAGACTTGGACATGGGGCGACCTCGTTTAGCTTCACCGAAGCGTTTTTGGCGAAATACCAATTATATCAATTGGTTGAACGAGGTGCGCCCTTTTTTATGAATAATTCGGGCTAGCACTTCAAAAGGTCCTCACTAATTGCGCCAGATCAATAAACATTATTTTTAATATGGTGATTTATTTAATTAGTTTAATTCCAATTACATGAACATCAATACATTATTCGAAATAAATACGTATGAACACATCGCCTTCGGTATACGGGCGATATACGTGGCGGCGATATACGTGGCCGATATACGTGGCTGTCCATGATCGGCTCGGTCCACGCGATATACGTGCGTATTCTGGACCAACGTGACCGCTCATTCCGTTTTATCGTGACCGCCCATTCCGGAGGATCGTGACCGGCTATTCCGTTTTATCGTGACCGATTTTGGGTACATTTCCGGAATCAGCGGTCACGCTGCCGGAAACCCCGGTCACGATCCTCGGAATCTCATCTAACACACTGGAATTCTTTAACTTTATCTGGCACAACCACAACCTTTTGCCTGTCAGGGGGTCGATATACGTGGCTGTCCATGATCGGCTGCAGGCGATATACGTGGCGGCGATATACGTGGCTGTCCATGATCGGCTGCGGAGAGCATCGCCGCCTTCCGCGAGAACCTGGACCGGGTGGGCATTGCCCCCCGGCACGTGCTGCCCCACGACAGCTATCTGATCAATCTGGGTCATCCGGAACCAGAGGCGCTGGCGAAATCACGCGACGCCTTCCTCGACGAGATGCACCGCTGTCAACAACTCGGGCTGAGGCTGCTCAACTTTCACCCGGGCAGCCACCTGAAGAAGATCAGCGAGGAGCAGAGCCTCGCCCTGGTGGCCGAATCGATCAACCTCGCCCTGGAACAGAGCGAAGGGGTATGCGCGGTGATCGAAAACACCGCCGGCCAGGGCTCCAACCTGGGCTACCGCTTCGAACACCTGGCCGCCATCATCGAGCAGGTCACGGACAAATCACGGGTCGGGGTGTGTCTCGATACCTGCCACACCTTCGTCGCCGGGTACGATCTGCGCACCCCCGAGGCGTGCCGGGAGACCTTCGCCGAATTCGAACGGATCGTCGGCTTCGACTACCTCCGGGGCATGCATCTCAACGACAGCAAGCCCGAACTCGGGGCGCGGGTGGATCGCCATCACAGCCTCGGCATGGGCTGCATCGGCTGGGGCGCCTTCGAGTACATCATGAACGATCCCCGCTTCGATGAGATCCCGATGGTTCTGGAGACCATCGACGACACCCTCTGGGCGCAGGAGATCGAGCAGCTCTACGCCCTGCAGCGCCCATGGCGAGCCCGCACGGAAAGACGGCAGATATCCCCCGTGAAGCCGGAGCCTTAGTTCTATCGACCGCTCAAAGCGACAAAAACAGAGCCGCCTAAAGAATGCCGCAGGCCTGTTCAAACACCAGGCGCGGCCCACGCGGGTAGAGCCCGGCCGCATCACCGTAGCCGAGGTTGACCAGAAAATTTGACCGGAAACGTCCATCCGGGAAGAACTCGGCATCCACCCGTGCGTTATCGAAACCTGACATCGGCCCGGCGTCCAGGCCGAGTGCGCGCGCCGCCAGGATCAGATACCCGCCCTGCAGGGTGGCGTTGCGGTAGGCCGCCTCCCATGCCTTGTCCGGATTCGCCTGGTACATGGGGCGGGCGTCATAGGCGGGGAACAGCTCGCCGAGGTGTTCGAAGAAGCGGATGTCGGTGGCCACGATCACCGTCACCGGCGCCTGCATGGTCTTTTCGATGTTCCCTTCGGAGAGTGCAGGACGCAGACGCTCTTTGGCCTCGGGCGACTTGATGAAGTAAAACCGTCCGGGAAGAGCGTTCATGGCGGTAGGCCCCATGCGCAGCATCTCGTATAGCTGCATCAGCAGCTCGTCGCTCACCTCCCGTGCCTGCCAGGCATTGTGGGTGCGGGCCTTGAAAAACAGGGTATCCAGTGTGTCGCTGTTGAGTGGACCGGCCATACTATCTCCTTGGAAAGCAGTGCCGGCCCCGCGCCGGCCCACCTCACATGGTACGGCCAACGGCGCTCGACAAAAAGCCTCCGGATCGCCCCGGCGAAGCAAATCACCGGAAAGGGAGGGTGGCGAACCGGTCGGCTGCGTCATATATACGGGCTTCGGCCAAATCCGGATAAGCGGTACGGTCTAGCCGCGACCTTTTTTCACTCCCAGGGAGACCGCCCGATGACCGAATTTCAGGGCCATCTCATCGAGAGCGCCGTAGAGGCGGCGCTCCCTGTCGCGCGCTTCCCTGGGGGTGAAGAGGTCCTCAATTACTGCGGCTTCCTCCTCCCAACCACTCATTCCAAGGCCGATCAGGCGCACTGGTCGGCCAATGAAGCCGCTCGCCTCATAGAGGGCCCAGGCACTCTTGTAGATGGCCACATCACTGTCGACCGCCTCCCCAAGGCGGCGCTGGCGGGTGTGGGTCTCGAACCCGGGCAGACGCACCTTGAAGGTTGCCACCCTGCCCCTGAGCCCCTCCCGGCGCAGGGTGTGACCCACATCGGAGGCGAGTTGGCGCAGGCAGTTCTTCAGCACATGAATATCGCTCACATCCTGGCCGAAGGTGGTCTCCTTGGAGACCGACTGCCGCTGCCCCGCAGCCTCGATCCGGTCCGAGCCCCGGCCCCGGGCCTGGGCGTGAAGATGGCTGCCTCCCCGCTCCCCCAGGTGGGCCTGCAGCAGCTCCAGGGGAAGCGCCCGGAGTTGGGCGACGGTGCGGATGCCGAGACGTTGCAGCAGCCCCAGGGTCACGGGTCCGACCCCGCGCAGGTTGGCCACCGGCATCGGATCGAGAAATGCCTGTACCGCATCGGGGGCGACCAGGGTAATGCCATCGGGCTTGCGGTAATCGGAGGCCAGTTTGGCGATCAGACGGTTGGGACCGATACCCACCGAACAGGTAAGCCCCACTGCCTCGAAGACCTTGCGCTTGGTGAGGCGGCCGATCCGGGCGGGAGAGCCGAACAGGCGCTCCAGACCACTGATGTCGAGATACGCCTCATTCACGGACACCTGCTCGACCAGCGGCGAGACTTCATCAAGTACCGCCATCACCCGCCGCGACGCCTCGGTATAACGGGCCATATCGGGCCTGAGATAGATCGCGTCGGGGCAACGCCGGCAGGCCTCTGAGATCGGCATCGCCGAACGGATACCGTAGCGGCGCGCTTCATAGGAACAGGTGGATACAACCCCGCGCCCACCCGGCCGGGCACCCACCACCAGCGGGCGTCCCCGGTACTCCGGGTGGTCGCGCTGCTCCACCGCGGCGAAGAAGGCGTCCATATCCAGGTGCATGATCCACTTGTCCATGAGCGCAAAGACTACACCGCTCCAACGTCCATCGGGAAGCCCCCCAAACAGGAAATGCGCAGCCGCCGTTCTCTCGGCTGGTGGGTGGTGACTGGTGGGCGGCACCCCATTGCGGCACAATAACTTCAGACCCCTGCCAGAGGAGAGCATGATGCATGACGAGAGAGAGGATCCAAACCGTTCCCCGGTGGAGCGTTTCGGCGACGGCTGCTCCTGCTCCCAGGCGATTGTCGCCAGCCATGCCGATCGCTACGGCCTGGATCAGCGCCTCGCCCTGCGTATCGCCAGCGGTCTCGGTGGCGGCCTGGGGCGCGCGGGCGGAACCTGCGGCGCCCTCACCGGGGCCGCCCTGGTACTGGGACTGGAACTGGGCACCGAAGACATCGCGGACAAGGCCGCCAAGGAGCGTACCTACCGGGCGGTGCGTGAACTCCAGGATCGCTTTGCCGCCCGCCACGGCACCACCCAGTGCCGACAACTGCTGGGGTGCGACATCAGTGACCCGGCAGGTTATCAGCTGGCGCGCGAACAGGGTCTGTTCCTCTCCGCCTGTCCCACCTTCGTGGCGAGTGCGGCGGCGCTCCTCGACGAGCTGCTTGACGGGACCACCCGCTGAGACTCAATCCGGATTATTGAAACCGGACCAGGCCCCTTTCCGCTCCGCCTCCCGGCTGCCCTTTTTGACACAGGGATAGGGCCAGATCATGCGCGTTGACGAGGGGACCGGCTCACCGCTCTCCATGCGATAGGCAATCGCCACCGCCTTCTCTGCGTCCGGCAGCCCGCGCAGGCTCCGGGAGTCATACGGCGGTCCCTTGCGATACAGGGCGTTGGGGTCCATCCAATGGGCCTCGAAGGGGATCAGGATGGAACCGCTGTCGAAGTAGCGAGAGTCCCGCGTATAGAGAATATCGAAGTGCAGGGCCGGGCGCCGCGACTTCCCCCGGCAGGACTTGCCGGTCAGCTCACATCCGCGCACCCCGCTGTTGCCGGTCGTCCCCAACACCTCCCCCATGGGTACCCGCTGACCGACCTTGAGACCGGGCATCCGTTCGAAGTGGGTGTAACGGCTGTAGAGGTAGAGCGGCAACCCGCTCTGCTCTGGGGTGTGGCGCAGCACCACCTCGATGCCACGGGGGTTGCGCTGCCCCTCATAGAGGGCCACCACCTCACCGGCCATGGCGGCGAGGATGGGGGTTCCGAAGGGGGCCGGGATATCGATGCCCCCATGGTAGGACTCCTTGGGGCGCTTGTGGGTGTAGTCCATGGCGTACCACTCATCAATACCCCGGCAGCTCACATCTGCTGGCCAGACCGGGTGCAGGCCGGTCTCGATCAACCCCCGGGCCTTGAGATCGGCCGGATCATCGAAGCTGGCCCGGCGGATGGCGCTCATGGTAACCGGATCCGGCATCTCGCCCTCCTGCCCCGCCACGCCTTCGCCCAGGCGCTGCCGCAGCTCTTCCAGGGTAATGAACCCATCGCCATCCAGATCCACTTGTCTGAATATGCGCTTCTTGCGCCACTCCTGCTGGCTCAGGCGACCATCGCCATCATTGTCGAGTCTGTCGAAAAGGTCTCCTGCGCTTTTTCCGGCGACCACCGGGAGCGGTTGCACCAGACAGCTCAGCGCCAGGAGAAGAGATGTCAGGCCATTACCAGGACGGATCGAACGCATGTGGTCCTCCAACCTGTTCGGTACCTGCCTTTGATAATAGCCGATCCCTAAACATCCAACAGAGGCTCGCGCAATCCATCCCTCCATTGGAGAAGGCACACTCGGTTACGCGCCTATTGACGCAACATCTGATTCCGGGTGCGCCGGATCACAAACGACGCGCTCTGTTCTCAGAACCACACCGGATGCACCACCCCGCCCCGCCCTATCAGGCCGCCTTGTTTACCTTAGCCTGGGTGCGGTCTGTTTTTCCGGCTGCTTTTCCGGCCACCCGGGGATGCGTGATTGGTTGCGTGATACAGGTTAAGTCGGTGTTAAGGAACCCTGCATAGAGTTGCAATCGGGCCACACGAGGATTGGCCGTCACCCGGCAACCTCACTGTAAATACCTTGGTCTGTCATGAATACAACAAACCGGTAATGGACGTTGATATGAACAGGAAAACAACCATGCTTTTTCTCTCCTCCATGATGCTGGGTCTTACTGGCTGTCAAAGCATCACTACAAAAGAGGCGGCTGGGCCGAAACTCCCCCCAGCGCAGTTGCCCGACTACACTCCCGGCGAATTTTTCATGTTCGACTCGGGTGCCGTATACACGGTTACCGGCCATGATCAGGGACTGGTGCTTTGGGAAAGCAATTTTCAAAGCACCCATCGAGCCCACCGTAACTTTGTTATCCCGGATCTCAGCTGGACCAATCGCACTGGCAGCAGCGAGGGCCGAACCACCGCGATACCAACGGCTTTGTGGCCGCTGAAGGTGGGCAACACCGCCACCATCCCCTTCAGCCAGGTTGTGCAATTCAATGACGGCAGCAAACCTCCGCTGACCATAGAAAGGAACTGGCAGTGCAGCGTCGTCGATACCGCGAGGATATCGGTGACGGCGGGTACCTTCGACACCTTCAAGATTGAGTGCACACGCAACTCACCCATCAGTGGGAGATGGCGTGCCACCCGAACCTTCTACTACGCACCGGAGGTCGGCTACTACGTGCTGCGCGAAGACCAGCACAGATACGACGGCAACTCGAAAAAACAGCTGCTCACCTACGGATTCAACAGCGCGTACCTCACCGAGGAGGAAAAACAAGCGCTGCGCGGCACCCTGAATCGCGCCCTGACCGACAACCCCAGGGGCGAGGCGGACACATGGTCATCGGCATCCGGAAAGGTCACCGCCATGCTGGTACCCACGGACACCCTGGGTAATGCATGTCGGGAGTACCGCAGTATCTATAACGTCAACGGCCGAATCGGTCGACCCAACACCCGCACCATGTGCAGCGACGGACCCGTGGGCACCTGGACAAGGGAAAAGTAACCCGGCTGAAGAGAGCCGTTAACAGAGGAGCGTGTCATGAAAGAGAGCAAAGAGAAAACATCCATAGCTGACCCGGAGGAAGTGGACCTCAGCCGTAGGGCGGCACTCGCCAGGTTGGGTCTTGGCATTACCACCGTCTATGCGGCACCGAGCCTGATGAGCCTCACCAACGCCCACGCCAGCGGCGGTGGTGATGGAGGGGGTGGCGGTGGAGGAGGTGGTGACGGCGGTGGCTCCGGCGGTGGTGGTGGTGCTGGTGGCGGCTCCGGCGGTGGCGGTGCTGGCGGCGGCTCCGGTGGTGGCGATGGCGACTCCGGCAGCGCCTCCGGTGGCGGCGGTGGTTTCGGAGGCGGCGCATCCGGTGGTGGCGGTGGTGGCTTCGGAGACGCTGATTCCGGCTTCGGTGGAGGCGCCGATGGAGGAACCGGCACCGGAACCGGCTCGGGCACGGGCACGGGCACGGGTGGGACTGGTGCTGGCGATCCGGCTGGCGGCGGTATCTGATCACCCCCTGAGCGGCCTCCTCACCCTCCGGAGAGGCAGGCCGCTCGGGCAACAAAACGCACCCGGACACGACCATGGACCACAGCCCTGTACACTACCGGTTCAGCAACATCCCAGGCACCATCTCCCTGCGCGGTGGTGAGGATCGGTTTCTGAACGTGGCCTCACGGATACTGCGCGACTGGCGGATCGAGCGAGTCGAGAAAACCGTGCACGCCCCCCCCCTTGATCACACTGCGCCACACCCCCCGGGGGTTTCTCCGCAACTCCCGCTGGCTGGCGCGGGAGCGCGGCTATCGCCACACGGTCGACGCGTGCTGCGACTTCATCGTCGATCTGCTCCACGCCTATCTGCTCGACAAGCCCGACCTGCTCTCCCTACACTGCGGGGGCGTCGTCTTTCCACAGGGGCTCGTACTCTTTCCCAACACCTACCGGTCGGGCAAAAGCACTTTGGCAATAAAACTCGCCTCCATGGGGCTGCGGATATTCAGCGACGATGTCATCCCCTACTCCCGGTCGGAGCGCAAAGGGATCGCCCTCGGGATACTGCCCCGCCTGCGACTCCCCCTGCCCGAGGTGGATGACCCCCAACTGTTCACGTTCATCGACCACCAACGCGGCCCCGCGAGTAATCGATTCCTCTATTGCAACCTGAACCGCAGGCAACTCGTCCCCATCGGTGAACGGGCATCCGTGGTCGGCATTGTCCTCCTCAACCGCTCCCCAACCGAACCCCCATCGATCCGCACGGCGGACAAGGGCGACGCTCTGAAACAGGTCATCCAGCGCAACTTCACGCGCCGAACCCCAGCCCCGGAAATACTCGATGGTCTGTTTTCACTGATTGCGGAGACCCCCTGCCACACCCTGACCTACGACACACCATCCCAGGCCGCCGACCTGCTCTGCGCCATGTTTGGAGAGCCGGAAACGGACGCCGCTCCCCCCCGCTCACGGAGATACGCGTGATGCCGACCCACAACCCGTTAACGCTGGTACTCGCCCGGAAACCGGGGATCGAATACCGGAGCATATCCGATTCCGGCTTCCTCGCATCTCCGGATACCGGCACCCTCTACCATCTCAACCCGACAGGAAGCGCGATCTGGCACCTGCTTGAGCAACCAACCACCCACGCAGAAATAACTTCGACGCTGCAGGCCGCATTTCCGAATACCCCTGCGGAATTGATTGTTTCCGATGTAAAACAGATTGTTACGCAGCTTCTGGAGAGACAGCTGATAACGATTTACCCGTGACCACAGAGGGCGATAACGTGTCCTGGGATTATCTAATGTTCCAGAAACGCCACCCTTTGATAACTGCACAAAACCAGCCGCAGTTCATCGGCCACGCCAAGCTGGATTTCCCGTCGTGATGACATTCATAACCTGATCCAGATGCGCATCTAGCCCGAATTATTCATAAAAAAGGGCGCACCTCGTTCAACCAATTGATATAATTGGTATTTCGCCAAAAACGCTTCGGTGAAGCTAAACGAGGTCGCCCCATGTCCAAGTCTACCCAAGAACCGCTGAGATTTCTCCCCGTTGACGGCCTGAGCGTGCGTGGCGATTTTGACGGCGGCGCCTTGTCCTCGGATTTCGGTCCCATGATTCTACGCGGCCTCGACCGCCAAATCGGCTTGACCGAGCGCTTGGCCTGCGCCTTCAACGACCAGCGCCATCCATCCTATATCACTCACAAGCTACAGGCGTTGTTTGCTCAGCGCACCTACCAAATCGCTTGCGCCTACGAGGATGGCAATGACGCCAATACCCTGAGAGGCGATCCCGTATTCAAACTGGGGCTAGACCACCGGCCGCTGGATACCGATAACCATTTAGCCAGCGCGCCAACGTTTTCCCGCCTGGAGAACGCCGCTTCCACCAAGGATATCTACCGGATAGCCCAGGCCTTCGTCGAACAGTTTATTGCCAGCTATGCCAAGGCGCCCAAACTCATTGTCCTGGACATGGACCATTCCGAGGACTCCACCTACGGCCAGCAAGAACTGAGCTTCTATAACCACCACTACCGCGGTTATTGTTATCTGCCCCTGTTTCTGTTCGAAGGGCTCTCCGGCAAGTTCATCACCGCCGCCCTTCGCCCTGGCAAACGTCCCAAGGGGGCAGAGAATGCCATGATCCTCAAACGGGTATTGAAGCGCTTGCGCACCGCCTGGCCCAACACCCATATCGTCATGCGCGGCGACGGCCACTTCTCCAACCCCGAGTTGATGCAACTGGCGCTCGATGACCCGTACACCGATTTTATCTTCGGCCTGACCGGAAACCGCGTCCTCAGCACCCTTGGCGCACCTTTCATTGAGGCTAATCGCCGCTGCCATGAGGTATGCTGATTTCTGGTGTATGGGCTGATTGAAAGAGCGGTGTACCCTGTTGATTGATCTTGGCGGATCAACAATCAACAGAGAGAGGTACACCGCATGAACGATAGTAACGTTGTCGAGCTGA
>PQCP01000123.1 GCA_003062205.1 Candidatus Sedimenticola endophacoides
CCCCTACACCACCGCCGACGGCAACCCGGCGCGCATCGCCGGGCTCAACGTGGTGGGTCTGCGCCGCGGGGGATTCGACGCCACCCGGCGCAAGGCCATCAAACAGGCCTACAAACTGCTCTACCACAGCGGACTCAACACCACCCAGGCGCTGGCGCGGCTGAAACAGGAGGCGGGTGACGCGGACAGCGCACGCATCATCCGCTTCTTCGAGCAGAGCGAGCGTGGCGTCACCGCCCATCGCTGATACAATACCCCCCACCCGAAGCACCCGGGGGGCCGCCACCGGCCCAACCCGGCACCGATACACAGCAAGGCAAGCAGACTATGAACATCCTGATCATCGGCGGCGGCGGGCGCGAGCACGCCCTCGCCTGGAAAGCCGCCCAGTCCCCCCTGGCCGACACCGTATTCGTGGCGCCGGGCAACGCCGGCACCTCCCTGGAAGCCGGGGTGGAGAACATCGCCATCGGCGCCGAGGAGATCGAACGCCTGATCGCATTCGCCCAGGACAACGAGGTCGGCCTCACCATCGTCGGCCCCGAGGCGCCACTGGTGCTCGGCGTGGTCGACGCCTTCAGCGCAGCCGGCCTCAACTGCTTCGGCCCCAGCCGGGGCGCCGCCCAGCTCGAAGGCTCCAAGTCGTTCACCAAGGACTTCCTGGCCCGCCACGCCATCCCCAGCGCCGACTACCGCACCTTCACCGAGGTGGAACCGGCCCTGGCCTACCTGAACCAGGTGGGCGCGCCGATCGTGGTCAAGGCCGACGGCCTGGCCGCCGGCAAGGGGGTGATCGTGGCCATGGATCTGGCCACCGCCGCAGCGGCGGTGCGCGACATGCTCTCCGGCAACGCCTTCGGCGAGGCCGGAAGCCGGGTGGTGATCGAGGAGTACCTGGACGGCGAGGAGGCCAGCTTCATCGTCATGGCCGACGGCGCGCACGTGCTGCCGATGGCCACCAGCCAGGACCACAAGCGCGCCGGCGACGGCGACACCGGCCTCAACACCGGCGGCATGGGCGCCTACAGCCCGGCACCGGTGGTCACCCCAGAGATCCACCAGCGCATCATGGAGCAGGTGATCCTGCCCACGGTTCGCGGCATGGCATCCGAGGGCCTGCCCTACACCGGCTTCCTCTACGCGGGGCTGATGATCATGGCCGACGGCACCCCCAAGGTGATCGAATACAACAGCCGCTTCGGCGACCCAGAGACCCAGCCGATCATGCTGCGCATGCGTTCCGATCTGGTGGCCCACTGCCTGGCCGCCCTGGAGGGACGCCTCGACCGGGAGCAGACCGCATGGGACCCGCGCGCCTCGCTGGGTGTGGTCCTGGCCGCGGGCGGCTACCCCGGCAGCTATGGCAAGGGAGCGGAAATCAGCGGCCTACCGGAGCAGGAGAGCGAGGGCATGAAGGTGTTCCACGCCGGCACCGCCGAGGAGGGCGGCCGGGTCGTGACCAGCGGAGGGCGGGTACTCTGCGCCACAGCCCTCGGCGAGAGCGTCGCCGAGGCCCAGGCCAGGGCCTACGAACTGACCCGCGCCATCGACTGGGATGGAGTCTACTACCGCGGCGACATCGGCTACCGCGCCGTTGCCAGGGAGCGGGGATAGCGCCCCGGCAACACCTGGATGGCCGCTCCCGGCCCCTCGCGCACAACCCGCACAAAAAGGCTAGGCTTTAGGCATGAGTGAATTCGATCCCGATGCCTTCGAGCACGACTACCGGGGCACCGACCCCGACGAGATCCAGCGCTCGATCAACAATCGGCTGGTCTACACCATCGGCAAGGATCCCTATACCGCGGTCGACCATGACTGGCTGAACGCCCTCTCCTACGTTGTGCGCGACCGCCTGATCGAACGCTGGATGGAGACCCACCGCAGCTACTACCGCTCCGGCACCAAACGGATCTACTATCTGTCACTGGAATTTCTGGTCGGGCGCAGCCTCAACAACGCCCTGCTCAATATCGGTTTCCGCGACAGCTGCGAGGAGGCGCTCAAGCGCCTCGGCCTGGACCTGGAGGAGATCCTGGGCATGGAGCACGACGCCGCCCTCGGCAACGGTGGCCTGGGGCGCCTGGCCGCCTGCATCCTCGACTCCATAGCGACCCTCGACCTGCCGGGCACCGGCTACGGCATCCGCTACGAATACGGCATGTTCCGCCAGGCTCTGGAGGAGAACCAGCAGGTCGAATTGCCGGAAAGCTGGCTCAAGGCGGGCAACCCCTGGGAGTTCCCCCGGCCCGAGGTGGTCTACAAGATCCATTTCGGCGGCCGGGTGATGGAGTACCAGGACAAGAAGGGACGGCGCCATCACGACTGGATCGACGCCGAGGAGGTGCTGGCCATGGCCTACGACACCCCGATCCCCGGCTACCACACGGAGACGGTCAACAACCTGCGGCTGTGGTCGGCGCGGGCCTCCCACGACTTCGACCTCGCCTGCTTCAACCGCGGCAACTACCTCAAGGCGGTGGAGGAGAAGGCCTACTCGGAGAACCTCTCCAAGGTACTCTACCCGGACGACCGGGCCAGCGCGAACCAGGAGCTGCGCCTGCGCCAGCAGTACTTCTTCGTCAGCGCCTCGCTACAGGACATCCTGCGCCGCTTCCTGCAGCAGTACGAGAGCCTGCGCCAGATCCCCGAGCACATCACCATCCAGCTCAACGACACCCACCCGAGCATCGCCATCCCCGAGCTGATGCGCATCCTGCTCGACAAGTACAAGCTGGAGTGGCAACAGGCGTGGAAGATCACCCAAAAGACCTTCAACTACACCAACCACACCCTGCTGCCCGAGGCGCTGGAGAGCTGGCCGGTGGAGCTGATGGAGCGCCTGCTGCCCCGGCACATGCAGATCATCTTCGAGATCAACCGGCGCTTCCTGTTGACCGTCACCCACCTCTATCCCAACGACATGGAGCTGCTCAAGCGCCTCTCCATCATCGACGAAGAGGGAGCGCGCCGGGTGCGCATGGCGAACCTGGCGGTCATCGGCAGCCGCCGGGTCAACGGCGTCTCGCAACTGCACACCGACCTTCTCCGACAGCAGACCTTCGCCGACTTCCACCGCCTCGACCCCGAACGCATCGTCAACATCACCAACGGCATCACCCCCCGGCGCTGGCTCAATGAAGCCAACCACAACCTCAGCGGCCTGCTGCGCAACGTCATCGGGCATGACTGGGTAAAGGATCTCAGCCAGCTCGAACGCCTGCGGGCGTACGCCAACGACAGCGAATTCCAGCAGCGTTTCATGCTCGCAAAACGGGCCAA
Organism: Candidatus Sedimenticola endophacoides; assembly: GCA_003062205.1. Lineage (GTDB taxonomy): Bacteria > Pseudomonadota > Gammaproteobacteria > Chromatiales > Chromatiaceae > Sedimenticola_A > Sedimenticola_A endophacoides. Next base: position 3,283 of record PQCP01000123.1, read on the forward strand.
CAAAGCGCGTCTCGCCGACCTGACCATGCTCCACCTGGGCAGTACCATCGACCCCTATACCCTGTTCGATGTACAGGTCAAACGCATCCACGAATACAAGCGGCAGCTGCTCAACGTGCTGCGCGTGATCACACTCTACAACCGCATATGCGACGGCATCGCCCCGGACCTAGTGCCGCGCACCATCCTGCTCGGCGGCAAGGCAGCCCCCGGCTACCTGATGGCCAAGCTGATCATCCGCCTGATCAACGACGTGGCGGCGGTGATCAACAACGACCCCAAGTCAGCGCCCCAGCTGAAGATGCTGTTCATCCCCAACTACGACGTCTCGACCGCCTGCGACATCATCCCCGCGGCGGACCTCTCGCAGCAGATCTCCACCGCCGGCATGGAGGCCTCGGGCACCGGCAATATGAAACTAGCGCTCAACGGCGCGCTGACCATGGGCACCCTGGACGGGGCCAACATCGAGATCCGCGAGCAGGTCGGCGAGGAGAACTTCTTCTGCTTCGGACTGACCGCTGACGAGATCGCCCGCAAGCGCCAGAACGGCTACGACCCGCGCCTCCACCACGAACAGGATGCGGAGCTGAAGCGGGCCCTCGACATGATCGACCAGGGCTACTTCTCCCCCACCAACCCCAACCGCTACAAGGCGATCCTGCGGAGCCTGATCGATGACGGCGACCACTTCATGGTGCTGGCCGACTACCGTGCCTATATCCAGAGCGACGAACGGGCCAACGCCCTCTACCGGGACAAGGCGGCCTGGGCCCGCGCCGCCATCCTCAACACCGCCGCCATGGGCAGCTTCTCCTGCGACCGCACGGTAAACGACTATGCCCGGCTGGTGTGGGGGGCGGTCCCCATCCCGCACCGCAAGTCCCGCCGCATCGGGCGCAAAAGCAACCACCGAGGCGAATGAACCGGCGGGCGCCGAACGCCCGGCCACACGGCTACAGCCGCCCTAACACCCGCGCCGCAATCCAGCCACCGAAGCGCGCCAGCTCAGGGTAGCGTGCCGCCACCTCGACCACATAACCGAGCGTGCGCGGAATCTCCCTGAGATACCCCGGCTTGCCGTCGCGACGATCGAGGCGGGCGAAGATTCCCGCCGCCTTGAGATGGCGCTGCATCCCCATCAGGTCGAACCAGCGCAGGAAGCGCGCCTCGTCTTCCGGTCGCACCACCCCCGATTGCAGCGCCAGCTGGAAATACCCCATGGCCCAGCCTTCGACCCGCTCCCGGGGCCAGGCGATATAGCAGTCACGCAGCAGCGAGACCAGATCGTAGGTCACCGGGCCCAGCACGGCGTCCTGAAAATCGATCACCCCCGGGGGGTGGCTCCGGGTCAGCAGCAGGTTGCGGGAGTGATAGTCGCGGTGCACGCAGACCACCGGCTGCTCCAGGGCGTTGTCGACCAACCGCTCGAAGGCATCGGCCAGCAGCGCCCGGGTAGCGGCATCAAGGCGCAACCCCAATCGGCGCTCCAGCAGCCACTCGGGAAAGATCGCCAGCTCACGGCGCAGCAGCGGCGCATCGTAGGGCGGCAGATCCTGGCGCGGGCCACAGGCCTGGATCACCACCAGGGTGGCGAGGGCGTCGCCATAGAGGCGTTCCACCGAACCCGCGTCCAGGGCGTCCAGGTAGAGCCGCTCGCCGAGATCCTCAAGCAGCACGAAGCCCTGCTCCAGGTCATGGGCGTGGACCCGCGGCACATGCACCCCAAACGCCGCCAGGCGTCCGGCCAGATCGACAAAGGTGTCACAACGCTCGCGCTCCGGCGGGGCATCCATGGCGATCAGGCTCGCCCCATCGGGGAACAGAAGGCGGAAATAGCGCCGGAAGCTGGCATCGCCCGAGGCAGGATGCAGGGTGTAGGGGCCGACCCCAACGCACCCACGGAGCCACGCCTCCAGGGCTTTGATTCGTTCTGGCATCTGAAAAAACCCGCCGTCCTGAGCCCCCGCCACCGCTCCTGGCCGGGAACCTTGGCGCTGACCATTGAAGAAATAGCGATTCTATGCGATTTTATTCGGTTCTTGCCAAGTGCAAACACTGCCAGAATAACAACACAACCAGAGACTCGCCGTGCCAGGGAAAAGAAGGATCCTATCGATCGCCGTCAGCGCACCGCTGCTGACCCCCGCCGCAGAGGCCGCCCCGACCTGGGACTGCCGCGCCTCCGCCAGCGGCGGCTGGGACTGTTACAAGGATGGGGTACTGGTGGCGCCGGAGCCGACGGTGGCAGTCCAGCCCCCGCCCCAACCCGCGCCCGATGCGGAAAAGCTCGCACCCAAACCCGAAGTGGCAACCCAGCCCGCGTCCGAGGTGGCGGCCCAACCCGAGCCCAAGCCCAAAGTGGCGGCCCAACCTGTGCCCGTCCCCCTCGCGGCGCCGGAACAGCAACCGGAGCCAAAACAGCAACCCACGCCTCGCACGCCGCATCAGCCCGAAGTGGCGACTCTCCAGGATCCCGCGCCCACGTCGGAGCAACCCACCCCCGGGGCGGAATTTGCCGCCATCGACAGCGGACTCAACTGGGCCCAGTGCAGCCCTGGAGAGGGCTTCGACACCCTGCCCATCACAACCCTGGAGGGCGACCAGACACAGATCAGCGCCGATGGGGCGGAGTTCATCCGCGACCAGGATCTGGCGATATTCAGCGGCGCGGTCGAGGCGCGCCAGGGCGACCAGATCCTCCACGCGCAACGGGTCGAGTACAACAATGTCGACGATACCCTGCACGCCGAACAGGAGGTACTGTTCGCCCAGCCCGGTCTGCGCGTCGGCGGGGCGAGTGCCGATCTGCACCTGGCCACCAACAGCGGCACCCTGCAGGGGGTCGAGTACCGGCTCATCGACCGCGCCGCCCGCGGCGGCGCCGACAGCGCGGAGATCATCGACCGCGACCGCTCCCGCTACACCAACATCAGCTACACCACCTGCCGCCCCGGCAACAGCGACTGGCTAATCGAGGCGGCCGAGCTGGAGCTTGATCGTGCCAGCGGCGTGGGTACCGCGCGGAACGCCAAGGTAAGCTTCAAGGGGGTGCCCTTCGCCTACGCCCCCTACCTGACCTTCCCCATCGACGACCGGCGCAAGAGCGGCCTGCTGACCCCCTCGATCGGCTACAGCGACAGCAACGGGGCGGATATCTCCCTGCCCTACTACTTCAACCTGGCGCCAAATTACGACCTCACCCTCACCCCACGCATCATCTCCGAACGCGGCCTGATGCTGGGCGGTGAATTCCGCTATCTGCTCGAACAACACAGCGGCGAACTGCGCGCCGAGCTGCTGCCCAGCGACAGCGCCAGCAGCGCCCACGACGAGCGCGGCTCGCTGAGCCTGCGCGCCAACGGCGACCCCGCCACACGCTGGCACTACGACGTCAACCTCAACCACGTCTCCGACGACGACTACTTCGACGACCTCGGAGGCAGTCTCGCCGTCTCCAGCACCACCACCCTGGAGCGGCGCGCCGACCTCGCCTACCACGGGAATGGCTGGCACGCCCTGGGCCGGGTGCAGAACTTCCAGACCCTGGGCACCACCGCCGAGAGCTACGACCGCCTGCCGCAGCTGCTGTTCGACATGAACCGGCCCGATCAGACCCTGGGGCTTACCTACCACCTGCGTGGCGAGTACGTCAGCTTCGGCAAATCGAGCGGCGTTACCGGCGAGCGCCTCGACCTCTATCCTGCCCTGAGCCTGCCGCTGCGGCGCAGCTGGGGCTTCCTGACGCCGAAACTCGGCGTCCGCTACACCAGCTACGACCTCGAAGACCAGGCCCCCGGTCTGGAGGACGACCCGACGCGCACCACCGCCACCCTCAGCGTGGACAGCGGACTCTACTTCGAGCGTGAGACCAACTGGTTCGGCGACGCCATCACCCAGACCCTGGAGCCGCGTCTCTACTACCTCTACACCCCCCACGAGGACCAGAGCGCGCTGCCCGACTTCGACACCGCGGAGCACGGCTTCAGCTTCGCCAGCCTGTTCCGCGAAAACCGCTTCAGCGGCGCCGACAAGGTGGGCGACGCCAACCAGCTGACCCTGGCCCTGACCAGCCGCAACCTCGACCGGCGCACCGGCGAGGAGTTCCTGCGCGCCAGCCTCGGCCAGATCTACTACTTCAGTGACCGTGAGGTGCAGCTCCAGAGCAGCAGCGGCAGCGTAGACACGGACGACAGCTCCGCCTTCGTCGCCGAGGTGGCGGCCCGGATCAGCCGCAACTGGCGCACCGGCGCCGGCCTGCAATGGAACCCACACCTGGACGACGAGACCGAGAAGGCAGCCTTTGCCGTCAACTACAACAACGGCGAGGGACGCCTGTTCAACTTCGCCTACCGCTTTGACGACGGCGATTACGAAAAGACCGACATCTCGGCCAGCCTGCCGCTCAACCACCAGTGGAACCTGGTCGGACGCTGGGACTACTCCCTGATGCACAGCGCCACCATGGAGGCATTCGCCGGCGTCGAGTATGACAGCTGCTGCTGGAGCTCGCGCCTGGTCCTGCGCCAGCACCGCATCGACGCCAACGCCGAGCCCGACATCGGGATCTTCCTGCAACTGGAGCTGACCGGACTGACCAGTCTCGGCGACCGCATCGATCAGTTCCTGGAAGACGGCATCCTCGGCTACACTTCGGACCCCGACAAATAGCGTTGGATACCACCCATGACCTCAAGAGACCTCATCGCCGGTCTGGGAGCACTGCTCCTGGGCCTGAGCCTGTATAACGCCGCCCGGGCGGCCGATGTCCAATCCCTCGACCGCATCATCGCCATCGTCAACGACGACGTGGTGGTGGCGAGCGAACTGGAGGGGGAGTTGGCAGGCATCGTCGCCCAGCTGCGCCAGAAGGGCGCCCGCATCCCCCCACGCGAAGTCCTGGAGCGGCAGCTGGTGGAGCGCCTGATCCTCAACAAACTGCAGATGGCCGCGGCGGCGGCCGCCGGCATCACGGTCACCGAGGAGACCCTGGCCCAGGCGGTAAACAACATCGCCCGCAAGAACGGCCTGGGGCTGTCGCAGTTCCGCCAGGCCCTGGAGCAGAACGGGATCGACTTACGCCAGTTCCGCGAGGGCATCCGCGAGCAGATCACCATCCAGCGCCTGCGCGACCAGCAGATCAAACGACGCATCCGGGTCACCGACCGCGAAATCGAGGCCTTCCTCGCCCGCGCCAGCAGCGGCCTGGACTCGCGCAGCGACTACCACCTGCTGCATATCCTCGTCTCCACCCCGGAGGCGGCTTCGCCGGAGCAGACGCGCAACGCCCGTGACAAGGCACAGCGCCTGGTCGGGGAGATCCGCCAGGGAGCGGACTTCCGTGCCCTGGCCATCGCCGAGTCCGACAGCCGCCAGGCCCTGGAGGGAGGAGACCTCGGCTGGCTCCCGGCCAACCAGCTTCCGACCCTGTTCACCGACACCGTGCGCGGCATGGAGCGCGGCCAGGTCAGCGAGCCGATCCGCACCCCCAGCGGCTACCACATCATCCTGCTGGAGGACTACCGGGGCGGCGAGCGGGTGATCATCACCCAGACCCAGGCCCGCCACATTTTGATCCGCAGCAACGAAATCGTCTCCGAGGACGACGCCCGGGTGCGCCTGCAACAGCTCAAATCGCGCATCGAAAGCGGCGACGACTTCGCCACCCTGGCCCGCTCCCACTCCGACGACAAGACCTCCGCCATCAACGGCGGCGACCTCGGCTGGATCACCCCCGGCGACATGCTGCCCAGCTTCGAGGAGGAGATGGACCAGCTCGCCCCGGGTCAGATCAGCGCCCCCTTCCGCACCGACTTCGGCTGGCACATCGTCCAGGTGCTGGAGCGGCGCCAGCACGACAGCACCCAGGCGGTGGAGCGCTCCGAGGCGTACAAGGCGATCCAGAAACGCAAGCTGTCCGAGGAAACCGAGCTCTACCTGCGCCGGCTCCGCGACGAGGCCTATGTCGAGCTGCGCCTGGACGACGCATAGCGCCATCGATGCGCCCTACCCGCCATCCAGATCCTTTTTCGGCCCTGCCCGAAGGGGCGGTAAAACCA
>PQCP01000055.1 GCA_003062205.1 Candidatus Sedimenticola endophacoides
TTCGCAGCAGAGGTTTTCGTAACAAAAAGCGATTTGCCAATGCGATTTACTTCCACCTTGGTGGGTTGGATCTTTACCCCGAAGGGGCAGCTAGGTGATATGTACCCACTCAATCAGGGGAAGAGCCACAAAAAAGAGTGGCCCGGGGATGCAACCTCCCGCCCCCTGCGGTATCGTACCGGGATCGTCGGACAGCAGTGAACCCCAAACCATGCAGAACAAGTGCGCCCTCTCCTCCCGTTATCCCGCCACCCGCATGCGGCGCATGCGCCGTGACGACTTCTCCCGCCGCCTGATGCGCGAGTCGCGCCTCAGCCCGGACGACTTCATCTATCCGGTGTTCGTGCTGGAGGGACGCGGCAACCGCGAGGCGGTGCCCTCGATGCCCGGCGTCGAACGGCTGAGCATCGACCTGCTGGTGCAGGAGGCGCGCGCGGCCCACGATCTGGGGATCCCCGCCATGGCGCTGTTTCCGGTCACCCCGCTGGAGGCCAAATCCCTGGACGCGGCCGAGGCCTACAACCCCGACGGCCTGGCCCAGCGGGCGGTACGCGCCCTGAAGGACGCCGTTCCGGAGCTGGGCGTGATCACCGACGTGGCCCTCGACCCCTTCACCACCCATGGCCAGGACGGCATTATCGACGACAGCGGATATGTTCTCAACGATGTGACGGTGGAGGTGCTGGTCCGACAGGCCCTCTCCCACGCGGCGGCGGGCGCCGACGTGGTGGCCCCGTCGGATATGATGGACGGGCGCATCGGCGAGGTGCGCACCGCCCTGGAGGCGGACGGCCACATCCACACCCGCATCCTAGCCTACTCGGCAAAGTACGCCTCCAGCTTCTACGGCCCGTTTCGCGACGCGGTGGGCTCCGCCGCCAACCTCGGCGCCGGCAACAAATACACCTACCAGCAGGACCCCGCCAACAGCGACGAGGCCCTGCGCGAGGTGGAGTTGGATCTGAACGAGGGTGCCGACATGGTGATGGTCAAGCCCGGCATGCCCTACCTGGACATCGTGCGCCGGGTCAAGGACACCTTCGGCGTGCCCACCTACGCCTACCAGGTCAGCGGCGAATACGCCATGCTGATGGCCGCCGCCGGCAACGGCTGGCTGGACGAGCAGGCGGTGATCATGGAGGCCCTGCTCGGCTTCAAGCGCGCCGGTGCCGACGGCGTCCTCACCTATTTCGCCAAACGCGCCGCCCAGTGGTTGAATGACTGACCGATACGCCGTTATCGGCAACCCCATCGAGCACAGCAAGTCGCCCCTGATCCACGGCGCGTTCGCGCGCCAGACCGGCCAGGAGATCCACTACGCAAAGCTCCTCGGCGGCCTGGAACGCTTCGAGCGGGAGGTGCGCGACTTCCTGAACAGCGGCGGCAGGGGACTGAACGTCACCGTCCCCTTCAAGGAGCAGGCCTGGCGCCTCGCCGACGAGCGCACGCCACGGGCCGAGACCGCCGGCGCGGTCAACACCCTGATCCTCCTCCCCGACGGGCGCCTGCTCGGCGACAACACCGACGGCATCGGCCTGGTCCGCGACCTCACCGAAAACCACGGCGTGGAGCTGCGTGGGCGGGACCTCCTGCTGCTGGGGGCGGGCGGCGCCTCACGGGGCGTGCTGCGCCCGCTGCTGGAGCAGCAACCGGCGCGGCTGACCATCGCCAACCGCACCGCCGCCAAGGCGCGGGCGCTGGCGGCGGAGGTAACCGGGATGGGCGAGGTGGCGGGCTGCGGGCTCGACGAACTGGCGGGGCGGCGCTTCGACGTAGTCATCAACGGCACCGCCTCGGGTTTGAGCGGCGAGGTCCCCGCCATCCCCGAGGACTGCCTGGTCCCGGGCGGGGTCACCTACGACATGATGTACGCCTCCCAGCCCACCGCCTTCGTGCACTGGGGGCGCAGCCACGGCGCCTCCCAAGCCCTCGACGGCCTGGGCATGCTGGTGGAACAGGCGGCGGAGTCGTTTCTGCTGTGGCGCGGGGTGCGGCCGGCCACCGCCGGGGTGATCCGCATGTTGCGCGCCTGAACCGCTCAGCCGGCCGCGGGCGGCGACTCCTGCCGCCGGTAGCGCCGCGCCAGCTCCACGTAGTTGCCCGAGACATACTCCAGAAAGGCCAGCTCCTCCTCGCCCAGGGGGCGCACCTGCCTGGCCGGCGATCCCCGGTAGAGGTAACCTCCCGGCAGGTGCTTACCCGGCGGCACCAGACTGCCTGCGGCCAGGATCACCCGCGCCCCGATCCGCGCCCCATCCATCACGATCGCCCCCATGCCGATCAGGCAGTAGTCGCCGATGGTGCAGCCGTGCAGCATCACCTTGTGGCCGACGGTGACGCGCTCGCCGATGCACACCGGAAAACCGCCGGGGTTGAAGCGGCTGTCATGGGTCACGTGCACCACGCTGCCGTCCTGAATATTGCTCCCCGCGCCGATGCGGATGCGGTGGATATCGCCGCGCACCACCGTCAGCGGCCAGATCGACGCCCCGGGCCCGATCTCCACGTCGCCGATCACCACCGCGCTGGGGTCGACCCAGGCCTCCTCGGCGATCTTCGGCTGCATGCCATCGAAGGGGCGGACATTGGACATGGGGCTCTCCTCGCAGATTCGTCTGCCGACAATGATATACTCCGGGCAACCCATTGTAAGGAGCGGCTTATGGAAATCGGAAGCTTCATCGTCCTTGGCGGCATCGCCGCCCTGGTCTTCTACGCCATCGCCATCTACAACGCCCTGGTCAGCCTCAAGCACGCCGTCACCAAGGCCTGGGCCAACATCGACGTGCTGCTCAAACAGCGCCACGACGAGCTGCCGAAGCTGGTCGAGACCTGCAAACAGTACATGCAGTATGAGCAGGAGACCCTGGAACGGGTGATGCAGGCCCGCGGGGCCGTCTCCGCCGCCCAGCAGCGCGGCGACATCGGCGCCCTGGGCGCCGCCGAAGGACAGCTGCGCCTCGGCCTGGGCAATCTCTTCGCCGTCGCCGAGGCCTACCCCGAATTGAAGGCCAACGAGACCTTCCAACACCTGCAGTCGCGCATCACCGGCCTGGAGAACAGCATTGCCGACCGGCGCGAGTTCTACAACGAGAGCGTCAACAACAACAATGTGCGCATCGAGCAGTTCCCGGATCTGATCATCGCCCGGCTGTTCAACTTCAAGGCGGCCGAGCTGCTGGAGTTCAGCGCCGAAGAGACGGCGGACGTCGACATGAAGGGGCTGTTCAGCGGCTGAACCGATGACCGAGCAGATCGTCCGCCTCGCCACGGCCGAATTCTGGATCTTCACGGCCCTGGCCCTGGCCGCCGCCGTGGGGGGCTTCTGGTTCGCCTTCCGCAACCTCGCCCGCGCGCGCCTGATCGAGGATACCCCCACCGCCCGCATCCGCTCCGCCCAGCAGGGCTACGTGGAGCTCAACGGCGAGGCCCGGGACGGCGCCGACGGACCGCTTGCCGCCCCGCTTACCGGCATCGACTGCTGCTGGTTCCGCTACAAGATCGAAAAGCGCCACGATAAGGGGTGGCGCTCCATCGAGACCAAGAGCAGCAGCCAGCCGTTTCTGCTCGACGACGGCAGCGGCGAGTGCCTGATCCACCCCGAGGGGGCGAGCATCACCCCCGGCGACAAGAGCGTCTGGTTCGGCAGTACCCCGTTCCCCGCCGATCGCGCGCCCGCGCGCCGGCGCGTCACCCGGCAGCCCCTGTTTCGCATCGCCCGGGTGCTCAACACCGATATCGGTTTCGGCAACCGCTACCGGTACACCGAGGAGCGTATCTTCGCCGGCGACCCGATCTACGCCATCGGCCTGTTCAGCAGCCTCGACGAGGTAGACCACCGGCAAAACACCGAGACGCTGACCCGCGAATTGCTACAGGCGTGGAAACAGAACAAGCACCGGTTGCTGGAGCGCTTCGATCAGGACCGCGACGGCCGGATCGACCTGCAAGAGTGGGAGACCGCCCGGCGCCGCGCCAAAAGCGAGGCTGGGGCACGCTACCGCGAGCGGATCAGTGGCCGGAGCCCGCACAGCCTCGGGCGCACCGGCTCACGTCGCCACCCGTTTCTCATCTCCACCCTGCCCGAATTCGACCTGGTGCGACGCTACCGGCTCCTGGCCGCCCTGGCCCTCGCCGCCTTCTTCGCCGGCGGGGCCACGGCCACCCTGTTGCTGAGCGCCCGCTTCTAGCCCGCCTCCCAGGCACCCATCTGTGGCAAAATAGCGCCTTTTCCCACACAGGCCCGCGCACACCGATGGAAAACCCCCTGCTCAACCCCGAAGGGCTGCCCGCCTTCAGCCAGATCCTCCCGGAGCATGTCGAGCCGGCCATCGACCGGCTCCTGGCCGAGAGCCGTACCCTGACCGAACGCCTCCTCGACCAGGAGCAACCCTTCACCTGGGACAATCTGATCGAACCCCTGGACCTGATGGACGACCGCATCAGCCGCGCCTGGTCGCCGGTCAGCCATATGAACTCGGTGGTCAACAGCGACGCCCTGCGTGACGCCTACAACGCCTGCCTGCCCAAGCTCAGCGACTACGCCACCGAGATGGGTCAGAACGAACGGCTGTTCCGTGCCTACCAGACACTGGCAGAAAGCGCCACCGACCTCAGCCCCCAGCAGCGCCGGGTACTGGACAACGCGCTGCGCGATTTCCACCTCTCCGGGGTCGATCTTCCGGAGCGGGAGAAGATGCGCTACAAGGCGATCAGCCAGGAGCTGTCGCAACTCACCAGCCGCTACAGCGACAATCTCCTGGACGCCACCAACGCCTGGAGCCGGCTGAGCAGCGACCCGGCCGAGCTGGCGGGACTGCCCGCCTCCGCCCTCGACCTGGCGGCCCAGAACGCCGCGCGCGAGGGACAGGAGGGGTGGCTGCTGAACCTGGAGTTCCCCTCCTACCTGCCGGTCATGACCTATGCCGACAACCGCGACCTGCGCCGCGAGGTCTACCAGGCCTACGCCACCCGCGCCTCGGACCAGGGCCCCCACGCCGGGCGCTGGGACAACGGCCCCCTGATGGAGCGAATCGTCGCCCTGCGCCACGAACAGGCCCGGCTGCTCGGCTTCGAAAATTACGCCGAGCGCTCCCTGGCGCGCAAGATGGCCCCCTCCACTTCGGCCGTCATCGACTTCCTCAACGACCTGTCCCGCCGCTCCCTGCCCCAGGCGAAGCGCGAACTCGAAGAGCTCAGGGAGTTTGCCGGGAGCGAGTTCGGGATCACTGACCTGCAGGCCTGGGACCTCGGCTATTACGCCGAGAAGCTGCGCCAGAGCCGCTACGCCATCACCCAGGAGGAGCTCAAGCCGTACTTCCCCGAGACCCGTGTCCTGCCCGGCCTGTTCGCCGTGGTGGAACGCCTCTACGGCCTGCGCATCAGCGAGGTAGAAGGGGTCGATGTCTGGCACCCCGACGTGCGCTTCTTCGAGATCCGCGACGCCTCCGGGACGCTGCGCGGCCAGTTCTATCTCGATCTCTATGCCCGCCCCAGGAAGCGCGGCGGCGCCTGGATGGACGAGTGCACCGTTCGCCTCTTCAACCGCCGGCGCCGGCAACTGCCGGTGGCCTATCTCACCTGCAACTTCGCCCCCCCGGTGGGCGGAAAACCGGCCCTGTTCACCCACGACGAGGTGGAGACCCTGTTCCACGAATTCGGCCACGGACTGCACCACATGCTGACCCGCATCGACCACCCCGCCATCTCCGGCATCAACGGCGTGGCCTGGGACGCGGTCGAACTGCCCAGCCAATTCATGGAGAACTGGTGCTGGGAGCGCGAGGCCCTGGCGCTGATCAGCGGCCACTGGGAGAGCGGCGAGCCGCTGCCGGAGGCGCTCTACCGGCGCATGCGCGCGGCCAAAAACTTCCAGTCCGGAATGCAGATGGTGCGCCAGCTCGAATTCAGCCTGTTCGATTTCCGCCTGCACCAGGAGTATGACCCCGCCCAGGGCGCGCGGATCTACCCGATCCTGGATCAGGTGCGCGACCAGGTGGCGGTGCTCAAGCCACCCTCGTTCAACCGCTTCGCCCACAGCTTCTCCCACATCTTCGCCGGAGGCTACGCCGCCGGGTACTACAGCTACAAGTGGGCCGAAGTCCTCTCAGCCGACGCCTTCTCCCTGTTCGAGGCACAGGGTATCTTTAACCCCGAGGCCGGACGCGCGTTTCTGGAAAACATCCTGGAGCGGGGCGGGTCGGCCGACGCCATGGAGCTGTTCGTCGCCTTCCGCGGGCGCCAGCCCCGCATCGACGCCCTGCTCCGCCACAGCGGCATCGCCGCCTGAGGAGACGACCATGAAACGCCTGCTGACCCTCGCCCTGCTCCTGCTCTGGGCCTTCGCTGCCCAGGCCGAGCGCATCACCGACCAGATCGAGGCGGAGCTTCACGCCCAACCGGCGGCCGAAGGGGAGCCGCTCAAGCTGCTGCCCACCGGCACCCCGATGGAGGTGCTGGAGAGCCGCGACGGCTTCAGCCGGGTGCGCCTCGGCGACGACACCGAGGGCTGGGTCGAGAGCCGCCTCCTAACCAACGACAAGCTGGCGCGCATGCGCCTGCTGGAGCTACAGGCGGAGATGGCGCAGATGGAGAACGAACTCAACTCGGCACGCACCGAGATCGGGGAAAACCCCGCCATGGAGGGGGCCCAGCGCCGGATCGCCCAGCTGACGCGGGAGCTGGAGGAGCAGCGCACCCAGGTTCGCCCCCTGTTTCCCGGCTACCCCTTCGAGCCCTGGCACCTGCTCAGCATCCCCCTGCTCGTCCTGCTCGCCTTCCTTGCCGGCATCAACTACAAGGCACGTCAGGTCGCCAGGCGCCTCGGCGGCTTCCGGGTGTAACACCATGCGCTACCGGGATCTGAGGGACTTCATCCAGCAGCTCGAACAGAAGGGCGAGTTGAAACGCATCCGCACCGAGGTCGATCCCCACCTCGAAATCACCGAGATCTGTGACCGCACCCTGCGTGCCGGCGGCCCCGCCCTGCTCTTCGAACGGGTCAGGGGCAGCGACGTCCCCCTGCTCGGCAACCTCTTCGGCACCCCGCGCCGGGTCGCCCTCGGCATGGGCGAGGAGTCGGTCGGCGCCCTGCGCGAGGTGGGGCGGCTGCTGGCCCAGCTCAAGGAACCCGAACCGCCCCGGGGAATAAAGGACGCCCTGCAAAAACTGCCCATCTTCAAGAAGGTGCTCGACATGGCCCCGAAAGAGGTGCGCGACGCCCCCTGCCAGGAGCGGGTGCTGGAGGGCGCGGCGGTGGATCTCGACCGCCTGCCGATCCAGACCTGCTGGCCGGGCGATGTGGCCCCCCTCATCACCTGGGGCCTGGTGATCACCCGCGGCCCGGAGAAGCCGCGCCAGAACCTCGGCATCTACCGCATGCAGAAGCTGGGGCGGAACCGCCTCATCATGCGCTGGCTCTCCCACCGTGGGGGTGCCCTCGACTACCGCGACTGGCAGCAGGCCCACCCCGGCCAGCCGTTCCCGGTCAGTGTCGCCCTCGGCGCCGATCCGGCCACCATCCTCGGCGCCGTCACCCCGGTGCCCGACACCCTGTCGGAGTACGCCTTCGCCGGGCTGTTGCGCGGCAGCCGCACCGAAGTGGCCCGCTGCAAGGGCAACGACCTACAGGTGCCCGCCGCCGCGGAGTACGTCCTGGAGGGCCATATCCACCCCGGCGACACGGCCCCGGAAGGCCCCTTCGGCGACCACACCGGCTACTACAACGAAGTGGAGCGCTTTCCGGTCTTCACCATCGAACGCATCACCCAGCGCCACGACCCCATCTACCACAGCACCTACACCGGGCGTCCACCGGACGAACCGGCGATCCTCGGCGTCGCCCTCAACGAGGTCTTCGTGCCGATCCTGCAGAAGCAGTTCCCCGAGATCACCGACTTCTACCTCCCCCCCGAGGGCTGCTCCTACCGCATGGCCGTGGTCTCCATGAACAAACAGTACCCCGGCCACGCCAAGCGGGTGATGATGGGGGTCTGGTCCTTCCTGCGCCAATTCATGTACACCAAATTCGTCATCGTCACCGACCATGACATCAACGTGCGCGACTGGAACGACGTGATCTGGGCCATGACCACCCGCATGGACCCCGCCCGCGACACCACCCTGATCACCAACACCCCGATCGACTACCTCGACTTCGCCTCCCCGGTCTCCGGCCTCGGCTCCAAAATCGGTTTCGACGCCACCAACAAATGGCCCGGAGAGACCACCCGCGAATGGGGAGAGCCGATCCGCATGGACGAGGAGGTCAAGGCGCGGGTGGACGCCATCTGGGAACAGATGGGAATTTTCGATTAGGGGGTGGGAAGCGGATAGGGGCGTTGGGCTATGGCCTCACCCGTCCGGTGCCTGATGCCGATTGACCCAGACCTCTTCAAGGCGCAGTCGCTTCTTGACCTCCGATGCGGCCTGCACCGCCTCGGCTTCGGTATCAAATCCAGCGAGACGCAGACGCCACAACAGCGCACCGGAAACCAGCGCCGGCTCCAGCAAGACGGGAATTCCAATCGCCTTCCACTCGGAATAGAGCTGCTCCGCGGAAACCTTGTTACGCAGGGTGATGAGATTGACGCGCCAAACACCGTCGCGTTTGACAACACCCGGATGTGGCAGATCGTCCGGCCCTGCGCCAGCGGCATTTTCGGGGTTCTCGACCGCGACGCCGGAAACATCCGGCACTGGTTGTGGAGCGACCGGCACCTCGCCCTGACGCCCCAGGATAACGAACATCGCCAACAGCAACAGCACCACAAACCCAATACCCAGCAGCAGTACCTGCCTCGCGCGTTTACTCACAGTGGAACCGGTTGCGGATAATGCATCATCTCCCATTCGGGAGAGATTGACATGCTGACCGGCCAGATACCGCAACAGCGTGATCAGCTGCTCACACACCTCCAAAAATTCGATCCCAACCGAGCCAAGCCTGGTGTGCACCACCGTAGCCAGGGCCTGCACCTTGACGTCCACCCCCGCGATCACGTGCGAAAACATGATCTCGATCTTCTGTCCTATGCGATACGCCTCAGGCCGGTGCATCCCCGCATTTGCATAGCGGAAAAACAGGCCATGCTCGGAAAGTAAGCAATGGGATGGACTCCTCCCCACCCCTACGACAAACGGCGTCGAGGCGTCAGAATGGGAGCTGAACTAGCACCATTCACACGAAACAGATGAGGAGGAAGTCCACCATGAAGATTAGCCACG
>PQCP01000054.1 GCA_003062205.1 Candidatus Sedimenticola endophacoides
ATGAGTCAATCCCAGAGAAAATGAAAAAGCTTCTGCTCAATACCCGGGCGGTATTCGATATTTTGAAAATGACGCGTAACGCGATGCCACGTAATGGGAATTTTGCCGGAGCGTAGATTTACCGTGCGTGCCGCTTCGATGTGGTGGCACTGTGGGGCGAAAAGGCAGAGAATATCGAATGGATCAGGGATGCCTTTCAAAGCGCCTGGTAGACGGGGCACACCACCGGACTCCCCCCTCTCGGAGAGCAGATGAACCTCACCGAACGTACAGAAGAGAACTTTAACGCCAGTATACAGACAAAGAAGATGGCGTTGCCGCTGCTGGCCGAGCCTATCGCCGAGGCCGCGGAGCTGATCGTCTGCCGCCTGCTCGACGGGGCCAAAGTGCTCTGCTGCGGCAGTGGTGCCGGGGCGCTGCATGCCCAGCACTTCGCCATGATGATGCTCAACCGGTTCGAACGCGAGCGCCCGGGGCTGCCCGCCCTGGCGCTGAGCGCCGGCAGCGCGACCCTGACCTCGATCGCGGACGACTACTCCCTGGACGAGATGTTCGCCAAACAGATCACCGCCCTCGCCCACCCCGGCGACCTGCTGCTGGCGATCACCGGCGACGGGCGTGGCGACAGCATCGGGGCCGCCGTGGAGGCGGCCCACGAGCGGGATATGTTCGTGCTGGCCCTCACCGGCAACGGCACAGGGCGTCTGGAGGGGCTGCTGCGCGAGACCGACATCCACCTGCCGGCCCCCTCGGAATCCGCCGCGCGGGTCCAGGAACTGCACCTGCTGAGCCTGTTCTGCATCTGCGACCTGATCGACCGGCAACTGCTGGGAAACTGACGCACAACGGAGACAATCAATGAAAAAGCTGACCCTACTCGTGACCCTCGTGCCGCTGCTGGGCACCCCCCTGTTGCAGGGCTGCGCCACCGCCGTGGTCGGCGGCGGCGTCACCGGCGTCTCGGTGGCCCACGACCGGCGCTCCGCCGGAACCGTGCTCGACGACCAGACCATCGAACTGAAGGCGATGAACCAGTTGGCCGGGGCCGGAGACCTGAAGGAGCACGGCAACTTCAATACCACCAGCTACAACCAGGTGGTACTGCTGACGGGGCAGGCCGACAGCGGGGAACACCGCGACCACTATGAGCGCCTGGTGCGGGCCATCCCGGGGATAAAACGCGTCATCAACGAGATCCAGCTCGCCCCCCGTGCCGGCCTCAAGGAGCAGAGCAACGATGTCTACCTCACCTCCAAGGTGAAGGTGGCCCTGTTCGACATCAAGCTGCCGGACTTCGACCCCAGCCGGGTGAAGGTGGTCACTGAGCGCGGCGTGGTCTACCTGATGGGCCTGCTCAAGCACAACGAGGCCGATGCCGTAGTCGAGAAGGCGCGCTTCGTCAGCGGCGTAAAACAGGTGGTTAAGGTCTTTGAGTACCTCTGACGCGTTCGAGCCCCTCGCCCCCTCGCTGATCCGCTCCCTGGGGGAGATCGCGGGCGCGGGCGGCCTGATGACCGCCAGGGGCGACTGCTGGAGCTACGGCTACGACAACAGCCGTCGGCACGCCCCGCCCCAGGCGGTGGTCTTCGCCACCGGACACGACCAGGTCCGGGCGGTCGTGGCGCTGTGCCACCAGGCGGCGGTCCCGCTTATCGCCCGGGGCGCCGGGACCGGCACCACCGGCGCCACCGTCCCCGACCGGGGCGGCGTGGTGCTGTCGTTCGAACGCATGAACCGGATCTTCGAGATCGACGCGGCCAACCGCCTGGCCCGGGTCGAACCGGGTGTGACCAACCAGCAGTTGCAGAGCGCCCTCGCCGCCGAGGGGTTCTTCTGGCCCCCCGACCCCACCAGCGCGGCGGTCTGCACCATCGGCGGCAACCTCGCCTACAACTCCGCCGGGCCGCGCGCGGTGAAATACGGCACCCCCCGCGAGAACACCCTGGGCCTGCGCGCGGTGACCGGCGACGCACGGGAGATCCGCACCGGCACCCGCACCACCAAGGGGGTGGTGGGCTACGATCTGACCCGCCTGCTGATCGGCTCCGAGGGAACCCTCGCGGTGATCACCGAGGCGCTGCTGCGCCTGACCCCGCTGGCGGAGGAGACGACCACCCTGCGCGCCACCTACCGCGACATCCACGCCGCCTCACGCGCCGTCTCCGCGATCATGGCCCAGCCGGTGACCCCCTGCGCCCTCGAATTCATGGATGCCGCCGCCAT
Source organism: Candidatus Sedimenticola endophacoides (assembly GCA_003062205.1). Lineage (GTDB taxonomy): Bacteria > Pseudomonadota > Gammaproteobacteria > Chromatiales > Chromatiaceae > Sedimenticola_A > Sedimenticola_A endophacoides. The sequence goes on from PQCP01000054.1 coordinate 2,224, forward strand.
CGACATGGTGCGAGACTTCTCGGACCTCGGCCTGCCGCAGGGCGTCGGCGCCCTGCTGATGATCGAGGTGGACGGCCCCGCCCACTGCCAGGGAGCGTCGGTGGACGCCGTCCGCGAAGCGGCCCGGGTCGCGGGCTGCCTAGAGATCACCACCGCCACCACCGCCCGGGAGGTGGCCGACCTGTGGCGCACCCGCAAGGCCCTCTCGCCCGCCCTGCGCAAGATTGCCCCGAAGAAGATCAACGAGGATGTGGTGGTGCCGGTTTCGCGCATCCCCGAATTGATCGAGGGACTGGAGCGACTCTCCGCCGAGTGCGGCATCCGCATCGTCAATTTTGGCCATGCCGGCAACGGCAACATCCACGTCAACCTCCTCGCCGACCCCGACGATGCGGGGCAGATGGAGCGGGCCCATCAGGCCCTCGACCGGATGTTCTCGATGGTGCTGACGCTCGGCGGCACCCTCTCCGGCGAACACGGTATCGGCCTGGAGAAGCTGCCGTTCGTGGGACGCGAGATCGACCCCGTGACCCTCGACCTGATGCGCTCGATCAAGGAGCGCTTCGATCCCCGGGGGATACTCAATCCGGGCAAGTCCCTGCCCCCACGCGCACCGGCATGAGACGATCCGGGCCGTTCAAGACCGGCAGGCTTCTCGCCGTGGCCATCCTGATGGGCGTACTGCCGCCGGTCCCGGCCGGCCCCGAGCGGATTCCGGTAAGCGAATTCGCCAGCCGGGGGCTGGAGGGGTGGGACGAGCACAGCTTTCAGGGCCACACCCGCTACCGCCTGGTGATGATCGGCGATACCCGGGTGCTGGAGGCGCACAGCGAGGCCAGTGCCTCGGCCCTGTATCGCCGGATCCGCGTGGATCTGGAACAGACGCCGATCCTGCGCTGGCGCTGGCGGGCAGGCGGCACGCTCGGCGCCAACGACGAGCAAACCCGGGAGGGCGACGACTACGCCGCGCGCATCTATCTGATCAAGGAGGGGGGCTGCTGCCCTGGCGGACCATGGCGCTCAACTATGTCTGGTCCGGCAATCAACCGGTCGGCAGCAGCTGGAACAACGCCTACAGCAGCCGCGCACGCATGATCGCCCTGCAGAGCGGCTCCCTCGACGATCCCCGCTGGCGCAGCGAACGGCGCAATGTACGCGACGACTTCCGCCGACTCTTCGCCGAGGAGGTTCGTTACATCGACGCCGTGGCCCTGATGAGCGACACCGACAACAGCGGCGCCACGGCCACCGCCCACTACGCCGACATCCGGTTCAGCTCCGAGTAACCCCCTATCCCACCTGCAATATAACAAGGTACTAATATAAGGCATTACTATTGCAAGAAAAGAATATTGTTATTTTTTCTTTATGAAAACCCTGTCATTATTAGCGGTCTATCCAGGGTTAACCCATGTTTGCAGGGGAATAATATGTCCAAGAAACATCCAGTCGTTGCAGTAACCGGCTCCTCCGGCGCAGGCACCACCACCGTGAAGCGCGCCTTCGAGCATATCTTTTTCCGTGATGGCTTCACCCCTGCGGTTATCGAAGGCGACAGCTTCCACCGCTATGATCGCGCCGAGATGCGGGTCAAGATGTCCCAGGAGCACATGAGTCATTTCGGCCCGGAGGCCAACCGCTTCGACAAGCTCGAAGAGCTGTTCAAAAGCTACGCCGAAACCGGCACCGGCAACAAACGCTACTACCTGCACAGCCAGGAGGAGGCCGACGAGCACAACGCGCGCCTCGGCACCGACAAGAAACCCGGTGAATTCACCCCCTGGGAGGAGATCCCCCCCGGCACCGACCTGCTGTTCTACGAGGGGCTGCACGGCCTGGCCGTGGACGATGACAACAATGTCGCCCAGCACGTTGACCTGGGCGTGGGCGTGGTACCGATCGTCAACCTGGAGTGGATCCAGAAGATCTTCCGCGACAACGCCGAGCGCGGCTACAGCGAGGAGGCGATCGTCGACACCATCCTGCGCCGCATGCCCGACTATATCAACCACATCACCCCGCAGTTCTCGCGCACCGACATCAATTTCCAGCGCGTGCCGACGGTGGACACCTCCAACCCCTTCATCGCCCGCGACATCCCGACCCCCGACGAGAGCTTCGTGGTGATCCGTTTCAAGGATGTGCGGAAATTCAACACCGATTTTCCCTATCTGCTGAACATGATCGAGGGTTCGTTCATGTCACGCCGCAACTCCATCGTGGTGCCGGGCGGCAAGATGGGCTTCGCCATGGAGATCGTCCTGCAGCCGATCATCGAGCAGCTCATGGACGAACGCGGCTGAGCGGAAAGCACAAACACTGCGCAACATGATTGCAAAGAGACGAGCCCTCTGGGGCTCGTCTTCTACTGTGGAGGAAGGACCTTGTGCAGGGGAATCGGCTCCCCGATCGCCCGTCCCTGGGCAAAGTCGACATCCAACTCCTGCAGGGAGACCAGGGTCGCCTCGTTCTCTACAAACTCCGCGATCACCTGCTTATCCATCAAATGGGCGACCTCCACAATCGATCTGACCATGGCGAAACTGGATGGGTCTTCGGTGATATTGCGGACAAACACACCATCGATTTTGACACAATCCACAGGCAAATCCTTGAGATAGGAGTAAGAGGCATACCCCGATCCGAAATCGTCCAGGTAGACGGAACAGCCGCGCGCCTTGATCGCCCGGATATGGGTCTTTACCCTCTCCATGTCTTTCACAAAGGCCGTCTCGGTTATCTCAAAGGCGACATATCCGGCGCACCGGGGACTCCTGTCCAACCGCTCCAATAGAAAAGCGATGAAGCCTTCGTCGCCGATGGACTCCCCCGACAGATTGACGCTGAACCGGGGAACGCCCTGCATCGACCCGATCTTATCGAGTTCGGAATAGAAGGTATTGATCACCCAGCGGTCCACCGCCCGCATGCGCCCGGAACGTTCAGCTACGTCGATAAACTCGACCGGCGGCCTCACCCTGCGTTGCTCATCGATCACCCGCAACAGCACCTCGTAGTGTTCTTCCGACGTATCCATGAGGTACACCGGGGCGATGGGCTGACAATAAAGCAGCAGCTGATTTTTCTCCAGCGCCCGTTCGATCCGTGGGACCGAATGAATCAGAAGAGAGCGCTGCGCCGCCTCTTCGTCATCCAGGTGATAGGCGTGAACGGCGTTGCGTCCTTTCTCCTTGGCCAATAGGCAGCAGGAGTAGGCGGCCTGCATGGCCTCTGCGGCGCTGGCCATGGTCTGGTCGATCTCCGCCACTCCAAAGCTGGCACTGACACCCACCGAGACCCCCTCGTATCGGTACTTCAGGTTCTCGATCGCGCAACGCTGATTGCTGGCGATCAGATAGGCCTCCTCCCCGCTGCAGTGTTCGATCAGTATCCCAAACTCATCATCACCGGTTCTCGCCACCAGCGCCGGGCGGTTGAGGTAGTTGTCAATGATTGATGCAAGGGTGGATAGCAGATGATCCCCCCCCTCGACACCGCACAAATCATTGATCATGTTGAACTGATCCACATCGGCGATGATCAAGGCATTTTGATCGCCCCCTCCCTGCTGCTCCCGGATCAGGCGGTTGACCTCCCGCTCAAAGGCCCGGCGGTTCTTCAGCCCCGTCAGTGCATCGACATCGCTCTCCTCGCGCAACTGCTCGAAAGTCTCCTTGAGCATGCGGTGCACCGTGCGCTCTACCAGGGGCAGGGAGCGATCTTCAAGCAGCGCTAAGCGGTGACAAGAGTGTCGCTACCTCGTGAAAGATTTTGGGACATCCCAGTCCCCAAAATCGACTCGCCAACGCGACAGCCGTTACTGCCCCGACCGTCCTGCGCTCATCACGACTCCGTCCCGCACATTGCAGCAAAGCTGCTCGTGCGCAACTCCGTCATGATGACCACAATGACTCTACGGCGTGTCGGATGCGCTATTTGTATGCCCTACGTCACTCCCTATCGGTCGTAACTGCGGCCATACAACCGCGCCTACGCCTATCGGGGACTAACCGCCTTCGCTTCGCTCTCCATGGCGGTTAGCGTCGGAAAACGCCACGCCCACCTCGGGCGCGGCTAGATCAAGCGCCTTGTCCCCAGCCCCATCCACGAAGATGTGCCGCACGCCATCGGGATCGCGCCAGGCCAGATTCAGCATACGCACCCGGGCCCGCTGACGCCGCTCCACGATCCACTCACCCGTGCTCAACCCCCCGACGATGGCCATCCATTCATCCCCAGGGTCGGTAGTGGTTGCGGGCCGCTCCTCCCGCTCCATTCCAACCGCACGCTCCAGATAACCCGCACCAGATTCAATCCGCCGCGACAAGGCAGGATCGCACACCCGTGAACCACCGTTCAAACCGCGAACCACCTGCTTGATATACACCAAGGCCTCGGCGCGCCTCACCGGATAGAGCAGAAAGCCCTGTTTCAGGGTGTTCAGAACCCGCGTGACCTCACTACCCGGAAGCCGTTCATATCCCGGGTCCGCAAAGACCGCCTCCAGCTCTCCAAGCAGGCCCAGGTACGGCTCCAGCGGCTGTCCATCGATATGCAACTGCACCAACAGCTGCGCCCATCCCAGCCCAAGCAGTTGATCCACCGCCCCGGACAGACGACTCCCCGGCAACTGCCTCCGGATGGCGGTGAGAATGTCACTGCGCTTCTCCTGCTCGGAGAGCCGCGCCTCGGCACCATCGACAACCCGGCTGAGATGATCTGAGAACTCCTGTTGCTGCCGATTCAGAATCGACTCCAGCCGCCGGGCAATACACGCCATGTCGTCGGCACCCTCCCCGGAAACGGTATCGTTCAACTCCTCCAGTGCGTGCAGCAAAGGGGTCTTCCGGGGCTTGCCCGCATCGGTGGTGTAATAGGGCAGCAGGTGATCGATGGTCTCCAGTAACCGACCGCCCTGACCATCCGGCCCCAGCACCTCGGGGTCACGGACCGATGCCTTGATAAGGGAGGCGCGTACCAGGCTCAGGAGATCACCCAGTTCCCTGCCACCCCCCTCCCGGGCATGCAGATCGTTGATCAGTTGCTCCGCCATATCGACCCGCGCCCTCAGCGCCGGTTCCAGACGAAGTGCCACCCCCCTCCCCTCAGCCCGCTGGAGATGGCGTTCGATCTGCTCGGCGGCGGGCCGTCCCGGGGTCAGGGAAATCTGGTCCAGATAGCGCTCCACCCGCTGCGAGGGAATCACCTCCGGCGCCTCCGTCCGCATTTGGTTGCGCCCTTTGCCGCGCATGCCGAGCAACCGGGAAAGCACCGCAAAAGGCCCCCGGTCGGCAGTCCGCCTGCGCTGCGGAGCCGCTTTGACAACCGGCCGCGACGCATCGGCCACCGCCCCATGGGCCCGGAGGATCTGTCCCAGCCCGCCATAGAGCTTACCAAGCCCGCCAAACATCTCGGTTGTAACGGCCTGATAGATAACCTTCTTCGCCACCAATTCCAGACCGACAAGAGTGTCGCTACCTCGTGAAAGATTTTGGGACATCCCAGTCCCCAAAATCGACTCGCCAACGCGACAGCCGTTACTGCCCCGACCGTCCTGCGCTCATCACGACTCCGTCCCGCACATTGCAGCAAAGCTGCTCGTGCGCAACTCCGTCATGATGACCACAATGACTCTACGGCGTGTCGGATGCGCTATTTGTATGCCCTACGTCACTCCCTATCGGTCGTAACTGCGGCCATACAACCGCGCCTACGCCTATCGGGGACTAACCGCCTTCGCTTCGCTCTCCATGGCGGTTAGCGAAGGGTCGAGCGCCTGTTTGAAAGACCAGAGCAGGGAGTAAGGAGAGAAGGGGTCCCGCTCGGCCACCACCGCCCCCCCCAGTGCAGAGGCCAGCAACGCTTCCAGGTTGTGGATTTCGGCTCCCAGCGCCTGTTCCATGCGACGCGAGACGGCAACGACGACCACCCACTCTTCGAAATCCGCCTCATCAACCAGCTCCAACGCCGGGTGCTTACCTCCCGTGACAGCGGTGGACTCCCCGCCGACACGCAAGCCCTCAAGGCCCGTAACTCCCGCCTCTGCAATGGAGAGAAAGCTCCGGATCAGCTCTGTTCCATGTTGATCCAGCAGACGAATCCCATGAAACAAGGCACCCTGCGTGAGATCGTCCGGCGCCCTGTCCGCCGCATCAAACAGGGCATTGCGCAGATCCACGATCATCTGCTGGGCGTAACGCTCACCCTGGACACGCTGTAGCCTTGCCAACTCGGCAACCAATTCTCCCCTGGAGATTTCATTCCCGGCGGCTCCTTCTTCCCGTATCCCGGACGTGGCGGAACACCGAGTGGCCAGCAGACAGGAGACCAGCTCCGGTTTCAGCTTCTCCTGGACAAAGGCGACACCGACACCTCCCCCGTCGTCGAGATGGCTGACCGCAACCGGCACAAGGAACCGGGAAGCGGCACCCGCAACCTGCGCTGGAATCTCGATCAACGCCTCGGGGACGTGCTGAGTGGAAGCGGCTAACGGCGGAGCGTCCTGCCCGGTATCGACATAGAGCCCGCCCTTGGAAAAGTTGGTAATGGTGCACCCGGTGTAGAGTCTTTCCCCGATCGACAGTGTGGCGGGACAGTTCACCGCCGTACGCCGATAACAGCGCCGGTTTACCTGGTCGGTTGTGGTTCGCTCCATCTCCCCGCTCCTATTCGACTCCCGAATGAACCAACTTTCATTCGGCACCTCCCTCCGAAGCGCCACCTGACGGCAGTACCGACCGCCCCGTACGGGGTCAAATGGCAACACGCATAGCAGCCTACACTGTGAGCAGTGTATGGACTCCTCCCCGTTTGCAAGCTTTTTTGCTCGTCTGGCCGACAATGAGTCGACTGCCAACGTGTATCCGGTCTCTTGGTGATGCCACATCCGGCATCGGACCCTGATGGGCTATCCGCAC
>PQCP01000108.1 GCA_003062205.1 Candidatus Sedimenticola endophacoides
TACAACCCCGAAAAAATGATCGTCGCCCCGCTAACAGTTACCGGCCTGCCTAGTTCTCGGCTAATACCCTAGTCTGGTTGTACGGTATTTGTGGTCACCTAATGGTTTATGAAACATTCGGGCTAAAAAGGCTGGGGGTTATCCTGCCAAAAAAGACACCGGATGGGAAATGGTAATGGCCCGGCGCGGCTACTTGAAGATGGCGTCGACCGAAAATCCATCCTTCTCCAGGATGATCCGCAGCCGCTTCAGGGCGTCCATCTGGATCTGGCGAACCCGCTCGCGGGTCACCCCCAGCTCATTGGCCACCTGCTCCAGGGTCGAGGTCTCGTAGCCATGCAGGCCGAAGCGCCGCTCCACCACCTCGCGCTGCTTGTCATTGAGTTTGTTGAGCCAGTTGTCGAGATTGGCGTTGACCCCCTCACGCTGCAGGCTGGCGGCGGGATCCTCGCTCTGGCGGTCCTGAATGGTGTCGAGCAGGGGCTTGTCCGCATCCTTGCCGTAGGGGGTGTCCACCGAGGTGATGCGCTCATTCAGGCCGAGCATGCGCTTGACCTCATCCAGGGGCCGGTCGAGCAGGTCGGCGATCTCCTCCGAGGTGGGTTCGTGGTCGAGGGTCTGGGCCAGCTTGCGCGCGGCACGCAGATAGACGTTGATCTCCTTGACCACGTGGATCGGCAGGCGAATGGTGCGGGTCTGGTTCATAATCGCCCGCTCAATGGTCTGGCGTATCCACCAGGTCGCGTAGGTGGAGAAGCGGAAACCCCGTTCCGGATCGAACTTCTCGACGGCGCGGATCAATCCGAGATTGCCCTCCTCGATCAGATCGAGCAGAGCCAGCCCCCGGTTCATGTAGCGGCGGGCAATCTTCACCACCAGGCGCAGATTGCTCTCGATCATGCGCTTGCGCGCCGCCGCGTCCCCCTTTTGCGCCAGCCGGGAGAAGTGCACCTCCTCCTCGGCGGTCAACAGTTGCGAAAAGCCGATCTCGCTTAGATAGAGGCGCGTGGCATCCATCTGCACCGGGGCGTCCCCGGGTTCGAAGGTCTCATTTTCAGCGGTTTCGCTCACACCCCCGCTCCCTGGTTCGCGTCCCGCGACAGCACCGCCGGGCTCCGTCCGTCCGGCTCCACTCCCCGAGCCTGTAACCGCCATCCTTTTCCCCATACACGACACCTCGCGCTAAGAGCTTGGGCGTACCACCTTCAGCGGGTCCATGGGCACGCCGTTGCGCCTGATTTCGAAATGCAGCATTGCACCACCGGTGCCCTTGCTCCCCATCTCCGCGATCCGGGCCCCCTTGGCGACCCGGTCGCCCTCCTTGACCAGCAGCTTCCTGTTGTGACCATATGCGCTTAAATAGTTCTGGTTGTGCTTGATAATGATCAAGCGCCCATAGCCGAGCAGCCCACTGCCCGCATAGACCACATCCCCGGCCTCGGCCGCCTTCACCGCCTGGCCTGCGCTGCCGCCGATCTTGATCCCCTTTCTGGTCACATCGGACGGATCAAACCGCTCCAGTAGTGTCCCCTGTGTCGGCCACAGCCACTGCAACTTTAGCGCTTTTGTCGATTTTATCGTCTTTGGCTTTTCAGGGTAGTCGGTCTTTCCACTACCGGAGGGGGTGGTTTCACGGGGTTGGCCCGGGCGTAAGGCACCCGTCCGTCTGGGTGCGGAGGCGGACGACCGCGCGGGTTTCGAGGCGGGCCTGGCAGAACCCGCGGCAAGGCGCAGCCGCTGTCCCGGGTAGATGATATAGGGCGCCCGGATACCATTCCAGGCGGCCAGTTGGCGGTACTCCAGACCGTAGCGCCAGGCGATGGAGAAGAGGGTGTCGCCGCGCCGGACCCGGTGGTAGCCCGACCGCGCGGGCGCCACCGGCACCGCCGGGGCCCGCTCCCGGGAGACCACCGGAGCGCGCCTGGGGGGTGAGCCGCATCCCGACAGTTCCAGGGTGGTGGCGACCATCAGCACCAGCAGGAGCGGAAATGTCGCCTTGCCCGACATAGCCCTATAGCTTGACCGCCGCCAGGGCCAGCACCACGATCAGCACCGTCGCCCAGCCGAGACCGTCAATGTACCTTCGCAGGGTCGCCTCCATGCGTTCACCGCCCCAGGCCATCAGCCCCGCAACCAGGAAAAAGCGCGCCCCGCGCCCGATCACGGAGGCGGCGATGAACGGTAGCATCGCCATCGAGATCACCCCGGCGGTGATCGTGAACACCTTGTATGGAATGGGTGAGAAGCCGGCCAGAAAAACCGCCCAAAACCCCCACTGTTCAAACCAGGAGCGCGCCTGGAGGTACTTGGGATAGTACCCCAGATCATGCAGCAGCGGCTCGATGGTCTCCAGGGCGAGCAGCCCGATCAGATACCCCAGCACCCCCCCCAGGACCGAGGCAAGGGTGGTCAGGGCGGCCAGCGACCAGGCCCGCTCGGGCCGCGCCAAGGCCATCGGGGCCAGCATCACATCCGGTGGTATGGGAAAAAACGACGACTCGGCAAAGCTCAACCCCGCCAGGTAGCGGGGCGCGTGACGGTGCGTGGACCAGCGCATCACCCGTTGATAGAGCGCGGAGAACAGGCGCATCAGCGTACCCCTCCCAACAGCGGAACAAAGATCACCGGCTCCAGAATCTCCTTTCCGTAGCCGCCCTCGGTGCGGGTCACCCGCACCAGCGCCTGCTCCTGGCGGCTGCCGACCGGCAGCACCATCACTCCGCCGGGGCGCAGTTGCTCGACCAGCACCCGGGGGATGCCCTCCGGGGCGGCGGTGACCAGGATGCCGTCGAAGGGGGCATATTCGGGCAGGCCCATGCCGCCGTCGCTGTGGCGCAGGCGGATGTTGCGCAGCCCCAGCTCCTGGAAGCGCCGCCGCGCCTGCTGTTGCAGGGGGGCGATGCGCTCCACGCTGTAGACACGCTTCACCAGCCGCGACAGGATTGCCGTCTGATAGCCCGATCCGGTGCCGATCTCCAGCACTGTTTCCTGGGGGCCCCGTTCGAGCAGCAATTCGGTCATGCGGGCAACGATATAGGGCTGGGAGATGGTCTGGTTGTGGCCGATCGGCAGGGCGGTATTCTCATAGGCCCGGCTGGCCAGGGCCTCGTCCACGAAGATATGCCGGGGGGTGTTGCGTATCGCCTCCAGCACCTGGCGCGAAGCGATCCCCTCCTCCCGGAGGCGGTCGATCAGGCGCTCGCGGGTACGCGCCGAGGTCATGCCGATACCCTGGTGTTGGATGCTGTTCACCGCCCCACCCCCTCCAGCCAGGAGGCCAGCCCCTCCAGGGCGACATGGCGCGTCAGATCGACCTGCATCGGGGTGACCGAGACACAGCCCTCGCGCAGCGCATGGAAATCGGTGCCCGGCCCGGCATCCTGCTCCGGTCCGGCGGGCCCCACCCAGTAGATGGTGCGCCCCCGGGGATCGGTCTCGCGCACCACCGGTTCCGCCTTGTGCCGATGTCCCAGGCGGGTGGCGCGCAGACCGCGGATCTCGGCATAGGGCAGATCCGGGACATTGACGTTGAGGATGCTGTCGGCGGCCATCGGACGGCGCTGCAGGTGGCGCACCAGATCCACACAGATCCGGGCGGCGGTCTCGTAGTGACGGGGGGTGTAGCTGTTGATCGACAGCGCCATCGCCGGCAGACCCAGAAACCGCCCCTCGGTCGCCGCCGCCACGGTGCCCGAATAGATCACGTCATCTCCCATGTTGGGCCCCGCGTTGGGACCGGCGATCACCATGTCCGGTTCGTCGGAGAGCAGGCCGGTGATGGCCAGGTGCACGCAGTCGGTGGGGGTCCCGTCGACACTGATAAACCCGTTGCCGCGCTCGTGCGCCCGGATCGGGTTCTCCAGGGTCAGGGAGTTGCTGGCGCCGCTGCGGTCGCGCTCGGGCGCCACCACCGTGACCCGCCCCAGCCCGGCCAGGGCATCGGCCAATATCTTCAGGCCCGGCGCCTGATAACCATCATCATTACTCAGTAGAATCTTCACGCACCGATCGCTCTCAACCACACGAAATTGGCTCAATCACCGAACTATACTGGAATCCCCCCCCCTTCTCATCTCCCGCGCCGGGTGACATGGCGGATTGCCTGCCGGTGCCGTGCCGCGAAGGGGGTCGCCGGGTGCACGCCCGCAGGCGCGCGCCATCACCGCGCCGGAAACCGGCGCAGTGTTATACTCCCGGCTGATCCCGTTTTCCCGATGCGCATTATGAGTGAAGACAACGACGACTTCGATCTGTTTCGCAAACAGATGGATGGGGCGCGGCGTCAGCGCCACGACAAGGCCGATCCGTTCAGGCGCCGCCGTCCGCTCCCACTGCCCCCCCACCCGGAGGTGACCGGCGACCAGGAGGGGGATGGGCTTGCCGATCTCAACATCGAGACCCCGGATGAGCTGCTGTTCCAGCGCCCCGGGGTCCAGCACCGACTGTTCCAGGAGCTGCGCCGGGGTTATCTGGCGCCCGACGACACCCTCGACTTGCACGGCCTGCGGGTAACCGAAGCGCGCCGGGAGCTGGCCGCCTTTATCCGCCACGCCCACCGCCGGCGCATGCGCGTGGTGCGCATCATCCACGGCAAGGGGATCGGCTCCCAGGAGCGCCAACCGATCCTCAAGCAGAAGGTAAACCAGTGGTTGCGCCAGATCGACGACGTACTGGCCTTCTGCTCGGCACCGCGTCTCGACGGTGGTACCGGGGCGGCCTATGTGCTGCTGGCGCTGAAGAGAGTGCCCAACCACCACAATAAACGCCACCGCTGAGCGCCGGATCAACCTCAACCGGCGACCGGCTCCCCGTCCAGGGACGGGGACGGCGGGGCCTCGCGGAAATCGACGCATTCACGCAACAGCGCGGTGGCGTAACAACCCTTGGGCAGAGTGAATTCGAGCAGCAGGTCCGCCCCCTCCATCGCCCACTCCAGTCCGCTGACCGGCGCCCGCAGGGCGCGTCGCTCCATGCCGAGACCGGCCCGCTCCAACCCCTCGCGCCACACCCCCAGCGCCTCCAGCGCCCGCTCCTCCATGCGCGCCACCTCACCCCCGCACAGGCCCGGACCACGCCCCCACAGGGGCGCGGTGGGGTGGATATCGCCGCGACTGAAGCGCTCGCGCAGCACATCGTCGATGCCCTCGGCGAGAAAGGTGCTGCGGCTGCCGTCGAGCTGAAAGCACTCCCCGTCGTACAGCCGGTTCCACCCCCCCAGGGCCAGGCGCTGCGCCACCACCCGGTTGAACAGATGGGAGCGGGCGGCGGAGAGGTAGATGCCGCGCTTGGCGCGGGAGCAGCGGCGCAGCCGCCCGGCGAACAGCTCCAGCGCCCGCTCCAGATTGGCCCCACCGTGCCCGAAGCGCTGCGGACCGAAGTAGTTGGGAATACCCTCGCGGGCGATCGCCTCGATGCGCGAGCCGAGAAGACCGGGATCTCCGTCAAATCCGCGCACCCAAAGCGCAAAGCGGTTGCCGCGCAAGGCACCGGTGCGCAGTTTGCGGGAGTGGCGCCCGGACCGCAGGATACGCAGGGTGTCATCTTCCAGCGCCGTCCAGTCAGGCTCGGGGCGCCCGGCCAGACGCACCGAAAACCACTGGCGGGTCACGGCGTGGCGGTCCTTGAGACCGGCGTAGCTGACATCCACCGGCCTGACTGCGGCGTGACGGGCCAGGAGCTTGGCCACCCAATCGGTATTAGTGCCACGCTTTTCGATCTCCAGCAGGATGTGCTCGCCCGTTCCCTCGGGCTCCACCACCGGGATCTCATCGACCCTGAAATCCTCGGGCACGGCACGGATCAGACCGCCGCCGGCGGGGCCGCCGAAGGCGTATGGTAGCGGCTCGTTCTCGAACGACATGGCGTCTACTCCTCCAGGAGTACCACGGCGTGGGCTGCAATCCCCTCGCCGCGCCCGGTGAACCCCATCCCCTCGGTGGTGGTGGCCTTGACGTTGAGCCGCGCCTCGGCCATCCCCAGATCACCGGCCAGCAACTCGCGCATGCGCCCGATGTGGGGCGCCATCTTCGGGGTCTGGGCCACGATGGTCAGATCGACGCTACCGGGACGCAGCCCCCCGGCCCGCAGCTTCTCCACCACATCGCGCAGCAGAATCCGGCTGTCGATCCCGGCGAAGGCGGCGGAGCTGTCCGGGTAGTGACGCCCGATATCCCCCAGGCCACCCGCCCCGAGCAGGGCGTCGCACAGGGCGTGCACCAGCACATCGCCATCCGAGTGGGCCAACAGCCCCTCCCGGTGCGGAATCCGTACCCCCCCGATAATCAATGGGTTGTCGCCACCAAAGCGGTGTGCGTCATAGCCTTGGCCAATGCGCATGGGCGCCTCCCTAGAAGCCGTCGCCACAATCACCTCCCCCAGATTGCGGGAAGGATTATACCTGGATACCTGGATCCATAGGTTCATAGAGGATGCAGAGCATAAGAGATTGGTTTCCCGGCGGAATCAAAAAATCTCAGCTTCACCCTCGGATTACGCGGATAGTAGTTGAACCGCCAGGGAATCAAGAGCTTGCGCTATGCGCCGTCATGAAGCCACGGATGCAGGTTATCCTCACCATAAATAATTCTTTAGTAATTTACTCTACTATTTTTCTGGAACTGGTCTATTCTCATTATCAACCCCTCACCAGCAGGACCCGGACGAGAGGGCACGGGGATCCAGCAGCGATTCGTGGATTCCTGAGAAACCAACACCGATTGGAGATCAGACCCATGCCGATACATCATCCTCAAGCTGCCGAACACACCAACCTCCCCCAGAGCTTCCGCGACTGGACACGCGGCAAGGCCATCGCAAGCGCCGCCGAGGAGGGTATCGATATGACCGAAGCCCACTGGGAGGTGATCGAATTCATGCGCGCGCGCTGCCTCGACCACGGCGCCGACTGCAACGCCCGGGTGATGATCAGGGCCCTGCAGCAGCAGTTCAAGGAGCGGGGCGGCAAACGCTACCTCTACTCCCTGTTTCCCAGGGGCCCGGTGGTCCAGGGCAGCCGCATCGCCGGTATCCCCCTGCCCGCCCACTCCCTGGACCTCTCGTTCGGCAGTGTCCACTGAGCGGAGCCCGCTGAACGACGGACCTGCCAGCGCCCGGTCAAACGCCCCGGCGCGGGTGGGCGGTCTCAGGACCGCCCGCCCTGACGGCGCAGGTAAAATTCGGCCAGGGCCAGATCCTCGGGGCGGGTGATCTTGATGTTGTCGCCATGCCCCTCCACCAGACGCGGCTTGCGCCCCGCCAACTCCAGCGCCGATGCCTCGTCGGTCACCAGCCAGCCCCGCTCCAGGGCCGTCGACAGGGCCTCGCGCAACTCACCGAGACGGAACATCTGCGGGGTGTAGGCGCGCCACAGCGCCTCGCGCGGCAGCGTCTCCGCCACCGCCCCTCCCTGGGCCCGTTTCACGGTGTCATGCAGGGGCACGGCCAGCAGCCCCCCCACCGGATGCCCCTCCAGCTCGCCGATCAGGCGCTCGATATCGCTCACTCGCAGGCAGGGCCGCGCGGCGTCGTGCACCAGGACCCAGTCATGGGGGGATGCCACCGCCGACAGGGCCTCCAGGGCGTTGAGTACCGAGTGACAGCGCTCACCGCCGCCCGCGACCCGCCGTACTCCCGGGTGGCGCGCGTAGGCACAGTCGACCCACCAGGCGTCGTCCGCCGAGAGGGCCACATATACCCCCTGGATCAGCGGGTGGCCAAGCAGCCTGCCAAGGGTGTGTTCGATCACCATGCGCCCGCCCAGCGGCAGGTACTGCTTGGGGCGCTCTCCCCCCATGCGCCGCCCGACCCCTGCCGCCGGCACCACCGCCCAATACCCGGGGCCGCTGCTCACCGCGCCTCCCCCCCGTCGGGGGTCACCACCTGGTAGAAGATCTCGCCCTCGCGGATCATCCCCAGTTCGCTGCGCGCCCGCTCTTCGATCGCCTGCAACCCCTGCTTGAGATCGAGCACCTCCGCCTCCAGGGCCCGGTTGCGTTCGCGCAGGGTCGCCAGCTCATCCCGCTGGGCCGCGATCTCGCGCTTCAGGAGGTGCACCTCGGCCAGGCTCCCATCGCCCACCCAAAGGCGATACTGGAGCACCAGCAGCAGCAACACCAATGTGGCGATAAGAAGACGCATGCAGTCTGACCTGGTCAAAAAAATGGGGCGTGAAGCCCGCTTCACACCCCAGTAGAGCACTATGCGGGGCGAGGCTCAACCCGCCCCGGGACGGAATCACAGACCCTTGAACGCCCCCCGGCCGGCGTATACCGCCTCACTGCCGAGCTGGTCCTCGATACGCATCAACTGGTTGTACTTGGCGACACGGTCCGAGCGGCTCAGTGAGCCGGTCTTGATCTGCCCGGTATTGGTCGCCACCACCAGATCGGCGATGGTGGTGTCCTCGGTTTCGCCGGAGCGGTGCGAGACCACGGCCGTGTAGCCCGCCTGGTGGGCCATGGCGATGGCATCGATGGTCTCGCTGAGGGTGCCGATCTGATTGAACTTGATCAGGATGGAGTTGGCGATCCGCTCCTCGATACCACGCGAGAGAATCCTGGTGTTGGTCACGAACAGGTCGTCGCCGACCAGCTGGCAACGTCCGCCCAGGCGGTCGGTGAGCAGCCGCCAACCCTCCCAGTCGCCCTCGTCCATACCATCCTCGATGGTGATGATCGGGTACTGATCGACCATGGCGGCCAGGTACTCCACCAGCTCGGCGGAGGCCATCCGCCGCCCCTCGGAGGCGAGGTCGTAGACCCCGTCGCGGTAGAACTCGGAACTGGCCACATCGAGGCCCAGATAGATATCCTCGCCCGCCTTGAAACCGGCCTTGCCGATCGCCTCCAGGATCACCTCCACCGCCGCCACGTTGGACGGCAGGTCGGGGGCGAATCCACCCTCGTCACCGACGGCGGTGTTCAGCCCCTTGGCCTTGAGCACACTCTTCAGGGCGTGAAACACCTCGGCTCCGTAGCGTACCGCCTCGCGGATCGAGTCGGCGCCGACCGGCAGGATCATATACTCCTGGAAATCGACACTGTTGTCGGCGTGGGCACCGCCGTTGATGATGTTCATCATCGGCACCGGCATGCGGTAGGGGCCCGGCGAGAGGTAGCGATAGAGCGGCTGCGCCTGCTCCTGGGCCGCCGCGTGGGCGGCCGCCAGGGAGACCGCCAGCGTAGCGTTGGCCCCCAGACGCCCCTTGTTCTCGGTTCCGTCGAGTTCGATCATTCGCGCATCGAGCGCCGCCTGGCCGGCCGCGTCCATCCCGAGCAGGGCCTCTTTGATCTCACCGCGGATATTGTTTACTGCGTTGCGCACCCCCTTGCCCAGGTAGCGCGCGGGATCGCCATCGCGCAGCTCCAGCGCCTCGCGCGAGCCAGTGGATGCCCCGGACGGGGCGACCGCGCGGCCAATGGCGCCATCGGCGGTGATGACGTCGGCCTCGACCGTCGGGTTGCCGCGCGAATCCAGAATCTCGCGGCCGCGAATATCAACAATTTCGGACATTTCTACTCCGTGGTTCTAAACAGTGTTACTCTCAAAATTCACTTCGCCGGGGGCCACGTCGGCATGCGGCCCACGGGACTACAACCGGCTCTCGGCCAGGGGTTCGCGTTTGACCAGGGCATCGAGCGCCATCAGGGTTTCGAGCAGTGCCTCCATCCGCCCCAGGGGCCAAGAGTTGGGTCCGTCGCTGAGGGCCTTCTCGGGCTCGGGGTGGGTCTCCATGAACAGCCCGGAGATACCGGCGGCGACCGCCGCGCGGGCCAGCACCGGGACATATTCGCGCTGGCCGCCAGAGGCGCTCCCCTGCCCCCCGGGCAGTTGCACCGAGTGGGTGGCGTCATAGACCACCGGGGCCGCGGTGTCGCGCATCGACGCCAGTGAGCGCATGTCCGATACCAGGTTATTGTAGCCGAATGAAACGCCCCGCTCGCAGACCATGATCTGCCGGTTGCCGCTGCTGCGCGCCTTCTCGACCACGTTCCCCATATCCCAGGGGGCCAGAAACTGCCCCTTCTTGATATTCACCGGACGACCGGTGGCCGCCACCGCGCGGATAAAGTTGGTCTGGCGACAGAGGAAGGCCGGTGTCTGCAACACATCGACCACCTCTGCCACCTCATCCAGCGGGGTATCCTCGTGCACATCGGTCAACACCGGCACGCCGATCTGCTCGCGCACCCGGGAGAGGATGACCAGCCCCTCCTCGACCCCAGGCCCACGGTAGCTGCCGAGGGAGGAGCGGTTGGCCTTGTCGAAGGAGGATTTATAGATGAAGGGCATGCCCAGACGCCCGGTCATCTCCTTCAACCGCCCCGCCGTATCGATAGCCATCTGTTCGCTCTCAATGACACAGGTGCCGGCGATCAGAAACAGGGGATGATCGAGACCGGCCTCGAACCCGCACAATCTCATGACGCACCGGCCTGATTGCGATCACGCTGGTGGCGCCGGGCGGCACGGATGAAACCCGAGAAGAGCGGATGGCCGTCACGTGGCGTGGAGGTGAATTCGGGGTGGAACTGACAAGCGACGAACCATGGGTGATCCGGCACCTCGACCATCTCCACCAGCTTGCCGTCGGTGGAGCGACCGGCGATGCGCAGGCCCGCCTGTTCCAGCCGGTCGAGATACTGGTTGTTGAATTCATAGCGGTGGCGATGACGCTCGACGATGATGTCGCGTCCGTAAAGCTGGCGCGACAGGCTGGCATCGGACAGCTGGCACTCCTGGGCGCCGAGGCGCATGGTCCCGCCGAGATCGGAGTCCTCGCTGCGCGTCTCCAGCTCACCATCGGCGTTGGTCCACTCGGTGATCAGGGCGATGACCGGGTGGGGGGTCTCTCGGTTGAACTCGGTACTCTGAGCACCGGCCAGCCCGGCCACGTTGCGCGCGAAGTCGACCACCGCCACCTGCATGCCCAGGCAGATGCCCAGGTAGGGGATACGGTTCTCGCGGGCGAAACGGGCGCTGGCGACCTTGCCCTCGACACCGCGCTCGCCAAAGCCGCCCGGGACCAGGATCGCATCGGCCGCCCGCAGACACTCGGCCCCCTCCTGCTCCACCTGCTCGGAATCGACATACAGCACCCTGACCCGGGTGCGGGTGTGGATGCCGGCGTGCACCAGGGCCTCGGAGAGGGATTTATAGGCCTCGGTCAAATCCATGTACTTGCCGACCATGGCGACGGTCACCTGGCCATCGACGTTTTCCAGTCCATCGAGTACCGCCCGCCATTCGGAGAGGTCGGCGGCGGGGACGTTCAGCCCCAGCTGTTCGACCACGATCTCGTCGAGATACTGCTCATGCAGCAGCAGCGGGATACGGTAGATGTTGTCGGCGTCGACCGCCGAGATCACCGCCTTCTCCGGTACGTTAGTGAACAGCGCGATCTTGCGCCGCTCGGAGTCGGGCAGCGGTTTCTCGCTGCGGCACAGAAGGATGTCCGGCTGGATGCCGATGGAGCGCAACTCCTTGACCGAGTGCTGGGTCGGTTTGGTCTTGATCTCACCCGCCGTGCTGATGTAGGGGACCAGGGTGAGGTGCATGAACAGGGCGTTTTTCCTGCCCAGTTCCACCCCCATCTGGCGTATCGCCTCCATGAACGGCAGCGACTCGATATCGCCCACGGTGCCGCCGATTTCGATCAGCGCCACATCGGCGTCCCCCGCCCCCAGGCGCACGCTGTCCTTGATCTCGTTGGTGATGTGGGGAATCACCTGCACGGTGCCGCCGAGATAGTCTCCGCGGCGCTCCTTACGGATCACGCTCTCGTAGATCTGACCCGCTGTGAAGTTGTTGTTGCGCCCCATGGTGGCGCGGATAAAGCGCTCGTAGTGGCCCAGGTCGAGGTCGGTCTCAGCCCCGTCATCGGTGACGAACACCTCGCCGTGCTGAAACGGACTCATGGTGCCCGGATCAACATTGATGTAGGGGTCCAGCTTGAGCATGGTAACCTTGAGTCCGCGGGACTCCAGGAGGGCGGCAAGGGAGGCGGAAGCGATCCCCTTGCCAAGCGATGAGACGACACCGCCCGTGATAAAGACGAATTTGGTCATGGAATTGTGGATTCCGAATATGGGGTAATCAGGACGGGAGATAAATTTACCAGATTCACCCATCCCGCTCAATGCGCGTTTGCCTGTCACGGGGCGCTTTCAAGCCCCGCAACCGCGCAGCAGCGCGCCACCCCACACCGACCCTCCCCTGGCCCGCATCACCCACCGGAGGCCCCGGAATACCGCGGCCCCGGCTGGTATCTCTGACGGATCGGGAAAACCGGTTCCGATATTTTTTTGCCGTCTTGCCCATTCTGAACCATACTAGCGGAGTGCGCTGACAAGAACGCAGGGGATACCTGTTCGCTACAGAATAAGAGAGACGGTTGGGACACCGCAGCGCGCATGGCAATTCGAGAAACAGCAAACCCGTTTCACTGAAGGAGTAAATTACGATGAGAAAAATGACGAAGATGATTGGCGTGGCCGCGATCGCCGGAGCCGCAGCCCTGGCCATGCAGCCCGCGCAGGCGTGGTGGGGAGGCCCGTGGGGCGGTGGTCCCTGGGGTGGCGGCCCCTGGGGCAACAATGGGTGGGGTGACGGCTGGGGCGACGGCTTCGGCGATTTCGACATGAACTTCAGCGGCCGCGGCAGCGGTTCCGGAAGCGGCTACGGTCGCGGCTACCGCCACTACCCCTACTATGGCGGCTACGGCGCACCCTATGGCGGTTACGGCGCACCCTATGGCGGCTATGGAGCCCCCTATGGCGCGCCCTACGGCGCCCCCTACGGCTACCCGCCGGCAGCGCCCCCCGCGCCTCCGGCCGCCCCCGAGAAGTAACACCCGGAGCAGTAACCGCCCGGCGGGGTCCCCGCCGGGCTTTTTTCTTTCATCCCCTGCCCACCATCCCCGCATTGGGGCTTTCCCGAATATAAATTGATCCAGATCAACAAAGCGCTTGATCAGGATCAAGCCTGACTGCACAATAGTGCGCAGTATGGAAAGGGGTGGTGCTGTGAGCGGACGCAAAGTAATCTCGTTGGAAAATCTTAAGGTCGCCTGCAAAAATTGCAGCCTCGTCACCCTCTGCCTGCCGATGGGTCTGGAGCCGGAAGAGGTCGAGAAGCTCGACCGCATCGTCAGGCGCAACCGCCCCCTGCACCGGGGAGACCACCTGTTTCGCGAGGGCGACCGCTTCACCAGCCTGTATGTGGTAAAGACCGGCTCGGTCAAGACCTACGCCCCCAGCGAGGACGGCGGTGAACAGGTGCTGGGCTTTCACCTCCCGGGCGAGTTGATCGGCCTCGACGCCATCGCCAAAAACAGCCACCACTGCTCGGCCAAGGTGCTTGAGACCTCGGCGGTCTGCGAGATCCCCTTCGAGGACCTGGAGGAGCTGAGCAGCTCCATACCCTCCCTGCAGCATCAGATCTACCGGCTGCTGAGCAGCGAAATCGGCCACGACGAGGATATGCTCACCCTGCTCGGCAAGAAAAACGCCGAAGAGCGCCTCGCCGCCTTCCTGCTCAGCCTCTCCGAACGCTTCAAGCGCCGCGGCTTCTCGGCCTCCGACTTCTATCTCAGCATGTCGCGGCACGAGATCGGCAACTACCTGGGACTGGCGGTGGAGACGGTCAGCCGCCTGTTCACCCGTTTCCAGGACGAGGGGCTGGTCAAGGTGGAGCGCAAGCACATTCAACTGCTGGACATCGAACGCCTGCACTGCGTGGCCCAGGGGGAGCAGCGCGACACCGGCAAGCGCCATTGCCCCTGAGAGTTGAGCGGCTTCCGACCAATCAAGCCCCGCCCGAATAAACCGGATAGAAGCGTGTGCCATTTGGCCAATGACGAAGTTTCAGCCCTAACCGATTGAATACGATCGCCACCTCTTTACGGAGTGGTTTATCCCGGTGAGCAACGCACACCACTCTGGCGGGTAACCCTGGGGAAACAATCCCACCCCATGGATCATTTGCGCCAAATCGACCCACCGCTTGCCTGGTCGATGGCATCGAGCCTGGCCTCGTGGGCGCGCAGCGCCTGCTCGTCGGCCAGGATCACCGGCAGGGGCGCCCCCCCGGCGGGCAGCCGGCGCACGCCGAAGGCGCCATCCGTCTCACCCTCCTCCCCCCCTCCACCAAGCAGCAGTGTGGTCTGCCCGCCGGTCATCGCCAGATAGACATCGGCCAGGATCTCGGCATCGAGCAGCGCGCCATGCAGCTCACGGTGGCTGTTGTTGATCTCGTACCGTTTGCAGAGGGCGTCCAGGCTGTTGCGCTGGCCGGGATGCATCTTCTTGGCCAGCGCCAGGGTGTCGATCCAGCCGCAATAGGCCCCAAGCTCGTCCCAGCCCCCCAGTTCCCGCAATTCGTGCTGGATAAAGCCCACATCGAACGGTGCGTTGTGGATCACCAGCTCGGCGCCCCGGATGTAATCGATGAAGTCGGCCACCACATCCCCGAAGCGGGGCTTGTCGGCAAGGAACTCGTTGGTGATGCCGTGCACATCCACCGCCGCCTGATCGATCTCCCGGTCAGGCTGCAGATATTGATGAAAGTTATTGCCGGTCAGCCGCCGGTCGATCACCTCGACACAGCCGATCTCGATGATGCGGTGGCCCTGAGAGGGCTCCAGGCCGGTGGTCTCGGTATCCAGTACGATCTGACGCAATATCCCCTACCCCCTATTTTTCAAGCGTTTCGATACCCTTGTTGGCCAGCGCGTCGGCCAACTCATTCTCCGGGTGCCCCGAATGCCCCTTGACCCAGGCCCACTCGGTCTGGTGGCGGGCGACCAGCTCATCGAGCCGACGCCACAGCTCGGCGTTCTTCACCGGTTTGCGGGCGGCGGTCTTCCAGCCATTTCGTTTCCAGTTGACGATCCACCGGGTGATACCGTCCTTCACATATTGCGAGTCGGTGGTGATAAGCACCCGACTGGGGCGGTTGAGCGCCTGCAGCGCGCTGATCACCGCCATCAGCTCCATACGGTTGTTGGTGGTCTGCGCCTCGCCGCCGCAAAGGGTCTTCTCGTGTCCCCGGTAGCGCAGCAGCGCCCCCCAGCCTCCAGGCCCCGGGTTTCCCTTGCAGGCACCGTCGGTATAGATCTCTACTCTTTCATCCAATTCGAACTCCTCGTGGTCGGCTCGGCCCAGCGCGTTCCCAGAACGCCGGGGCGTATCTTCCAGAGGGGCGCCACCGGCGTCAATCTCGAAACCCGCTTGACCGCCTGTATCACATAGGCGCCGCCGAGAAGCGGCCAGGAGCGCTGCCCGGTGGGCTCCAGCAACCGCGCCCGCTCCATCAGCCGGCGGCTGGTGAGGGGCGGGCGGAACATCAGCCCCAGGCCAAGCTCCTGTTCGAGGCCCATCAGGCGCAGCCAGTCGTTCAGCCGCCGTGGGGAGATGAACTGACCGCACCAGGGGACCCGGCCCGAGCGGTGCCGGAACAGACGCCACAGCCCCCACAGGCTGAGCGGGTTGAAGCCGGCCACGATCAGACGACCCTCGGGAATCAGCACCCGCTCCGCCTCGCGCAGCACCTGATGGGGATCGTTGGTGAAATCCAGGGTGTGGGGCAGCAGCAGCACATCCACGCTGTCGCTGGCGATCGGCAGGCGCTCGGCGCTGCCGCGCAGGAACCGGGCCGGCTGCGTGCCGCCCGCGCCCGCGCCCACCACCACCTGGGTGCGGATCCGGCTGGCATGCAGCGGCGCCGCCCCCACACCAAGGCAGCCCACCTGGACCAGGTAGTACCCGAACAACCCCTCCAGCAGCTGCTCCAGAAGATCGCGCTCCCGTGTCAGCAGGAGGCTGCCCGGGGGGCTGGAGAACCACTCTCCGAGGGCCTGCTGGATATCTGCATGGGAGGCGCAGAAGCTCTTTTTGCTCATCGCCCTAGCATAACCGCTCCCCGGGAAAAGGCCACACCGCAGACGGCGGCGGAGAGCAGGACCACCCCCCTGATCTGGTATTATCGCGACCATTTGCGTATAGTCTCGCCCAAAATCGCACTGCGTCCGGCGGCAACCTATTCGAAATCAGGGGAATTTCATGCGTTTACTCCAGCAGACACTGCTCTGCCTCGCCCTCGGCTCGGTCCTGGGACTGAGCGGCTGCAACTCGCTCCCCTCGGGCCAGCGCACCCCGGATGCCGACGCCCACCCGGCGGGTACCGAATCCTCCGGCGCGACCCCGTCGGCCACACCCACAAAGCGCGTGACGGACCGACAGGCACCCACCGCCGCCAAGCCCCCCCTGAAGCAGGTCGGCACCCAGCCCACCCCCCCGGGGGATCTGTGGCAGCGCGTACGCGATGGTTTCGCCATGCGGACCCGGAACAACCCCCGCATCGAGCGCGAGCGGGAGCGGTTTCTGCGCCACCCCGAATACCTGGAGCGGATTCGTGATCGCGCCGCCCCCTATCTGCACCACATCGTCACCGAGACCGAACGGCGCGGCATGCCCCTGGAGCTGACCCTGCTGCCGGTGGTCGAGAGCGCCTTCCAGCCCTTCGCCTACTCGCCCGGGCGCGCCGCCGGCATCTGGCAGTTCATCCCCTCCACCGGCAAGGAGTACGGGCTGAAGCAGAACTGGTGGTACGACGGCCGCCGCGACATCATCCAGGCCACCGACGCGGCCCTCGACTACCTGCAGGCCAGCGCCGAACAGTTCGACGGCGACTGGGAACTGGCCCTGGCCGCCTACAACGCCGGCGCCGGCACCGTCGGCCGGGCCATCAAACGCAATGAGCGCCAGGGCAAGCCGCTCGACTACTGGTCGCTGAAACTGCCCCGCGAGACCCAGCGCTACGTCCCCAAGCTATTGGCGGTGGCGCAGATCGTCGCCGACCCCGAGGCCCACGGCGTCGATCTTCCCAAGATCGAAGACCGCCCGGTGTTCACCAGCGTGGATATCGGCTCACAGCTCGACCTGGCCTTGGCGGCGGAGATGGCCGGGATCACCATTGAGGAGCTCTATCGGCTCAACCCCGGCTTCAACCGCTGGGCCACCGCCCCCGGAGGCCCCCACCGGCTCAACCTGCCCCTGGAGCGGGTCGAGGCGTTCAAGGCCGCTCTGGCCGGGCTCCCGGATGAGCAGCGCCTGACCTGGAAGCGCTACCGGATCCGCAACGGCGACACCCTGGGCGGCATCGCGGCCCGCCACCACACCACCGTCGCGCTGCTGAAAGAGGTCAACAAGATTCCGGGCAATGCCATCCGTGCCGGAAAGCACCTGCTGATCCCGATCGCCGCCAAAAATCTCAAGCAGTACGCCCTGTCCGCGCCGCAGCGCCAGAAGCGCCTGCAGGAGCAGGGGGACACGGGCAACAAACGGATTCACACCGTGCGCGGCGGCGACTCGCTGTGGAGCATCGCTCGCCGCTATGCGGTCAACCACAAGGCGCTGGCGCGCTGGAACGGCATCGCCCCCGGCGACACCCTGCGCATCGGCCAACGACTGGTGGTACGGGGAGCGGCGCAGCAACCCGCCGCCGCGATCGCCACCGCCCCCGCGCAGAGCCGCACCCGCCTGCGCTACACGGTGCGCCGTGGCGACTCACTGGCACGCATCGCCGAGCGTTTCAAGGTGACGGTCAACGAGCTGCGCCAGTGGAACGATTTCAACAGCAAGTACCTCCAGCCGGGACAGGTGATCAGGCTCTACGTGGATGTCACCGAACAGGCCAGCCTCTGAGCCCTGCCGCACGGCGGCCGCGCCGGGCAGGACCCGCCCGCGACAACGGAACATACTTGCATAAGATTTGTTGAATTGATCGGCCCCCGCTCCTGTGAGAAATTGCCTCCATGACGGCACGAAACAGACGCTTATCCAATTGAAAATCTAAGGAAACACTATGAAACTGATACTTCTGGGCGCCCCCGGCGCCGGTAAGGGCACCGTTGCCAAGATGCTGACCGCGCTGGACGGTTCCGTACAGATCTCCACCGGCGACATCCTGCGCGGGGCCGTCAAAGAGGGAACCGAGCTGGGCAAGCAGGCCGAGGCCTTCATGAAGGCCGGGGATCTGGTTCCCGACGACCTGATCATGGGCATCATGGAGGAGCGGCTGCAACAGGACGATTGCGCCAGTGGTTTTCTGCTCGACGGATTCCCCCGCACCATCCCCCAGGCCCAGGCCCTGCAGGCGCTGCTGGAGAAGATCGGCGTCAAGCTGGACGCCGCTGTCAACCTCGACGTGCCGCGTGAAGTGATCCTGGACCGGCTCACCACACGCCGCACCTGCTCCAACTCCGACTGCCAGGAGATCTACAACGTCAAATCCAAACCGACCCAGGTCGAGGGTGTCTGCGACAAGTGCGACAGCCCGGTCATCCAGCGCGATGACGAGACCGAGGAGGCGATCTCCAAGCGGCTCGACACCTACAACGAAAAGACCGCCCCCCTGGCCAGCTTCTACCGCGATGCCGGCCTGATCCTGGATGTCAACGCCACCTCCAGCGATGCCGTGGTGGACGCCATCAAGACTCAGATCGGCATGTAACCCCCCTGAAACCGATCCAGGCAAGGGGCCGGTCACTCTGTGACCCGGCCCCTTTTTTCATTCCTCTTCCTCAGTCCGCCCCGGCGCCACCGACCCGTAGGCAGGAGACGCAGTGCGTCGCGCTCAGCCGCGTCACCCGCGGATAGCTACCGGCGCACGCCGGTTCGGCCTCGGGACAGCGGGGGTGGAAATGGCAACCCGTGGGCGGGTCGGAAGGAGAGGGCATATCCCCCTCCAGGCGGATCACCTCGCGCCTGCCTTCAGGGTCCACCACCGGCACCGCCGACAGCAATGCCCTGGTGTAGGGGTGGCGGGGCGCTTGCAGCACCTCCTCCACCGTGCCGCGCTCGACGATGCGCCCCAGATACATCACCGCCACCTCATGGGCAAGATAGGCAACCACCGACAGGTTGTGGGTGATGAACAGGTAGGAGAGGCCGAGTTCGCGCTGCAGGTCGCCGAGCAGGTTGAGGATCTGGGCCTGCACCGAGACATCGAGGGCACTGGTCGGCTCGTCGCAGACGATCAGTCGCGGCTGCACCGCCAGGGCGCGGGCCACGCAGATGCGTTGGCGCTGACCGCCGGAGAACTCATGGGGGTAGCGCTCCGCCGCCCCGGCGTCCAGCCCGACCTGGGTAAGCAGTTGCCGTACCCGCTCGCGCCGCCCGGCGGGTGTCTCCCCCACCCCCTGGGCCCGCATCCCCTCGGCGATGATGTCGCCCACCAGCATGCGCGGGTTCATCGAGGAGAAGGGGTCCTGAAAGATGATCTGCAGCAGGGAGCGGCGCCTGCGCAGGGCCGCTCCGGTGAGCCGGGTCAGCTCGTCCGCGCCGAAACGCACACTGCCTTCGCTCGGCCGGATCAGCTGCAGCACCCCCTTGCCGACGGTGGTCTTGCCGCAACCCGACTCCCCCACCAGGGCCAGGGTGCGCCCCGGGGGGATCTCGAAGGAGACGCCGTCGACCGCCCTGACATGGCCCACGGTGCGGCGCAACACCCCCTGGCGGATGGGGAAATGGACCCTCAGCCCCTCCACCGAAAGCTGCTCGCCATGCCGGTCGGACTGCGCCGTGGCGACATCCGGCGCCGCCGGGGCGATACCGGGGCCCGCCCGGCCGGACAGCTCGACGGCCGCCTCCCATGGCGTCTCCGCCAGGTGGCAGCGCATGCCGCGCCCCGGCCCCGTGACGCGCCACCCGGGCGCCTCGCCACGGCAGCGCGCCATCACCCTGTCGCAGCGCTCGGCGAACCGGCAGCCCGGAAAGTCACTGGCCAGGGAGGGGACACTGCCGCGGATCACCGCCAGTCTGGCGGCGCGTTTCTCCTGCCCCGGCAGGGAGTCGAACAGCTTGCGGCTGTAGGGGTGGCCGTCGCGACCGAAGAACTCCGCCACCGGGGCCGTCTCGACGATCTGTCCGGCGTACATCACCGCCACCCGGTCGGCCATCTCGGCGACGATCCCCAGGTCGTGGGTAATCAGCAGGATCGCCATCCCGGTCTGCTGCTGGAGCGACTTGAGCAACCCCAGCACCTGGGCCTGGATGGTCACATCCAGGGCGGTGGTCGGCTCGTCGGCGATCAGCAGCTCGGGGCGACCGGCCAGGGCGATAGCGATCATCACCCGCTGTTTCATGCCGCCGGAGAGCTGATGCGGATACTCTCCCGCGCGACGGGCCGGGTCGGGGATACCCACCGCCTGGAGCAGCTCCGTGACCCGTTGGCGCAGCCGGGGCAGGCTCCCGGGGTCATGCAGACGCACCGATTCGGCGATCTGCTCTCCGATGTTCAACACCGGGTTGAGCGAGGTCATCGGCTCCTGGAATATCATCCCCACCCGGCCTCCGCGCTCCAGGCGCATGGCCGTCTCGGGGAGATCCAGCAGGTTGCTCTCCCCCAACCAGACGTTGCCGCCCGCCACCCGCCCCACCGGGGGGAGCAGACGCATGATCGACAGCGCCGTCATCGACTTGCCGCAGCCCGACTCGCCGAGCAGGGCGAAGGTCTCGCCCCTGCGGATCTCCAGGTCGACCCCGTCGACCGGGTGCAACGGCCGTGTGCCGCCCTCCAGCACGGTGGTCAGTTGCTCCACGCGCAGCAGGGTCCGATTCATCGCGAACTCCTCAGGCGGGGATCGAAGGCGTCACGCACCACGTCGGAGAAGAGGTTGGCCGAGAGCACCAGGGTGAACATGAAGATCATCGCGGCCGCCAGTGACCACCAGACCACCGGCTCCCGGGCCATCTCCAGGCGCGCGCTGTTGATCATGTTGCCCCAGCTGTTCATGGTCGGGTCGACGCCGATATTGACGTACGAAAGCACTGCCTCGGCCAATACCAGCCCGGAAAAATCGAGCACCACGGTGATCAGTACGATGTGCAGGACATTGGGCAGGATGTGGCGGGTGATGATCTGGAAATGCCCCACCCCGAAGGCGGTGGCCGCCTGCACGTAATCCACCTCACGCAGCTTCAGGGCCTCGCCGCGCAGCAGCCGGCACAGTCCGGTCCAGCTGGTGACACCGAGGATCAGACAGAGAAACAGCAGGCGCAGGTCGGCCCGCTCGACCAGGCTGTTGAACTCTTCGGCGTGGTTGCTCATATAGATCTGCAGCATCAGGATCGCGGCCGCGATCAGCAGCACCCCGGGGATCGAGTTGAGGGTGGTGTAGAGGTACTGGATCAGGTCATCCACCCAGCCCCTGAAGTAACCGGCCATGATACCGAGCAGGATCGCCGCCGGAAGCATCACCAGGGTGGTGAGGGTGCCGATCAACAGCCCGGTGCGGATGCTCTTGAGGGCCTGATAGAAGACATCCTCGCCCACCTTGTCGGTGCCCAGCAGATGGAACTTGGAGGCCAGCTCCGCGCTCCACATGCCCAGCACCAGCAGCAGCGTGAGGACAAACAGGCCGGTGCGCCAGGGGATCGCGCAGCGACCGCCGAGCACCTCGCGGGCCACGAACTCGAACGAGCAGCCCCGGCGCAGGGTGAGAAAGATCAGCAGAAGATTGCCCAGCACGAGACTCAGGGCCAGGCCCTTGAGGATGCCGATGAGGCTCAGCCCGAGCACACTCCACAGCCAGTCACGTTCAGGATCGGCGAGATGCGCCCCACCGTATTCGAGCCTCGGGTAATCGCGCACCGTGCTGCCGTCGGCCAGCTCGATGGTCTCCTTGGCATAGAGGTGCGTCGCCAGGGGCGCCGAGTAGGTCTTCTCCTGGCGACTGCGCAGCCCGCTGACCAGGTGGTCGAAGAGGCTGATCACCTCGGATGAATGGAGCGTGCCCCCATCCCGGCCGGCGGGGTCTGCCGGGGGATGAAAATGCACCGAGTCGAGCAATCCGATGAGCAGGTAGAAACTGAGCACCACCAGCGTGCCGAGCCCCACCCGGCTGCGAATCACGAAGCGCCAGGGCGCGCGCAGATGCTCACGGCGCGAGGCATAAAAGCCGAAGCCGAGCGCCCCCGCCAGCAGCAGGAAGATCAGGGCGTCAGTCCACAGGATCACCAGCGGCTGCATGCGCCCTCCGGCCCGGTTCGGGTGAATCGCAACCCCGGGGCGAGCTGCTCCGGCACACGCCCGGGGGGGGATGGGACGGGGCTCATGACAACCTCACTCGGGGATCGACCAGGGTGTAGGAGATATCGGTCAGCAGCAGCCCCAGGATGTAGAGCACGGAGCCGAGAAAGACCATGGCGCGCACGATGGCGAAATCCTGGTTGTTGATCGCATCGATGGTGTAGCTGCCCAGCCCCGGGATGCCGAAGAACGACTCGGTGATCAGGCTGCCCATGAACAGCAGCGGCAGCACCACCACCACGCCGGTCAGGATCGGAATCATGGCGTTTCTCAGCACATGCCGGAACAGCACCAGCCGCTCCGACAGCCCCTTGGCCCGCGCGGTGCGCACATAGTCCTTGTTGATCTCCTCCAGGAACAGGGTACGGTACCAGCGGGTCCCCGCGCCCACCCCCTGGACCACGCCGATGAGCACCGGAAGCAGCAGGAACTTGAGCGCGTCGAGACCGGTGTCATACCCGGAAATCGGCACCAGGTGCAGCAGTTTGCCCACCAGATACTGGCCGCCGATGATATAGAACAACCCCGATATGGACATCATCACCACGCACAGCACCACACTCCAGAAATCGATATAGGTGGCCCGAAAGAAGGCGATCAGCAGGGCGAAGGTGATGTTGATCAGCAACCCCACCAACAGCACCGGCAGAGCAATGGCGAGGCTGGGCCACATGCGCTGGGAGATGTCGTAGCCGATGTCCCGCCCGCTGTCGGAGGAGCCGAACTCGAATTTGAACAGCTTCAGCGATTTCTGGAAAAAGATGGTGTCGGTCAGCCGCTCCGCCCCACTGGCGGCGGCGTTGTAGAGCACCGGCCGGTCGTAGCCGCGCTCGGCCTTCCAGGCCTGTACCGCCTCCGGTGAGACGCGCTTCTGTCCCAGGTGCATGCGCGCCATGTCGTCGGGCGAATTGACCACGAAGAAGAGCAGGAAGGTGAAGACATTCACCCCGATCAGGATGGGTATGGCGTAGAGCGCGCGCCGCACGATATAGGCCATCATCGGGCGGCACTCCTCTCGTGGCGGCGGTAGAGCCGCACCGCCGGGAGCGCCGACAGCACCAGCAGCGCTACCAGCAGAGCGAACGGCCACAGCACCGGTGGGTTCCACAGGGTGCGCATCCGGGCCCGCTCCCCCGGCAACAGCCGTTTGTATTTCAGGGTGTTGTTCGCCATCAGGTTCGGTTTGACGTTGCGGTACCAACCGTGGAACAGCGAAACCGCCTTGGGGTGGAAGCCGAAGTGCCAGGGGGCGTCGCGGCGCGCGATCTCCACCATCTGATCGATGATCGCCTGACGTTCGGGACCGTTGGACATGTTCTTCATACGCTCGAACAGGGCGTCGAATCGGGGGTTGGCGTAGTTGGCGGCATTCTCCCCCCCATGCGCCACCTTGCCATTGGGACCGTAGAGCAGGAACAGAAAATTCTCAGGGTCCGGGTAGTCGGCGTTCCAGCCCCACATGAAGATCTGGGCATTGCCCTCGCGCATCTTCTCCTGGAAACGGTTGTAGTCGGTGGCCCGGATCACCAGTTGAATGCCCAACTTGGTAAATTGCTTGCGCATCCAGTTGAGGCGCGCCTTGTCATCCGGCCCGGAGGCGGTGGTGTCGTAGTAGAGGATCAGCGCCTTGCCGGTGGCGGCGTCCCGCCCGCCGGGGTAGCCGGCCCGCTCCAGCAGTTCGCGCGCCTGTTCCAGCGGACGGCGGCGGGGTGTCGTGCCGGTTGCCTGGTAAATGTAGGGATTGATCGCGGCATCCCCCTCATGGCTGCCGAAGATCCCCGGCGGCAGCGGCCCCTGGGCGGCGATCCCCCGGCCGTTGTTGAAGATGGAGATGTACTCCTCGAAGTCCACCGCGATGGAGATCGCCCGGCGCAGGAGGCGTGCCCGCTCAGCGTCGCCACCGACCACCGGGTCACCCATATTGAAGCCCATGTAATAGATCGATGTAGTGACCGCCTCCTGCAGGCGGATCCCCTTCGCCTCCAGTGCCTCGGCGAGCCCCAGTTCACCCTGCTCGGAGAAGCGCACCGCCTGATCGAAACTGTCCGACGAGACCCCCGAGGTGTCGTAGTAGCCCTGCAGGAATTTGTTCCAGTAGGGGATACTCTCCTTCTCCAGGCTGTACACCGCCCGGTCGATGAACGGGAGCGCGGCGCCGGCATCCTCCAGCAGCCCGGCGGCACGATCACCCGCCTCGCCCTCTGCCGGATAACGCTCGCCGTGATAGTTGGGGTTGCGCGCCAGTACCATGCGCAGATTGGGGTTGTTCTCGGTGAGCATGAAGGGGCCGCTGCCGAGGGGATACCAGTTGAGGGTGATGTTGCGCTGCTCCATCCCGGGCTGCCCGTAGAAGGCCTCCGCCTCCCAGGGCATGGGGGCGAAGAAGGGCATCGCCAGCCAATAGACGAACTGGGGGTACTTGCCCTTGAGGCGGACCCGGAAACGGTGGCGGTCGATCACCTCCACCCCCTCCAGGGCGTGGTCGCGCAGATCGAAATAGGGCTGCTCCCGCCCCGACGACGCCTTCCGCGCCTCATGGGCACCACCAACCCGCTCACCGAACTCATTGAAACCGACGATGTACTCGCCCATCACCCCGGCGATCGGGGAGTGCAGCCAGGGGGCGGCGAGGCGCTTGATCTGGTGCACGAAATCTTCTGCGGTCACCTCACGGCTGCCGGTGGCGGAAAAATCCGTCAGGGTGTTGGCCCCACGCACCTGCTCCGGGGTCAGGGCGTGATAGCGATAGCCGCCCCGGTCGTCCAGGGCAAAGGCCGGGTGGGGCTGATAGCGCATCCCCGGCCGGATCCGCACCTGATACTCGCTAAAGACGATCTCGGCGTCGCGGGCATGCTCCCCCAGGGGTTGGCCCGCCGCGTCGAGATAGATCGCCTCGGGTACCGCCTCGGCCGCCAGTGGAATCAGATCGTAGGGACGTTTCAGGAAGTGGTACTGGAGAGGCGGCTCGTAGACCTGGGCGATGAAGGCGTACTCGTTGGCGCTGTAGGAACGCACCGGATCGAGGTGCTTGGGCCGCTCACTGAACGAGCTGTAGAGGACATTGCTCTCCCGCTCGGAAGCGGGGTAGGGGTTGTTCCAGCCGCCCCCGCCGCAACCCGAAAGCAGCAGGATCAGCGCGGCCGGGGGGCAAAGGCGTATCAACCCGCGCAGCTTAAAGTCCATTCCGGTACCAACTCATGAATCCGCTGTTCATCCGCCACATGATAAAGGGAGAAAGGGCGCGCGTCATTTGGAAAAGCGTGCGCGACGAGTGCCGTAGGTTGTTCTTTTACCGTACTGGATTTTCCGGTAACGTAGCACTCTGCCGGAGGGGCGGTCGTCCGGCCCCTGCTTCCGAGCCCCCGCCCCCGTCTAACAGCCTACACAGCGCAAGGATTTCAAATGGGTTTTCTGCAAGACAAAAAAGTCCTCATCACGGGCATCGCCAGCAACCGCTCCATCGCCTACGGCATCGCCCGTGCCATGCACCGGGAGGGGGCGCAACTGGCCCTCACCTATCAGAACGAGAAGCTGAAGAAGCGGGTAGAGAAATTTGCCCAAGAGTTCGGGTCCGACATCATCCTGCCGCTGGATGTCACCAACGATTCGGAGATCGAAAACCTGTTCGCCGAGCTGGGCAAGCGCTGGGACGGCCTAGACGGCCTGGTCCACTCCATCGCCTACGCCCCGGCCGACCAGCTGGAGGGGAGCTTCGCGGACGCCGTCACCCGCGAAGGGTTCCGGGTGGCGCACGACATCAGCGCCTACAGCTTCGCCGCCATGGCCCGGGCCGGGCGCGCCATGATGGCCGGGCGCAACGCCGCCATGGTCACCATGACCTACCTGGGCGCGGTGCGCACGGTGCCCAACTACAACACCATGGGGGTGGCCAAGGCGAGCCTGGAGGCGACCATGCGCTACCTGGCCGACTCCCTCGGGCCCGACGGCATCCGCGTCAACGCCGTCTCCGCCGGTCCCATCCGCACTCTGGCCGCCGCCGGTATCAAGAACTTCAAGGCGATGCTGGAGGAGGCGGAACAGAAGACCCCCCTGCGGCGCAACGTCACTATCGACGAGGTGGGCAACGCCACCGCCTTCCTCTGCTCCGACCTCGCCTCCGGCATCACCGGCGACGTACTCTATGTCGATTCCGGCTACAACATCGTCGGCAAGACCTGAGCGGCAGAAAACGCTTACAGGGAACCCCCATGAGAAACGCACCCCTTCTGGCCGGCGCCGCACTGGCCCTGAGCGTCACCTGCGGCTATCCGGTCCTCGCGGACGGCGATGCAAACGGCAGGGAGGTGTTCGAGTCCCTCTGCCTGAGCTGCCACCCGGCCGAGCGCACCCCGACCCTGTCGGCACCGCCGATCTTCGCGGTCAAGGATCACTATCTGCGCACGCACCCGACCCGGGAGGCCTTCATCGCCCGCCTCAGCACCTGGCTGGAGCGGCCCGATCCCAACGCCTCATTGATGCCGGGGGCCCTGCGCCGTTTCGGCACCATGCCCCGCCAGGAGTTGAACGCGCAGCAGCGCCGGGCGGTGGCCGCCTTTCTCTACGACACCCCAATGGAGCAGCCCGGCTGGTACCGGGAGCACTATCGCAAGGAGCATGGGAAATAGCCCGCGATGCCCTGGCCGTTCCGCCGCCAGGTACGGGGTCAATTGTCCAATGGCAGGGCAAACAGGCGAGCGGATCGGGTGCAATCGCCTCCGCTCCGGGATGCGGCTGAGTAGTGGCCGGTCGCTATGGTGGCGGAACCGCACCGCCCGACAGGCGATGCGGGCTCGGGGGTCTAGGGCTGCGGCGCGCGGGCGGTAATCGAAACATCGCCCTGCTGGCGTAGATTCTCCAGCATCCGCTGATAATAGGTCTCGCCCAGGGCACGTTGCAGGACCATCGCCAGCATCTGTTCGCCACCCAGCTCCGCGGCCTGTTCCAGGGTGCCCTCGCGCACCCCCTTGAGGGCGATCAGGGCCGCGTCGCCACCGACCAGGGAGGCCGATGCGTAGACGGCCTGCCCCTCCTGCCCCGGTTTTGGCATCCGGAACAGCTGGGCGAGGATGGCGGGGTCGAGCGATGGCGCGCCCCGGTCGACAAAGCCCTGGTTGATCAGGGTCAGCCCCTCGCGCTGGGCGAGCTCCAGCATACCGGTACCCGCGCGCAGCTCCGCGATCAGCTCATTCACCCGTGCACCGGCCTTGGCGGAGGCCTTGCTGCGCTGCAGCTCGGCCTCGATCGCCGCCCGCACCTCATCCAGGGGCTTGACCGCGGCGGCCTGGTGTTCAACCACCCGCGCAACCACCACATGCTCAGGCTCCAGCTCAATCACCTCGCTGTTGTTGCCCTGATTGAGCACATCGTCGCTGAACAGGGTGTTGATCAGGCGGGGTGAGGCGAAAATCCCATCACCGCCGTCACGTGTCACCCAGTCGCTCTTGCGCACCTCAAGCCCCAACGCCTCGGCGGCGGGCAGCAGGGTGCTGGGATCATCGTAGGCGATATTGCCGAGCCGGTCGGCATACTCGTAGAACTGGCGCTCGGCCTCGCTCCTGAGATAGGCCATACGCACCTGGTCAAACGCCTCTTCCAGGCTCTTGCCCTGGGGAGGATGGACCGCCGCGAGCTGGAACAGATGGACACCGAAGCCGCTGCGCACCGGTTCGCTCAGCTCGCCCGGGGTCATGGCGGCCAGGGCATCGTCAATCGCCTGATCGCCGAAGCTCCCGGTCTCGAAGGTACCAAGGTCGCCACCGAATTCCGCCGATGCCGGATCCTGGGAGAGCTCGCCGGCCACGGCGGCGAAGCTCTCGCCCGCCCTGATCCGTTCCAGCGCCGCACGCGCCGCCGCCTCGGCGGCCTCGACCTCCGCCGCCTCGGCGGCCTCGACCTCCGCCGCCTCCGCGCCGGAATCAAGGGCAAACAGGATATGGCTCGCCTGCCGCCGTTCGGCGGTCATATACTCGTCCCGGTGATTCTCGTAGTAGGCGGCAATGGTGGCATCGTCAACGTCGAGTTTGCTGACAATGTCACCGGCGTGCAGCTCCAGGTACTCGGCCCGGATGCGCTCCGGCACCATGTAAGCGCCCGGGTTGGCCTCGTAGTGGGCACGCACCTCCTCCGCACTCACATCGACCGTTCCACTGAAGCCGCCGGCCGGCAGGACCAGATAGCTGAGATCCCGTTCCTGGAGGCGCAGCCTGACCAGACGTTCCACCTCAACCGGGGTGGCGAAGGCCGAGAGCCGGATGGCGCTGCCGATCTGCCGGCTGACGATGCCCTGACGGACCTGCTCCTCGAAACCGGCCGGGGTTAAACCCTGGCGACGCACCCCGCGCTCGTAGGCCTGCTGATCAAACTGTCCGTCGACCTTGAAGGAGGGCACTCCGAGGATGGTCTGGCGCACCAGGTCATCACCGATGCGCAGGCCGAAATCCCGTGTACGCTGAGCCACCAGCGTATTCTGGATCATGGAGTCAAGCACCTCGCGGCGCAGCGCTGCCTCGTCCAGCAGGTCGGGCCGGTACTCCTTGCCCATGCGCTCCCGGAGCTGCTGTCGGAACTCCCGGTAACCGATATCGAACTCGCGCTCGGTAATATCGTGTCCATTGACCGTGGCGACGATGGCCTCGGAACCACCGCCCAGGTATTCGTTGATCCCGAACAGGGCGAACGGGATGGTGATCAGCCCGACGATGATCCAGGCGATCACCCCTTGCGCGCGTTCCCTAATCGACTGCAGCATGATCTTTATCGACTCGCGATTGATTTTGTTGGCTGAAAAACAAACGGGGTATCCATTGATACCCCGCGTCTCTTCGCATGTTGGCGGAGCGGACGGGACTCGAACCCGCGACCCCCGGCGTGACAGGCCGGTATTCTAACCAACTGAACTACCGCTCCTCGATCTGGTGGGTGCTGCAGGGATCGAACCTGCGACCCTCGCCTTGTAAGGGCGATGCTCTCCCGGCTGAGCTAAGCACCCCAGGAAGGCGCGCTAGTTTACGGCATCTTTGAGCGCTTTACCAGCCTTGAACGCGGGGCTCTTGGAAGCGGCGATCTGGATGGTGGCGCCGGTCTGGGGGTTGCGTCCGGCGCGGGCGGCGCGCTCGCGCACGCTGAAGGAGCCGAAGCCCACGATAGTGACCTGGTCACCGCTTTTCAGCGCTTCGCTGATGGCCTCAACCATACCGTCGAGCGCGCGGCCAGCGGCCGCCTTAGAGATGTCGGCGGCATCGGCCATTGCATCGATCAAATCCGTCTTATTCATGTAAAGAGGTCTCCCCAGTAGTTATTCGTAAAGTACCCTGTGGCAAGGGTGGGCGGTAAATCCTGTGCGCCGGGGTAACGGGCGCCAACGAGGCTCAATTTATACCAGCGCGCCAGAAGCAGTGTCAAGGCGCCTGTGCTGTCCAAAAAGCCTTATTTTACAATCTCTTCAGGGCTGCAGGCCCCAGCATTTTCGACCTAAAAAGCAAGTCCCCAGGCACGCGCCGGACACCCTGTCCCGCACGCCCGGGGCACGCCCGTTAAGGAACAATGACTTGGCTCAATGTCTTGTCAGACCACTGCGCTTTTTAGTCGCTTTTTTCCCGGTGGAAGACCTCGGCTTTGGCGTCGGCGCCTCGCCCTCCTCGCCAGGGCGCGACTCGGGCATGCGGGTGAGTGCGATCTCCAGCACCTCGTCGATCCAGCGCACCGGCTTGATGGTGAGGTGCTGCACGATGTTGCGCGGGATCTCTTTGAGGTCTCTTTCGTTCTCCTCCGGAATCACCACCGTCTTGATGCCTCCCCGATGGGCGGCCAGCAGCTTCTCCTTGAGCCCGCCGATCGGCAGCACCTCGCCACGCAGCGTGATCTCGCCGGTCATCGCCACGTCGGCGCGCACGGGAATCTGGGTCAGGGCCGAGACCAGGCAGGTGCACATGCCGATACCGGCGCTCGGGCCATCCTTGGGGGTGGCCCCCTCGGGCACATGGATGTGCACGTCATACTTCTGATAGAAATCGTCCGCCAGCCCCAGCACCGCGGCGCGGCTGCGCACAACGGTCATGGCCGCCTGAATCGACTCCTGCATCACCTCGCCGAGCTGCCCGGTGTGACTCAGGCGGCCCTTGCCCGGCACCAGCGCCGATTCGATGCGCAGCAGCTCTCCTCCGACCTCGGTCCAGGCCAGGCCGGTGACCTGTCCCACCTGATCATACTCATCCGCCTCGCCGTAGCGGAAGCGCTGCACACCGAGGTACTTTTCCAGGCTGCGGGCGCTGATCACCACTTGTTTGTCGCGCTTGCCGAGGAGGATCTCCTTCACCACCTTGCGGCAGATCTTGGATATCTCGCGCTCCAGGTTGCGCACCCCCGCCTCGCGCGTGTAGTAGCGAATGATGTCGCGCACCGCGCTCTCGCGGATCAGCAACTCGCTCTCCTTCAGGCCGTTGTTCTCGGTCTGCTTGGGTATCAGATAGCGGGTGGCGATATTGACCTTCTCATCCTCGGTATAACCCGACAGACGGATCACCTCCATGCGGTCGAGCAGGGCCGGTGGTATGTTCATGGTGTTGGCGGTGGCGACGAACATCACCTCGGAGAGATCGAAATCGACCTCCAGGTAGTGGTCGGCGAAGGTGTGGTTCTGCTCCGGATCCAGCACCTCGAGCAGCGCCGAGGCGGGGTCGCCGCGAAAGTCCATCGCCATCTTGTCGATCTCGTCGAGCAGAAACAGCGGATTGCGGGTACCGATCTTGGAGAGGTTCTGAATGATCTTGCCGGGCAGCGCACCGATGTAGGTTCTGCGGTGGCCCCGGATCTCCGCCTCGTCGCGCACCCCGCCGAGGGCCATGCGCACGAACTTGCGGTTGGTGGCGCGGGCGATGGACTGACCGACCGAGGTCTTGCCCACTCCGGGCGGGCCGACCAGGCAGAGAATCGGCCCCTTGAGTTTGCGCACCCGCTGCTGCACCGCCAGGTATTCGATGATGCGCTCCTTCACCTTCTCCAGACCGTAGTGATCGTTTTCCAGCACATCCTCGGCCGCGGAGAGGTCGTTGCGCATCTTACTGCGCTTCTTCCAGGGCACGCTCACCAGGGTGTCGATATAGTTGCGCACCACCGTGGCCTCGGCCGACATCGGCGACATCAGCTTGAGTTTGGCCAGTTCGGCCTGGGCCTTGCCCTTGGCCTCCTTGGTCATGCCCGCCTTTTCAATGCAGTTGGTGAGGTCCTCGATCTCGTTGGGCGCCTCCTCCAGATCTCCCAGCTCCTTCTGGATCGCCTTCATCTGCTCGTTCAGATAGTACTCGCGCTGGTTCTTCTCCATCTGGCGCTTGACCCGGCCGCGGATGCGTTTCTCCATCTGCAAAAGGTCGTTCTCGGACTCCATCAGCCCCATCAGGTGCTCCAGACGATCACGCACGCTGGCGATCTCGAGCACGTGCTGCTTCTCCTCCAGCTTGAGTGACATGTGTGCCGCCATGGTGTCTGCCAGTCGGCTCGCGTCATCAATGCTGGAGAGCGAGGTCAACACCTCCGGCGGCACCTTCTTGTTGAGCTTCACGTACTGGTCGAACAGGGCGATGGCGGAGCGGGTCAGCACCTCCATCTCGCGCTCCTCCAGCCCCGGTTCGTCGTCCACCGGGACCAGTTGCGCGGAGAAATAGTGTTCACCGGAGATGATCTTCTGCAACTCCACTCGCTCGGTACCCTCGACCAGCACCTTCACCGTGCCGTCGGGCAGTTTCAGCAGTTGCAGGATGTTGGCCAGGGTGCCGACACGGTACATGTCCTCCACGCCCGGGTCGTCGGTCTCGGCGCTCTTCTGGGCGACCAGCAGGATGCGCTTGTTGTCCTTCATCGCCGCATCCAGCGCCTTGATCGATTTGTCGCGCCCGACGAACAGCGGGATGACCATGTGCGGATAGACCACGACATCGCGCAGCGGCAGTACCGGCGCGGTGTAGTTGGACGCTGCTGTCAATTCCTGGGTATTTTCATTTTCACCCATGATGGGTTCTCCTCCGGTACGGCATCCGCCCCGGCGGCCGGGATCATCAGCCGGGGTGGGAAATTCTGATCCTGTGCCACGGCTGCCGTCGCGCACAGTGAAGGTTCGGGAGCCCATGCCCGCTCACACGCCCGGACCCGGCCGTGCTGGGCAACCCTGATAGGATGGTGAGGGCTTGAGGGCGAACATTCAAGCCATTGCGCCGCCGCTTCCCTGGGCGATCATGTAATCGGACCTCAATCCGAGGCGGCCCGCCTCTTCTCACCGCCCTGGTAGATGACATAGGGCGGATTTTCTCCGGCAATCACCGACTCGTCGACCACGACCTTGCTCACGTCCTCCATCGACGGCAGGTCGTACATGGTGTCAAGCAGTACCTGCTCCATGATGGTGCGCAGGCCGCGCGCGCCGGTCTTGCGCGCCATCGCCTTGCGCGCGATGGCGCGCAGGGCATCCTCGCGGAACTCCAGCTCGCAATCCTCCATGTCGAACAGGCGGCCGTACTGTTTCACCAGGGCGTTCTTCGGCTCGGTGAGGATCTGCACCAGCGCATCCTCATCCAGCTCCTCCAGGGTCGCCACCACCGGCAACCGGCCGACGAATTCCGGGATCAGGCCGTACTGGATCAGATCCTCGGGCTCCACGCTGGTGAGCACCTCACCCACGTTGCGTGCGTCGTCCTTGCTGCGTACCTTGGCTGAAAACCCGATGCCACCTTTCTCGGAGCGGTTGCGGATCACCTTCTCCAATCCGGCAAAGGCACCGCCGACGATGAACAGGATGTTGGAGGTGTCGACCTGCAGGAACTCCTGCTGGGGATGCTTGCGCCCCCCCTGGGGGGGAACCGAGGCCACGGTCCCCTCAATCAGCTTCAGCAGCGCCTGCTGTACCCCCTCGCCCGAGACGTCGCGGGTGATCGACGGGTTGTCTGACTTGCGCGAGATCTTGTCGATCTCGTCGATGTAGACGATCCCGGTCTGCGCCTTGTCGACATCGTAGTCGCACTTCTGCAGCAGCTTCTGGATGATATTCTCCACATCCTCGCCCACATACCCGGCCTCGGTCAGGGTGGTGGCGTCGGCGATGGTGAAGGGTACATTGAGCATGCGCGCCAGGGTCTCGGCCAGCAGGGTCTTGCCGGAGCCTGTGGGTCCGATCAGGAGGATGTTGCTCTTGGCGATCTCCACCTCATCCTTGCTCTGGCGGGCGTCGAGACGCTTGTAGTGGTTGTACACCGCCACCGACAGCACCTTCTTGGCCCGCGCCTGGCCGATCACATACTGATCCAGGGAGCTGTTGATCTCCTGGGGCTTGGGCAGGGCGCCGCCGCTCTCGCTGACCGCATCCTGCATCTCCTCGCGGATGATGTCGTTGCAGAGTTCGACACACTCGTCGCAGATGAAGACCGAGGGGCCGGCGATCAGCTTGCGCACCTCATGCTGGCTCTTACCGCAAAACGAGCAGTAGAGCAGCTTTCCGTCATCTCTTGTCTTGTCGTCACTCATGCAGACTTCCTCTCACAACCGTACCGGCCTTTACGCGAACAGTTTCGGATGAATATGCTGTCCCGCACCGGCAAATGCAACCCTCGGCCTCCGGTAACGCCCCGAATCGGCATCGCGCCATGCCAAAATCAGATTCTACTCTCTTGATTTATAACCCAAATCAGAAAAGATGCAATGGCGCCGGGGTGTTCCTGGCAATTTTCCGGGTCAGGTCTCCGACTGACCCGAAGGGCGCCGGCTCAGAACCTGGTCGATCAGCCCGTACTTCACGGCCTCTTCACCGCTCATGAAGTTGTCGCGCTCGGTGTCGCGTTCGATGGTCTCCAGCGACTGTCCGGTATGCCCGGCCAGAATATGGTTCAACCGGTCGCGCAACAGCAGGATCTCCTTGGCGTGGATCTCGATGTCGCTGGCCTGCCCCTGGAAACCGCCCAGCGGCTGGTGGATCATCATCCGCGAATTGGGCAGACAGTAGCGCTTGCCAGGCTCTCCACCGGCCAACAGCAGCGCGCCCATGCTGGCGGCCTGACCGATGCACATGGTGCTCACATTGGGGCGGATGAACTGCATGGTGTCGTAGATCGCCAGACCCGCACTCACCGAACCACCCGGTGAATTGATGTAGATGTGGACATCCTTATCCGGGTTCTCCGACTCCAGAAACAGCAGCTGGGCGACCACCAGGTTGGCCATGTGGTCCTCGACCGGACCCACCAGGAAGATCACCCGCTCCTTGAGCAGCCTGGAGT
Source organism: Candidatus Sedimenticola endophacoides (assembly GCA_003062205.1). Classification (GTDB taxonomy): domain Bacteria; phylum Pseudomonadota; class Gammaproteobacteria; order Chromatiales; family Chromatiaceae; genus Sedimenticola_A; species Sedimenticola_A endophacoides. The sequence goes on from PQCP01000108.1 coordinate 34,347, forward strand.
AGATGTCGTAGGAGCGCTCCCCCCTGGAGGTCTGCTCGACGACCATCGGGATCAAACCGAGGCCGCGCGCATCCAGTCCGCCCATATTGTCTCTGTCACTCATAGTCGGCCCATCCCTTCCTCAACGCCGCCTTCAGGAGGCCTCTGCGCCCTGCTGCGGCTCCATCAGCTCAGCGAAGGAGACCTGTTTCTCCTCGACCCGCACCTGTCCGATGACCCAGTCGACCACCTGGTCCTCCATCACCACATTGGCAACGGACGCCAGCTGCTGCTGATTCTTGTCATCGTAGTAGTAATCGATGACCTCCTGGGGCTGCTCGTAGGACTGGGCGAACTGCTCCACCTTGGCACGCACCCGCTCCTCGTCCAGCTGGAGGTCATTCTGCTTGATCACCTCGCCGATAACCAGCCCAAGGGTTATGCGGTTTTTCGCCTGCCCCTCGAACAGGTGCAGCGGCAGGTCCGCCTGGGTGGTGTAACCCGACTGGACCATGTTCTGTCGGGTCTGCTGCTGCAGGGCCTTGGCCTCCTGCTCGATCATCGCCTTGGGGATATCGATGGGATGGGCCTCCAGCAGGATCTGCATCGCCTGATCCTTCATCTGCCCCTGGATCTTCTCCTCCAGCTCATGCTCCATATTGGAGCGGATCTCCTTGCGCAGCGCCTCGACGCCGCCCTCCGCAACGCCCAGGACCTTCGCGAACTCCTCGTCCAGCTCCGGCAGCACAGCCTCGCAGACCTGGTTCACCTCGATCTCGAAGGTCGCGTCCTTCCCGGCCAGTTTCTCCGCGGGATACTCGTCCGGGAACTTCAGCTCCAGGGTGCGGCTCTCGCCGGCCCTGGCACCGACCAGCCCACTCTCGAAGCCCTCGATCATGCGCCCCGAGCCCAGTTCCAGGGGCACCTCGTCTGCGCTGCCGCCGTCAAATGCCTCGCCGTCGACGAAACCCTTGAAGCTGATGGTCAGTTGATCGCCGTCCGCCGCCTCGCGCTCGACCTCGCCCCAGGTGGTGCGCTGGGTACGCAGCTTCTCGATCATGGCATCGACGTCCGCATCGGTCACCTCGGCCACCGAACGGGTGATCTCCTTGCCTTCGATGCTCTGGACCTGAACCTCCGGCATCACCTCGAACACCGCGGTATAACCCATGCCCTGCTCCTCGGGCAGATCGAGAGGCTCGATGGAGGGATCCCCCGCGGGATGCAGATTCTCCTGCACCAGGGCCTCATAGTAGGTTGACTGCACCAGATCGCCGAACACCTCGTGACGCGCCTGGCCCGCGAAGCGCTTGCGCACCACCGACAGTGGAACCTTACCAGGGCGGAAACCGTCCAGCCGGACGGTGCGGGCGATCTCCTTCAGCCGTTTCTCGACCGCCGCATTGACCCGGTCAACCGGCAGTTCCACCTTCATCCGACGCTCAAGCCCTTCACTCGATTCAACCGAAACTTGCATGAAAAACCTCTCCGGCGGCCCCGCCGCCCTTTGCCACTGAAAAATTCGTTAATGGGTGCCTCACCGGCGCGATCCGCCACCACACGGGCGCAGCGGGGACACCAGCCGGAAACCGTGGTGCGAAAGGAGAGACTCGAACTCTCACGGGTTGCCCCACCAGAACCTAAATCTGGCGCGTCTACCAGTTCCGCCACTTTCGCCGTCCGTGACGGGGTCAAGCCGCCCGTCGTCAAACGGCGGATTATACAGTGCGTTACCGCCCCTTGGTAACCCTGTATTCGCCTTTTTTGTGTAAAATGGCCTCCCCCTCACCCACCCTGATTACTGAAAAGACCCGAATAAAATGCGTGCCCTGGCCCTGTTTGTCGGACTCGTCCTCCTGGCGCTGCTGCTCAGCGCCCTGGTCAACTACCCGCTCCACCTGCTGCTCCAGGGGGATGGCGGCGCGCCGCATAGCCTGATCAACACCACCGGAAAACTGATCCTGCTCCCCTGCTTCCTGCTGCTGCTTCGCCACCGCGGCCTGGCCAACCGGCGCGATCTGGGCTACGCCCTGCCCCGGCGCGCCTTCCTCGCCGATCTGCTCAAGGGGCTGGGCATGGGGCTGACCATCCTGCTGGTGCTGGCCGCCGTGCTGCTGGCGCTGGAGATCCGCGTGCCGCGCCCCTTCACCGACGGGCTGCCCGCACTGCTTGCCAAAACCCTGGCCGTCGCCCTCATCGGCGGACTGCTGATCGGGTTTATTGAGGAGACCTTCTTCCGCGGCGGACTGTTCGCCGCGGTGCGCCGCCAGAGCGGTCCCGGGACGACCCTGGTGCTGACCAGCCTGTTCTACGCGTGGATGCACTTCATCGACCCCCAGCCCCTGCCCCCCGGCCAGGCGATCGGCTGGGACAGCGGACTGCGCATCCTCGCCGGCACCTTCGACGGCTATACCGACAGCGCCACCATCGGCCCGTTCCTGGCACTCTTCCTGCTCGGGCTCTACCTGGGAGTGATCCGCGAACGAACCGGCAACATCGCCTATGCCATCGGGCTGCACGCCGGGGTGGTGGTGGTGATCAAGACTCTGCGCAAGCTGACCACCGTGGACACCGACAACGACCTCGCCCACCTGGTCAGCCACTACGACGGCACCATCGGCTACCTCTCGGCGGCCGGGCTGGCACTGCACCTGATCCTGGTCTTCCGCCACTGGCGGCGGCCCCGGGCATAACACACCCCGGCTCTGGACGGGTAGCGTCGACTACTCCCGCTCGCGGCTGTCGATTCCGCGCTCCAGCTCCCCCGCCTTGCGCAGCTCGCGCTTGAGGATCTTGCCGGCGGCGTTCTTGGGCAGCGCCTCGCGCACCAGCACCTTGCGCGGCACCTGGTGCTGACCCAGGTTTTCGCGGCAGTAGGCACGCACCCCGGCCGGGGTCAGCGCGGCCCCTTCGGCCGCCACCACATAGGCGACCACGATCTCGCCATGCAGTTCGCTCGGCTCCCCGACCACCGCCGCCTCGGCCACGCCCGGGTACTGGTAGAGCACCTCCTCGACCATGCGCGGATAGACGTTCATTCCATTGACGATCACCATGTCCTTCTTGCGGTCGACAATATAGACATAGCCATCGCCATCCTTGTAGCCCAGATCACCGGTGCGCACCCAGTCGCCGAAAAAGCTCTCGGCGGTCGCCTCGGGCAGGTTCCAGTAGCCCTTCATCACGTTCGGTCCACGCACGCAGATCTCACCGATCTCATCCACCGCCAGCGCGGCACCGTCATCATCGAGGATCGCCATCTCCACCTCCGGCACCGGCAGCCCCACCGAGGCGGGCTTGCGCTCCCCGCCGATGGGGTTGACGCAGGTGACCGGCGAGCACTCCGTGGGACCGTCGCCCTCGTAGATCGCCAGTCCGAAGCGCTGCTCGAAGCGGCGCATCACCTCCACCGGCATCGCCGCCCCCCCGGAGATGCAGTAGCGGATGCTCCTCCACTGCGCCACCTGCGCATCGGAGAGGCGCAGCAACACGCTGTACATACTGGGGACGCCGAGAAAAATGGTTGCACCGGTGGCCTCGATCGCGTCGCACACCAGGGCCGGATCGAACTTGGGCAGCGGCGCCAGGCTCAACCCGTGCAGCAGGGGGGTGAGGGTACCCACCGTGGCGGCGAAGGAGTGAAACATCGGCAGCACCACCAGCAGGCGCTCCCGGCCCGGCTCGAAGGCCATCGCCCGCATCACGCTGCGGGTATTGGAGACCAGGTTACGATGGGTCAGCATCGCTCCCTTAGGGTGGCCGGTGGTGCCGGAGGTGTAGAGGATCGCCGCCAGGTCTTCGCCACTATCGATCTCCGGGGTCGGAGGCTCGCCCCCGGCCCGCGTCATCTCATCGTACAGCAACTCCCCCTCCACCGGCGTCTGTCCGCCGATCAGGGCACTGAAGCAGAGCCCGTCGAGCTCCCCCCGGAACGCCGCCACCGTCGGGGCCAGCGCCTGGTGATAGAACAGCCCCCGGACCCCGGCGTCGCGCAGGATATAGATGATCTCACGGGGGTTGAGCAGCAGGTTCACCGGCACCACCACCGCCCCCGCCTTGATGATACCCAGGTAGGTGATGGCGAACTGCTCGGAGTTGATGCAGTAGAGGGCGACCCGGTCCCCCTTGCCGATCCCCCGCCCCGCCAGGGCGGCGGCGATGCCGTCCGAGGCGCGGTCAATCTCGCCGAAACACACTTCGCGATCCACGAAGCAGATGGCGGGCTGGTCGCCGCGTGCGGCCGCGGTAGCCCGGAACAGTTGGGGTATGGTAGGTGTCTGATCGGTGTTCATCGCTGCCGCTCACGCGCTGGTTATTGAAAGGGGGAGCATAAAACGCGCGGGGGGCGGGGCGCAAACCGTCACCCGACGGAACGGCGCAGCCCTTGAAGGCGGAGCGCACAACCCCCATCCATGAAATCATCGAGTCCAATCTGGCAATGCGCGAGGGGGCCCCATGAATCAATCGCTACATATCGTCTGCCCCAGCTGCGGCGGCATCAACCGGGTGCCGCGGGAGCGGCTCGGCGAGGGCGGCCGCTGCGGCCGTTGCAAGCACCCGCTGTTCCGGCGGCAGCCGCATGAGGTGGACGAGGCGGCGCTGCAACGCCAGCTGAGCAACAGCGGCATCCCCCTGCTGGTGGATTTCTGGGCGCCCTGGTGCGGGCCCTGCAAGACAATGGGGCCCGCGTTCGCCGAGGCGGCGCGGCGGCTCGAACCGGAAGTGCGCCTACTCAAGCTCAACACCGAGGAGCACCAGGGCATCGCGGCACGGCTCGGGATCCGCAGCATCCCGACCCTGATCCTGTTCCTCGAGGGGCGGGAACTGCAACGGATGTCGGGAGCAATGGACGTCGGCGGCATCGTCGACTGGGTACGGCGGCTGCAATAATTGACCCCGCGAAGGCTCTCCGGGGACGGACACGACGCCACCCCCGCTCTGTAACCGTGGGGCAGCCTGCGCCGGGCGCCGCCCGTCATCCCGACGACGATCTCAAACCCATAAGGATATTGGGGCGGCGTGCCGCTCAGATCACCTTGGAGAAGTTCTTCTGCTGGGAGGCCGGTGGCAGATAGGCGTCGAAGGCCATGCAGATGTTGCGGATCAGCAGTCGGCCACGCGGCAGCACCCGGATCCCGGCGGCATCGATCTCCAGCAGCCCGTCCGCTGCCATGCCGTCGAGCTTGGCCAGGTCGGCGCCGAAATAGGCTTGAAAGTCGATCCCCCAGGCACCTTCGATGGCCGCGAAATCGAGCACGAAGTTGCAGATCAGACGGGTGATCACATCACGGCGGATCTGGTCGTCGCGATTCAGCTCAAAACCACGAAACACCGGCAGACGACCCGCGTCGATGCGCTCGTAATACGCCTCCAGCCCCCGCATGTTCTGACTGTAGGTGCTTCCCACCATGCTGATCGAGGTGACACCCATCGCCACCAGGTCGCAATCGGCGTGGGTGGAGTAACCCTGAAAGTTCCGGTACAGGGTCCCCTCCCGCTGGGCGATGGCCAACTCATCATCAGGGCGCGCGAAGTGATCCATGCCGATATAGACGTAGCCCGCCTCGGTCAGGTGATCGATGGTCATCTTGAGGATTTCGAGCTTCTCCTGGGGAGGGGGAAGCTCATCCTCGTTGATGCGCCGCTGTGGTTTGAACACATGGGGCAGGTGAGCGTAGTTGAAGACCGATAGCCGGTCCGGACCCACCTCGATCACCCGGTCCAGGGTCCGGGTGAAACTGTCCACGGTCTGAAACGGCAGACCATAGATCAGATCAATGCTGACCGAGCGGAAACCGTTCTCCTTGGCCGCATGGAGCACATTGAAGGTCTGCTCGTCGGACTGGATGCGGTTGACCGCCTTCTGGACCCTGGCCTCGAAATCCTGAACCCCGAGGCTCATGCGGTTGAACCCCACCTCGCGCAGCAGGCGGATGGTCTCGGCGCTCGCCTCACGCGGGTCGATCTCGATGGAGTACTCCCCGCTGTCGTCGTCGGCGAGGCGGAAGTGGCGCCGGGTCACTTGCATCAGCTCGGCCATCTGCTCGTGGCTGATGAAGGTGGGTGTGCCGCCGCCCCAGTGCAGCTGATCCACCCGGCGGCTGTCGTCAAACAGACGCCCCTGCATCTCGATCTCCTTGTAGACCCGCTCCAGATAGGGCGCGTTGAGGCCCCGATCCTTGGTAGCGATCTTGTTGCAGGCGCAGTAGAAGCAGACGGTGTCGCAGAACGGAATGTGGAAATAGAGCGAAAGCGGACCGCCACCCTCGTTGCTGCTCAGCGCCGCCGCCCGGTACTGCTCCTCGCCGAAACCGTCATGAAACTGGGGCGCGGTCGGATAGGAGGTATACCGGGGGCCTGAGTAATCATATTTATTGATCAGATCGAGATCGAAAACCAGTGATTGGTCCATCTATTCATCCTCGCCCACGTCCAGACCGCGACGGTGGGTTTCGTTGATCTGCTTGAGCAGGGTAAAAAAAGGGATCTGGTCGGAGTGGCGGTTGGCGATTTCGAGAAACGGAAAATCCTCGCGCCCGAAGGCGTACTCGCCGTTGAGCATCGCCTGATAGACCGCGTTGACCCCCTCTTCCAGGGGTTCGAGAAAGGCTGGAAAACGCCCCAGCTCCTCCATCTCGTAGAGCAGGCACTCCTTCAGCTCATCCACCTCGAACTTGGCCTGTTGAACCCACTCGGCATACTCCTGAGCGGTACGTGCGCGCTGTAACGCCATCTGCCTGTCACCTATGCATCAAAAATCGATTGATATTCGTTCAACTGGTCGGCGGTCAACAGGAACACCCCGTGCCCGCCGCGCTGAAATTCGAGCCACACAAAGGGCACCTGGGGAAACCGCGCCGCCAACGCCTGATCACTGTTGCCCACCTCGACCACCAGGACACCACCGGGTTCGAGATAGTCGGCCGCCTCGCGCAGTATCCGTTCCACCACCTCCAGCCCCGACTCACCGGAGGCCAACCCCAGGACCGGTTCCCGATGATACTCATCGGGCAGCCCCGCCATCTCCTCGGCCCCGACATAGGGGGGGTTGCTTACGATCAGGTCGTAACGCCGCCCCCGCAGCCGTCCGAACAGATCCGACTCGATCGCCTCCACCCGGCCCTCCACTCCATGTCCCTCAATGTTGATCCGGGCGACCTCCAGCGCCTCGGGCGAGATATCGACCGCGTCGACGCTGGCCTCGGGAAAGGCGTGGGCGGTGGCGATGGCGATACAGCCGCTGCCGGTGCACAGATCGAGTACCCGATTGACCGCGTCGGGCTCGATCCAGGGGGCGAAGCGCCTCTCGATCAGCTCGGCGATCGGAGAGCGCGGCACCAGCACCTGTTCGTTGATATAAAAATGGAGCCCGCAGAACAGGGCATCGTGGGTCAGGTAGGCGGCTGGCAGGCGCTCTTCGATACGGCGCCGGAACAGCTCGAACACCTCCTCGCGCTCGCTGCGGTCGAGTCTGGCCTCCAGGTAGGCGCTCGGCAGGTCGTGGGAGAGACTGAGCGCATGCAGCACCAGCATCAACGCCTCGTCCAGGGCGTTATCGGTGCCGTGACCATAAAAGAGTCCCGCCTCGTTGAAGCGGCTTGCCCCCCAACGGACAAAGTCCCGTATGGACTGAAGCGCCTCTGTTTCGTTCTCGAACATGCCGGTAACCCACGCTGTGACCAGCGGCATGATAGCCGATTTGGCAGCGCGGCGCGAAAACCTCCGTTCCCACGCCCCGCAAACCCAAAAGGCCGCCCGGGAATGGGCGGCCTCAGGGGTCTTGAACGCGGCGCCACACCGCCCGGGGGTCAGGCGACCTTGGCCTTGCCGCCCCCGCCGCCGGACTCCTTGTCCTTGACGCAGCCCCGCTCCTTAAGCCCACCCCGCTCGACCAGTTGGGCCAGGGTGATGTTGCCGAGGAAGTTGTAGATCTCGTTGCTGAGATCATCCCACAGGTTGTGGGTCAGACAGCGTTTCCCCTCCTGGCAGTCCTGATTCCCACCGCAGCGGGTGAACTCCACCCACTCGTCCACCGCGCAGATGATATCGGCGATGGAGATCTCGGCGGCATCCCGGCCGAGGTAGTACCCCCCTCCGGGGCCGCGCACCCCCCGCACCAGTTGTTTGTTGCGCAGACAGGCAAACAGCTGCTCCAGATAGGAGAGGGATATGCCCTGGGTCTCGGAAATCTCCGCCAGCGTCACCGGCCCCTCGCCCCCGTGCAGGGTCAGATCGAGCATGGCGGTAACGGCATAACGGCCTTTGGTAGATAGTCTCATCGGTTCACGCCTCTCTCACGCTTTTCCCAGATAAACACTCGGTAATAAAATTAGCATTTACCTAGGGAAATTGTCAACATTTCTTGTGAGATGCCCCGAACGAACGTATGGGATAGCGTCCGATTTATCTAAAATTCAACCAGTTTCGGAAAGATCCGGCAAGGACTGCCGGGGAGCGGACGTAAAGCGATGCCCCTGCTGCAGACAGTAGGCAAGCCATTTGGAGAGAAAAAGGTTGGCCTTCCACTTCTGATCGAGGGCCGGGTGTTCGAACAACGGCTCCAACGGCAGGGCATGCTGTCGCAGGGCCAGCACCTCGACCTGAGCGCAGTCGTGATAGACCCGGAGCCGGGCGTCGGGGTCGGGCCGGCTCCGCGCACCCTCCCGGGTGAAGTAGTAGGTGAGATGCACCAGGGTGGTATAGGGGGTCTGCTCCAACACCTCCAGGTGCAGATCCATCCCGTCGCCAAGCCGCGACCGGTGACTGCCGGTGAAGTCCCGCAACCCCGGGGCCAGGCGACACATCAGGACATGGTTTTCATCGCACAGATCCATCAGCCAGCCAACGCTCGGCCGACTGTTGGCGAGGGACCGGAGACTCCATGGATACCATGGCATGCGCATAGGTTCAGATTCCCGGCGAGTGCCCGGGCCCGCCCCCCCGGAACGCAGAGAGCCGGCTGGAGCAGCCGGCTCTTCCCGCGCCCAGGGGTGCGCGAAGCTCAGGCGTTGGCCTGGCTCTCAGCCTCGATCTGTTTGTGCACCTCGGCCATGTCGAGTTCACCGGCCTTCTCCACCAGCTCACGGAAACCACCCTCGGGCAGGGCTCCCGGCTGACTGAAGATTATCACCTGCTCGCGGAAGATCATCAGCGTCGGGATGGAGCGGATCTGGAAATGCATCGCGATCTCCTGCTCCTCCTCTGTATTGACCTTGGCAAAGACAATTTCGGGGTGATCCTCGGCAACCTTCTCGTAGGTGGGGGCGAAGGAGCGGCAGGGCCCGCACCAGGGCGCCCAGAAATCAACAATGACAAAATCATTGCCGGTAATGGTATTTTCGAAATTGTCTTTGTTCAGTTCGACGACGGCCACTTGCGCACCCCGGTTCATTGGAAATAAAGCGCCATAGCATATCACAGATAACTTATGTACATGCGGCCTGGAATTTAATTACCAAGATGGTCAGCCCCTGGTTGAACCCATTCCCCGGCTGTGTAACCATCCGCAACCGGCCATGTCCCCACTGATGTAGAGAGACACCCCATGAACCAGAAGAGTCCCGAACGGGTCCCGGTCGAGATCAATCTCCACAGCAAGAGCAGAGTACTGTGCATCGAATTTTCCGACGGCAGCCGCTTCGAGCTGCCATGCGAATACCTGCGCGTCTTCTCCAAGGCCAAAGAGGTGCGCACCTCCGGCGCCCCGGTTACCGGCAAGGAGGAGGTGAACATCACCGCCATCGAACCACAGGGGCAGTACGCCGTGCGCCTGCTGTTCGATGACGGTCACGACACCGGCATCTACTCCTGGGACACCCTCTACGAACTGGGCGTAAAACACGAACAGAACTGGAGCGTGTATGGACTCCTCCCCGTTTGCAAGCTTTTTTGCTCGTCCGGCCGACAATGAGTCGACTGCCAACGTGTATCCGGTCTCTTGGTGATGCCACATCCGGCATCGGACCCTGATGGGCTATCC
>PQCP01000053.1 GCA_003062205.1 Candidatus Sedimenticola endophacoides
CTACGTCACTCCCTATCGGTCGTAACTGCGGCCATACAACCGCGCCTACGCCTATCGGGGACTAACCGCCTTCGCTTCGCTCTCCATGGCGGTTAGCGGCTGAAGCGTCTCGACCACGAAGGCCAGGCGGCGCCCAGGGCGCAGTTCGAAACGCCCCACGCCGTAGCCGGTGATCTCGTGAGCCAGGGTGCAAAGGGTGTTGGAACCCGAATGGGTCCACTCGGAGTTGTGTATCGTCGCCGCATAATCGCCCATGCCCCAAGCCACCGGGGAGAGCAGCACGAGGATCAGCCATCGCCACATCTTCGTCGTCCCGAAAATTGCCCGCTCCCTATCCAACTCATCGTCACGCCTGGGGATTTCTTTACCGCAGGCGCCTCGGCTCCCCACCGGAGAGCACCACCCGGCCCGAAACACGGACCCGACCCACCGACGATGCCGTTGACATTCCGCCCCGGGCGGCATACTGTTCGCCCGTTCCAGGTGTCACGGGGTCCTCGACCCCCTGATGAAACGGGAAGCCGGTGAGCCCGCGGGCGATTCCGGCGCTGCCCCCGCAACGGTAATTGAGGGAGGCTGAACAGATGCCACTGCGCCAGCGGCGTGGGAAGGCGTTCAGCCCGGATCGGCGATCCACCTCATAAGCCCGGAGACCGGCCTGGATGCAGACGCAGGTGCCGCGGAGGGCGGCGACCGGGACCATACCCTCCCAGACGCTCCTCCAGCCTCACCTCAGTTTCCGGCATACGCGCGCGGGTGTGCGCATTTTCGAGGAGCCGTTTCCAGATGCAGAACCGATCGATCCCCCTGGCGGCGCTATGCGCCGTCCTCTCCGTTTCCGTCCAGGCCGAAGAGCGCGCCAGTCTTGCCCCGATCCTGGTCACCGCCTCCCATCAGACCCACCGCGATGTGGACGCCCCCTACGCCTCCGAGGTGCACACGGCGCAACGCATCAGGGCCTCCGGCGCGACCACCCTCTATGACTACCTGGACAAGCAGACCTCGCTGTCGGTGGCCAACTATTTCGGCAACCGCTTCACCCCGCTGGTGGACATGCGCGGCTTCGGCTCGGGCACCGGCTTTCAGAACATCGTCATCTCCCTCAACGGCCGCAGGCTGAACAATATCGACAGCGCCCCGCAGTTGCTCGGCGCCATCCCCCTGGCGTCCATTGAGCGCATCGAGATCACCAAGGGCGGCGGATCGGTGGCCCATGGCGACGGCGCCACCGCGGGCACGATCCAGATCCACACCGCACCGGAGCGGCGTGCCGAGGCGGCACTCTCGGTGGGCAACTTCGGCGTGCGCCAGCGCGACCTGCTGCTCGGCGGCGGCGGCGAGCGGTTCGACTTCAGCCTCACCGCCAGTGACTACCGCCTGGGCGGATTTGCCGATGCCGACATCGCCGGGCGCCGGGACACAGCCGACGGCGACAGCCGCGCAGCACGGCTCGCCCTCTACCCCACGGATTGGCTGGAACTGGCGCTGGGTCTCGACAGCAGCCGTATCGACACCTTTTATCCGGGACCGCTGAGTGCCGCGGAGTTCGCAGCCGATCCGGCCCAGAACAGCGGCAACGCCTATACCGGCCAGGCGTTCGACACCGACACCTGGAGCTTCGACCTGGGTGCCGACCTCGGACCGGAACTGCGCCTCGACTGGGGCCACTCGCGCGAGGACAAGCGATCGCACTTCACCACCGGCTGGATCAGCATCTACGATTACGACTACACCTCCGACCGCCTGAGCCTGGGCTATACGCGCGACGGCCTCTCGCTGAGCGCCGGACTGGATCAGTTCGACGGGGTGCGCATCGGCTCGTCGAGCCGTACCAGCAAGCGCAACCGCGGGCTGTTCATCGAGGCCGACTACCGCCTCGGCGACACCCGCTACAGCGCCGGGGCGCGCCGTGAGCGGGTCGAGTACCGTTATCGCCCTAGCATCGGCAGCACCCAAGCCGGGAGCCACGAGTTGAGCGCCTGGAATCTCGGCCTCAATCACCGGATCGACGAACGCCTCTCTCTGTTCGGCAACCTCAACACCGCCTTCCAGGCCCCCGACATCGACCGCTTCTTCCTCTGGGGCGGGGCCTTCAACGCCTTCATCGATCCGGCCCGGGCCACCACCCTCAACGTCGGCGCCAATCTCACCCTGCCGGAGGACAAGCTGCAGGTGACCCTGTTCCACACCCGCATGCGCGACGAGATCTACATGGACCCGGTCACCTACAGCAACACCAACATCGACCGCTCCCACAAATACGGGCTGGAGTTGCAGGAGACCCACCGTTTCAGCGACACCCTCAGCGCCCGGCTCAACTACAACTACACCCGCGCCATCATCGACCGCGAGCAGAGCGGCGCCGGCGCCTACGACGGAAAGGAGCTGCCCGGCGTCTCCCGCCACAGCGTCAACCTCGGCCTCGACTACCAGGCCGGTCCCCGCTCCCGCATCTCTCTGAGCCACACCTACCGCAGCGGAAGCTACGCCTCGGAGGATTTCGCCAACCGTTTCAGCCAACGCCAACCAGCCTACCACTCCACCGACCTGGCCTACCGTTACCGGCTCGACGAGCACTTCGAGCTGACCGCGCGGGTCGAGAACCTGTTCGAGGAGCCCTACGGCATCTGGGTGCATGATGACGTGATCTACCCGGTCAGCTTCACCCGCAACTGGAGTCTCGGGATCCGGGCCTCGCTGTAGGCCGGGGAGCCCCACGGTGGAGATGACGACAGTCGAATCACGCTGGCGCGGCGCTCCGGCCCGGTTGTCGGCGGCCCTGCTCGGCTCCCTGCTCCTGCACCTCGGTGCGGGAGCCCTGCCGCTGCCCTCCTCTCCACCCACAGGCACCCCGATACCGGGAAGTGCGCTCAGGGTCGCCGTGACACGGCCCGCCCCGGTGCCAACACGCACTCCCCGCTCAGGAACAACACCCGCCGCAGCCGCCCCCCCGGCGGCCCAGCCTGCGCCGGAACGGCCAGCGGTGGCCCCGGCGGCAGTGCCCCCGGCGCGCGCCCTGTCACCCCCCCCCGACCGCAACGTCAGGCCCGTACAACAACCGCCGCCCGAGCCAGCCAGCCGGAGAGTCGGGCGCAACTGCCGCCGAGCGGGGCACACGACATCTCCCTGGACGACAGGGCCGGAATTCCGCCATCCCCCGTGGACAGCGCCTTGGATGGAACGGACAACGGGCGCCCCCCGGATACCGACCCGAACCTCCGGGCGCGGCAGCAGCTGCTGGCCTGGCTGGAGCACGAGCTGGGACGCCACTTCTCCTATCCGCGCCGCGCCTGGCGCCGGGGCTGGGAGGGGACGGTGCGGCTCGCCTTCGAGGTGGAGCCCGGCAGCGGCATCACCAACATCCGGATCGCCGCCAGTTCCGGCCACGCCCTGCTCGACAGCAACGCGCGCGACACCCTGCGGCGCATCGCCGAGATGGGGGTGCCGCCGCTGCCCTCCCACGGCGGCCGCATCGCCCTCAGCCTCCCCGTGGTCTATCAGAGGTATTGAGCGCCATGTCCCCCGCCCGTTCATACCGCATCGCCACCCTGCTCCTGCTGCTGTTGAGCGCCGCCGCCCCGACCCGCGCCGCCTCGCCCCCCGGGCGGGTGGTCTCCACCAACCTCTGCACCGATCAGCTGCTGCTGTTGCTGGCCGATGAGCGACAGATCGCCTCCGTCACCCACCTGGCACGCGAACCCAACAGCTCCTTCATGGCCGAAGCGGCCCGGGGCTACCCTGTCAATCACGACCGGGTGGAGGAGCTGCTGGCGCTACAACCGGACCTGGTGGTCACCGGCGGCCACGCGCGCACCGGCACCGCCGCGCTGCTCGACCGGCTCGGCTACCGGGTGGAGCACTTCCCGGACGCCGCCGACCTGGAGGGCATCCGCGCCAATATCCGCCGCATGGCAAGCCTGCTCGGACGCCGGGCGCGGGGTGAAGCGGTGATCGGGCGGATGCAGCGGCGCATCATTGCGGCCACCACCGCGCTGCCCGAAAAACCGCTGTCGGCGCTCTTCTACCAGCCCCGGGGCTACACCAGCGGCAGCGGTACCCTCCACGACCTGGCCCTGCACCTGAGCGGCTGGCGCAATGTCGCGGCCGAAGAGGGTATCCGCGGCTTTGCACCCATCGACCTGGAGCGGGTGCTGCTGGCCCGTCCGGTACAACTGTTCACCTCCACCTACGCGCCGGGCACCGATTCGCTGGCCCAGCGCCAGCTGCGCCACCCGGCCCTGCGGCAACTGACCGCCGCGCGTCCGATGATCGAGATCGGCTACCGCTACTGGATCTGCGGCGGACCGATGATCGCTGAAGCGGTCGAGCGTCTGGCCCGTGCCAGGAGAGACAGATGAGCAGGCGGCGTGAGTTCCTATCCGCCCAGGGGCGGCTGGTTATGCTGCTGAGCGCTGCCCTGGCGACCCTGTTTCTCCTCTCGCTGGTCACCGGCGCCAACCCCCTTCCACTGTGGCGCGCGCTGCACGAGAGCCTGGCCGACACCCCCACGGTGCTGTCGCTGATCCTCACCGAGGTGCGGCTGCCACGCAGCCTGATCGCGCTCGTCGCCGGCGCCAGCCTGGGTCTCGGCGGCGCCCTGCTCCAGGGGCTGCTGCGCAACCCCCTGGCCAGCCCGGGGCTGATCGGCAGCGCCAGCGGCGCCTCCCTGGGGGCGGTCAGCGTACTCTACTTCGGCCTCGGCGCCGGTTTCTGGGCCGCCCTCCCCCTGGGCGGGATGAGCGGCGCCCTGTTGGCGATGCTGCTGGTCTACCTGCTGGCGGGGCGCGACGCCTCCATCGTCACCCTGATCCTGGCCGGTGTGGCCATCAACGCCACCATGCTGGCGCTGATCTCGCTGCTGCTCAATCTCGCTCCCAGCCCCTACGCGGTCCAGGAGATGGTGCTCTGGATGCTCGGATCGGTGGCCAACCATGGAATGGACGCATTCTGGATCATGCTCCCCGGCACCCTGCTCGGCTGGCTGCTGGCGCTGGGCAGCGGCCGCGCCCTCGACGCCCTCACCCTGGGCGAGGAGACCGCCCGCTCCATGGGCGTGGATCTGGTGCGCCTGCGCTGGCGTCTGTTCCTGGCGGTCGCCCTGACGGTGGGATCGGCGGTCTCGATCACCGGCAGCATCGGCTTTGTCGGCCTGGTGGTGCCCCATCTGCTGCGCCCCCTGGTGGGCTACATGCCGGGGCGGCTGCTGCCGGTGAGCGCCCTGGGTGGGGGGCTGATGCTGCTGCTGGCGGATATGGCCGTGCGCCTGTTGCCGGCGGGCACCGAGATCAAGGTGGGGGTGATCACCTCCCTGGTCGGTGCACCCTTCTTTCTCTACCTGATCCTGAAGACCCGGAGGGTACAGCCATGAGTCCGCGAGCATGAGCCTGCTGAAGGGCAGCGCCGTGTGCGTCACCCTGGGCGACCATCCGGTACTGCGCGGAGTGGATATCGAACTGCGGCCCGGTGAACTGCTGGGGCTGATCGGCCCCAACGGCGCGGGCAAGAGTACCCTGCTGCGAGCCCTTGCGGGGCTGCAGACACTCCACGGCGGGGCGGTGGCGCTCGACGGTGTACCCCTGGAGCGAAACGGGCCGCAACTGCGGGCTCGCGCGATGGCCTACCTCGCCCAGAACGGCGAGGCCCACTGGCCGATCGAGGTGGAGCGGCTGGTGGCCCTGGGCCGCACCCCCCATCTCACCCCCTGGCAGCGACCCGGCGACAAGGACCGGGCGGCGGTGCTCCGGGCCCTGGAGCAGACCGACACACTGGGACTGCGCGAACGCCTGTTCACCACCCTCTCGGGGGGCGAGCGGATGCGGGTGTTGCTGGCCCGGGCCCTGGCCGTGCAACCCCGGGTGATCCTGGCCGACGAACCGGTGGCGGCCCTCGACCCGGCCCATCAACTGGAGGTGATGGCCCTGCTGCGGGCCCATTGCGAGGGCGGTGGAGCGGCGCTGGTGGTGCTGCACGACCTCACCCTGGGGGGACATTTCTGCCATCGCCTGCAGCTGCTGCACCAGGGGCGTGCCCTGGCCGAGGGCCGGCCGGATGAGGTACTTACCCGGGAGAACCTGGAGCGGGCCTACGGCATCACCCCCACCACCGCCAACGTCATCGACGCCTTTCGTCTCAATTGGCGCACCCACCGCGCTCCGCGTACCACGGACTGAGCAGCGGCCACCCCATGAAACGGCTCGCCTGGTGTGGGATGCGGGTCAGTAACGGACCTGCTCGACGATCTCGTAGCCGTGCTTTTGGGGATCCCAGCCCCAGGAGTAGGATTGCAGGTCGTTGCCCGCCTCCTGCAGGGCGGCATCGTAGGAGAGCGGGCTGAATCCACAGCCGTAGCTGGTGCGCGGCTTACCCCGCTTTGTCGTGTAGGTGGTCTTGATTACGATGGCGTAGGCGTGGGGATGATAGGACTTGGCCTGGTGGTGGATGATGTCCAGGTTGCCCTTGAAGCGGGCATAGCCCTTGCCGCGCAGGATCTCCGCACCCTCCTCCTGGGCCAGTACGGGGTGCTTTTTCCCGTAGATCAGCACATAGTCCAGGGTGTTGCCCCGCCACTTGGCCATTACACAGGCGGCCCCGCCGATCCGCGGCGGCTCCGGCTCCCCCGCCTGCGGGGAAGACGCGGCCAGCACCAGGGCCAGAATCGCATAGAGATATCGCATGGCGGACCTCCCTTGGCCAGGTTCCACACCCACTTTGTCGGTCGCCTGGATCGATTTCTTTAGCCCGCACCCTCACCGAATCCCCTCTGTCGGCCTCGTTGGAAAGATTGAAAAATCAAAACCTTCGGACCCCGCCTGCCTGTCAGGCGGCACTCTCGGCCACCACCCGGCAGGTGGCGGCGGTCAGCGTCGCCAGATCATCGGACTCCATCACAAACGCCGGCATCAGGTAGACCAGGCGGCCGAAGGGCCGCACCCAGACCCCCTCCTCCACGAACCGCGGCTGGATACGCCGCATATCCACCGGCTGCCTCAATTCGACCACCCCGATCGCCCCGAGCACCCGCACATCGGTCACCTGCGGCAAGGCCCGGCAGGGAGCCAGGCCGTGCTCCAACTCACCCGCGATGCGCGCCACCCGCTCCTGCCAGGGTGAATCGAGCAGCAGATCGATACTGGCCAGGGCGGTGGCGCAGGCCAGCGGATTGCCCATGAAGGTGGGACCGTGCATGAACAGGCCGGGATCCCCACCACTGATGGTCCGGCTCACCTCTTCACTGGCCAGGGTGGCGGCCAGGGTCATGTAGCCGCCGGTCAGCGCCTTGCCCAGACACATGATGTCGGGGGCGATCCCGGCGTGCTCGCAGGCGAAGAGGCGTCCGGTGCGCCCGAAACCGGTGGCGATCTCATCCAGGATCAGCAGCACGCCATGGCGGTCGCAGAGCGTGCGCAGGCGCCGCAGATACTCGGCTGAATAGAAGCGCATGCCCCCCGCGCCCTGCACGATCGGCTCGATGATCAGGGCCGCGATCTCCGCGCCATGCCCCTCCAGCAACCGCTCCACGGAAACGGTATGCGCCTCTTCGCAGGGCTCGCCGAAACGGCAGGCGGGAAGCTCGGCAAAGAGCTGCCGCGCCAGCACGCGGTTGAACAGGGAGTGCATGCCGGTCTCGGGATCACACACCGACATGGCGCCGAAGGTGTCGCCGTGGTAGCCCCCGCGCACGGTGAGAAAACGCTGCTTCTCCGGCTTGCCCCGGTCGTGCCAGTACTGGATGGCCATCTTCAGCGCCACCTCCACCGACACCGAGCCCGAATCGGCCAGGAACACCGCCCGTAACGGCTCGGGGGTCAGCTCCACCAACCGCCCCACCAGATCCGCCGCCGGTTGATGGGTCAGCCCACCGAACATCACATGCGACATCCGCCCCAGTTGACCTTCGACCGCGGCGTTCAACCGGGGGTGGTTGTAACCGTGGATGGCACTCCACCAGGAGGACATGCCATCGATCAGCTCGCGTCCGTCCGCCAGCCGGATCCGCACCCCCGAGGCCGACTCCACGGGAAACAGCGGCAGCCCGGAGCCGATGGCGCTATAGGGATGCCAGGCATGGGCCAGGTCCTGTGCGAGCCAGGAGGGGGATTTGGAGCAGCTCATCTTCAGCCCTCGCAATCGTGGTTGACTGGGCCGCGATGATACGTGATCCGTCCGCCGGTTCCAAAATTCCGGGGCCCGGTGAGCGGCACGGATCGCCCCCGGGGACCGAAAGGGCTTCTCACCGGCTCACACCTGCTGCTACCATGGTCGCCCACTCGAAGACCACGACATGCGGGACAGGCCCCCGCCGGCCACGGAACATGCAGTTAGAAAACTATGTAATCAAGAACGGCTCCGGGATCCGTTTCACCCGCGAGCAGGCCAGCCACTTCGCCAAGGATATCGCCGGGGATTTCAACCCGCTGCACGACGCCGACGGTAAACTCTTCTGCGTGCCCGGCGACCTGTTGTTCGCCATCGCCCTGAACCACTACGGGCTCAGCCGGCACATGCGCTTTGTCTTCTCCGGCATGGTCGGGGACGAGACCGCCCTGCGGCTTCCCGACGGGGATGCCGCTCATCTGGTCTTCACCGACGATAACGGCCGGGAGTACCTGAGCATCGAACGCAGCGGCGAGTGCTCCCGCGAGCCCGACCAGGTCCGGGATCTCACCTGCGGCTATGTCACCTTCTCCGGCAAGGCGTTTCCCGACATCCTGGTGCCACTGATGCGCCGGCACGACACCATGATCAACCCGGGCCGGCCCCTGGTGATCTACGAAAGCATGGAGATCGACCTGGAACATCTGGCATTCTCCTCACCGGAGCTGCGCCTGAGCGATTCGGTGTTCGAGATCAATGGCAAGAAGGGCGATATCCGTCTCGGCTTCGACGTCGTGTGTAACGGCGAGACGGTGGGCCGGGGCGCGAAATACATGCTGGTGCGGGGACTGCGCCCGTTCGACGAGGCACAGATGAGCGCCCTGGTGGAGCAGTACGCGGGTCGCAAGCGCTAACCGCCATGGAGAGCGAAGCGAAGGCGGTTAGTCCCCGATAGGCGTAGGCGCGGTTGTATGGCCGCAGTTACGACCGATAGGGAGTGACGTAGGGCATACAAATAGCGCATCCGACACGC
>PQCP01000052.1 GCA_003062205.1 Candidatus Sedimenticola endophacoides
TGGCGAAGAACACAGGAGACCGTCCCCTCGGACAATGTTCAAGTTGTTCGAGGGGGTTCTTCTTTATCCATCAGGGATTGTGGACAGGATGGGCGGAATCTACCGCAGATAATCTGGTCATGCACAAACAGACGAGTAGCGAGATGAATAACGGATCGACGAGATTGTTGGGCAACTCCCCCATCTTTTTGCGCGCCCTGCATGCCGCGCGTATGGTCGCCTCCACCGATGCCCCGGTGCTGATCAGGGGTGAGCGGGGCACCGGCAAGGAGCTGCTGGCCCGCGAGATTCACGCCATCAGCCTGCGTCGTGCGCGGCCCTTCGAGACCATTAACTGTGCGGGGTTGGGTGATCGGGGATTGGGCGAACGACTGGCCACCCTGGCGGCGGGTGTGGGTGATGCCCCGGCAACCCTGTTTCTGGATCAGGTCGGGGAGCTCTCGGCGCACGCCCAGGGGGAGCTGTTGCAGTTCCTGGAGCGGGGTGATCTGCGGCTGATTACCGGGTCCTGCGAGGATCTGCAGGCGGCGGTTAACGGCGGCGGGTTTCGTGCCGACCTCTTTTACCGTCTGAATATCGTGCCCCTGGAGATGCCTCCGCTGCGTGAGCGCGAAGGGGATATCGTGCTCCTGCTGAAGCGCTTCAGCACCGAGCTGGCGCACCGCTATAATCGGCGGGCTCCGCAGTATACGGTTTCGGCCCGCAACCTGCTGAAGGCCTATGCGTGGCCTGGCAATGTCCGGGAGTTGCGCAATTTCTGCGAGCGGATGGTGATCCTGCTGGCGGGGCAGCAGGTACAGCCCTCCAATCTGCCCGAAGAGATCCGCAGCGGGGGCAGGCCTGGCCGTGGCGGAAACGGTTTCCAGCTGCCGGAGGAGGGGATCGATCTGCTCCAGCTCGAAGGGGATATGATCCGGCAGGCACTTTCACTGGCCGGTGGCAACCGGGCCAAGGCCTCACGCCTGCTGCGCATCAGCCGCGACACCCTGCTCTACCGGATCCAGAAGCACAACATCGCTGTCTGAGCGGCGGACGCTGGGGCTCTATACCGGGGGTGCTGTCTTCGGGCTGCGGGTTCGGTGTTCGCGCCCATCAGCCGTATGCCAGGGCGACCTTGTTCCAGGTGGCGGTTTTCCCACAGCAGTCTGCGCCGCCCCATCAGACCATCCAATTCCGGCGCTCAGCGGTGCTTTTTGCTGACCTGTTCCATGTGGTCCAGCCAGTTGCCAAAGGCGGTGCCGATGGAGGGGCCGCCATGTCGGCGCCCGCGAAAGGTGCGGAAGCAGGTCTCGTCGCTCTCGTCCGAGAAGCGCGCCGAGCCGACGTTGAGGAACAGGATGACCAGGAATACATCCAGGACCAGGGCCAGGATGGCGGCGCTGCCGTGGACAATGATGTTGGCCCGCGCCCATGCGATGATCTCGCTCTGAAATTCGATGGCGACCCAGATACTCCCGAACAAGAGGACCACGGCAAGCAGCGAAAAGAGATCGGCGACGCGCTCGTGGTGGCGCATATAACTTCTGATGTTGGAGCAGACTGGCATTGTTACTTCCCATGCGAATAACCGGGCAGGGAATAGACATTAGATTAAAAGGGTAATGGCGGCAAGGATCCGGAAACCCTATCTTATATTAGGGTTTTTACTTGGGCGTTGAGTGCCCGCCGGATTGCGCGGCGTCTCCGTTGGCTGCGGCCCGGTTCGCGGGGTTCAGCGTTGAGCCCGGCACGCTCAGGCCGCGCCACCCCCAGACACTCGGGACTGGCCGGGGATTCGCCTCCGCGCTCGAACCACTCGTCCGGGGTCATGGTGTGCAGGGCCAGGGCGTGCAGGCCGTGTACGAAGAGCGGTTTGAGCAGGGCGTTGACCTCGCGGTGCCGGGCCAACAACAGATGTCCCTCGAATTGGCGGCTGACCACCACCACCTTGAAGTGGGTCTCGGCGTCGCGCGCGACCGCATGCATGTGACTCTCGTTGATCACCTCCAGATGGGTGGGGGCGAGCGCCTGGTGTAGGCGCTCCTCGATCTCCTGCTGCATCATCTGCCTGCTCCAACCTTGATTTGTTGCCTGGGATGTGGGGCCTTTTACCCCGGCGTGGCCTCATTGTATCCCGCTTCACGGATCTGGCACAGCTGCCCGGAGGAACAGGCGCTGTCGGTCGGCTGAACGCTCGTTGTTCGTGGAGGGGGCTGGCGGATGACCCGCTGGTGTATCCGGGTGGTCGGAACCAGGCTCCAGAATCACGGGGACAGAAGGGATTGCCCGGTTCTTGTGGTTGCCAGGGGCCCTTGTCGCGGCTCAGGCTGAGATGAACTCCAGGGCGATGGCGTACTGGCGTGCGGCCTCGTTGTCGAGGTCCGCGGAGTCGCTGCCGATCATGTGGCAGTTGCGGGCCATGCGTGCCTGGATGGCCGCCTTCCAGGCCGGGTTCTGGGTCGCCTTGATCTGGTCGTCGGGGGTGAGTGCGGCCATGCAGGCAGCGGCCACGAAGTGTTCGGCCTGGGCATCCCAGTCGGCATCGGAGCCGCAGGCCGCGTAGCTGGCGACAGCGATCGATCTGGCCGTCTTGAACGCCTCGGTACGCTCCGCCGGGGTGAGATCGGGCGCTATCGCCAACTCCAGCAGGCGGCCCAGGCGCGGGTCGGCGCAGAGGGAGGCCACGCTGTGAGCAAAGCGGGCGCCGATGGCGCGCTGCCGGTCCGCCGACAGTGTGTCGAGCAGGGCCCGCAGTTGTTGATCATCAGTGATGTGGTTCATGGTGGTCTCTCCGCTGGTTCGGTGTCGCTCTGGCATGGTTTCCCGGCAACCCCTCCGGGGGCAATGACGATTCGCAATCAGCGCCCGTGCCGCTCGGCGCAGGTGACGCAGAGTTCGCTGTGGGGAAGGATCTCCAGCCGCGCCTCGGGTATCTCGCGGCCGCATTCGGCGCAGGTCCCGTACTCCCCGGCATCGACGCGGGCCAGGGTGCGGTTGATCTGCCGCAGCTCGCGCCGGCCCGCCTCGCCCAGGGCGTCGAGCACCTCCTCCTCCTCACGCTCCACCGCCTGTTCGGAGAAGTCGGAGGGGAGTGGCCCGTCGCTGTGTCGTACGTTGTCCGTGATATGGTGGATTCGGCGGTTGAGCTCGTTTCTGCGCTGCAAGAGCCGTTCCCTCGCTAACCGCCATGGAGAGCGAAGCGAAGGCGGTTAGTCCCCGATAGGCGTAGGCGCGGTTGTATGGCCGCAGTTACGACCGATAGGGAGTGACGTAGGGCATACAAATAGCGCATCCGACACGCCGTAGAGTCATTGTGGTCATCATGACGGAGTTGCGCACGAGCAGCTTTGCTGCAATGTGCGGGACGGAGTCGTGATGAGCGCAGGACGGTCGGGGCAGTAACGGCTGTCGCGTTGGCGAGTCGATTTTGGGGACTGGGATGTCCCAAAATCTTTCACGAGGTAGCGACACTCTTGGATTTGCTCGTGATCGTACATAGGCGCACCGCCTGGTTCATGCAAGGTTCGGGAGAGTAAAAGGGACGCTTAACCTGGAGTATAGATGCTTTTGCCGGTGGCTGGTGGGTGATCTATCCGTCAGTCGCCGCGGCAGCCGGGGCAGAGGCCGTAGAGCACCATGCTGTGGTCCTCCATCTCGAACCCCGCATCCCGGGCGACCTCGCGTTGGCGGGCCTCGATCACCTCGTCGTGAAACTCCTGCACCTGTCCGCAGCGCACGCAGACGATGTGGTCGTGGTGGCTCTCCTCGGCGATCTCGAACACGGCCCGCCCCCCCTCGAACTGCAGCCGCTCGACCAGTCCCGCCTGCTCGCACTGGGTCAGCACCCGATAGAGGGTGGCGATGCCGATATCCTCGCCCCGTTCCAGCATCATCCGATAGAGTTCTTCGGCGCTGGCGTGAGTTCCCCGGTTGCTCTCCAGCAGCTCCAGGATCTTCATGCGGGCGGCGGTGACCTTGAGGCCGGCGTCCTTCAGTTTTTTTGTAATCCTTTTCAAGGCGCTGGCTCCCCGCGGTCGGCTGTCGGATTGCGGCAGGATACGCCGTTCGCCGCCGGATCGGCAAGGCAAAGAGTGTTATGATGTTTTCTGGCACGCAACACGAAGTGAAACATGAAACATACCGAAAAGATGCAGCCGGGCGAAGGCCTGCCGCTCTCCGAGGTGCTCGATGCACTCCCCTACAACGCCGATGGCCTGATCCCGGCTATCGCCCAGCAGCACGACACCGGAGAGGTGTTGATGATGGCCTGGATGAACCGCCAGTCCCTGGACGAGACCCTGGAGAGCGGGCGTGTCTGCTACTTCTCGCGCTCGCGCCGGAAGCTGTGGCGCAAGGGCGAATCCTCGGGTCAGGTGCAGTCACTGCGGGAGATGCGTTTTGATTGCGACGGCGATACCATTCTGCTGCTGGTGGACCAGACCGGACCGGCCTGTCATACCGGGCGTCGCACCTGCTTCTACAGCGCCGTGCGTGGCGATCGGGTGGAGGTGGTGAGCGCCCCGATGATCGATCCGGACGAACTCTACGGCAAGTGAACCCATGCTTCAGATAAGCCCGATCCCCGCCTTTGACGACAACTACATCTGGTTGTTGCGCGAGCCTGGCAACGAGCGGGTGGCGGTGGTCGATCCCGGCGACGAGGAACCGGTGCTGGAGCGCCTGTCCGCCGAGGGGCTGACGCTGGCCGCGATTCTGATCACCCATAAGCACGGCGATCACGTGGGCGGGGTGGCCGGCCTGAAGGAGGCGTTCCCCGGGGCCCGGGTCTATGGGCCGGGGGGAGAGCCGGTGCGACTGCTCGACCAGGCGCTGGGTGAAGGGGAAGAGGTCGCCCCCCCGGGCGTGGCGTGGCGGCTGCGGGTGATGGCGGTGCCGGGACACACCGAGGGGCATGTCGCCTACTACGGCCATGGGGTGCTGTTCTGTGGCGATACGCTGTTCTGCGGGGGCTGTGGACGGATTTTCAGTGGTACCCACGAGCAGATGCATGCCTCGCTGCAGCGCATTGCGGCCTTGCCGCCACAGACCCTGATCTATTGCGCCCATGAGTACACCGAGGCGAGTCTGGGCTTTGCCCTCTGGGTGGAGCCGGACAACGCGGCGCTGCACCGGCGCATTGCCGAGTGCAGTGCCCGCCGCCAGGCGGGTGAGCCCACCGTGCCCTCCAGTCTCGCCCTGGAGCTGGCCACCAATCCCTTCCTGCGCACCGCCGAGGCGGGCGTGAGCGAGGCGGCACGGCGCTATGCCGGTCGCCCCAACGCCAAGGGCGCGGAGATCTTCACCGCGCTGAGAACCTGGAAAGACAGAGAGTACGACTAAAATGGCTGAACAGATCCTGATCAAGGGCGCCCGCATGATCAACGACGGGCAGATCGGCGAGGGTGATCTGCTGGTGAAGGGGGGGCGCATCGAGCGTATCGCCACCGACATCTCCGCCCCGCCGGGAGCCCGGGTGATCGAGGCATCGGGCCGGATCCTGATGCCGGGGATGATTGACGACCAGGTCCATTTCCGCGAGCCGGGGGTGACCCACAAGGCGGACATCCACAGCGAGTCGCGGGCCGCGGTGGCCGGTGGCATCACCAGCTTCATGGATATGCCCAACACCACCCCCCAGACCGTGACCCTCGACGAGCTGGAGAAGAAATATGCCCTGGCCGCCGAGCGCTCGATCGCCAACTACAGCTTCTATTTCGGGGCCACCAACGACAACATCGACCAGATCCGCGCCCTCGCGCCCGATCAGACCTGCGGCATCAAGTGCTTCATGGGCGCCTCCACCGGCAATATGCTGGTGGACCGGGAGGAGACCCTCGATGCCATCTTCCGCGATGCGCCGATGCTGCTGGCGACCCACTGCGAGGATACCCCGATGATCGCCGCCAACGAACATAGCTACCGGGAGCGCTATGGTGAGGCGATCCCGATGGAGATGCATCCGCTGATCCGCAGCGCCGAGGCGTGCTACAAATCCTCTTCGCTGGCGGTCGAACTGGCCAGGCGCCACGGTACCCGGCTGCATGTGCTGCATATCACCACGGCCCGGGAGCTGGAGGAGCTGTTCGAGGCGGGGCCGCTGGATCAAAAGCGCATTACCGCCGAGGCGTGTGTCCACCACTTCTACTTTGACGAGACGGACTACGCGTCACGGGGCAGTCTCATCAAATGCAACCCGGCGGTGAAGGGGGCGAGGGACAAGGCGGCGATTCGTCGGGCGCTGGCCGATGACCGTCTGGACGTGATCGGTACCGATCACGCCCCCCACACCCTGGAAGAGAAGGCGGGGAGCTACTTCAAGGCCCCGGCGGGGCTGCCCCTGGTGCAGTGGGCACTGCCCATGGCCCTGGAGCTATACCACGATGGTGTGCTGACGTTGGAGCGGGTGGTGGAGAAGGTGGCCCACGCACCGGCGCGCCTGTTTCAGATCGCCGATCGGGGGTATCTGCGGGAGGGCTACTGGGCGGATCTGGTGCTGGTGGATCTCGACGCCCCCTACCGGGTAAGCCGGGAGGAGGTGCTCTACAAGTGCGGCTGGTCGCCGTTGGAGGGGGATACCCTGCGCGCGCGGGTTGCCGCCACCCTGGTCAACGGCAACCTGGTGTACCGCGAAGGGGCGGTGATCGAAGGCGGCAGTGGCCAGCGCCTGCGGTTCACGCGCCGGGGCTGACCCTTCAGGCGCTGCCGACCGCCCCCTTGTCCACCCCCTCGTAGGCCAGCACCCGGAAGCTCGATTCGGGGTGCGCCCGTTTCAGGGTGTCGGCGATGTGTTGGGCCAGATTCTCCACGGTCGTGTCGCTGTCGACCAGATAACAGCCCGCCTCGGGCAGCTCCAGGGTGAACATCCCCTGGTTGGCGGTGTAGCCGAAGCGCAGAAAGGGGGTGCCGTGCTGGCTGAAGCGCGCCGCCAGATCGCCCCGGGTGCCCAGATAGATGTCGCGCCAGCGTGCCGCCCAGGACTGTTCCAGCGCCGGATCGCGTTGGCCATCGCGCAGGATCTCGATGCGTGAACGGTGGCCGTGGGCGATGCGCTGGCAGTTGCCGGTGTGGTGCTTGAGCCCGTGGCTGTATTGATAGAAGGCGCCGTCGATGCGCTCGGTGTGCAGCTGTACCCGTATATCCATAACGTTGTCGGGCAGCTGCGGGCGCAGTGCATCCACGATCGCTCCGGCCAGGGCCGACGCGTCGATCCTGCCGCCGGCCACCGGGGTGAGCGCATCCCGGGGGGAGCCGTGCAGGATGACGCACCCCGAGTCGAGTTCGAAGCGCAGCTCACTGCGGTGTTCCGTGTGGGTCACCAGGCAGCCCGTGTGGCCATCGGGGTAGAGCAGTTTGTGGTCGAAGCGCTCGTCGATGGTCTGTTTGACCTGGCGCTTTACCTTACCGAAATCGAGCACCATCCCCTGGTGGTCGAGCGAGCCGTCCAGCTCCAGATCCACCTGCCAGCTTTCGCCGACCAGCCCGCGCTGGGGGCAGAGGTAGGAGAGGTCGATCACGGTGAGGCGCTTGACGAAGAGAGTGGTCATGGTACTGGGCTCGATGAGGTGGAATGCCCTCGTCGGGCGTTCAGGCCGGTGCGCCGCGCAGCCTGCGCATACCGAGCAGGAGCAGCAGTATAACTGCGCCTACGCCAAGCCCCGTGAGCAGTTCCGCGGCAAGCGCGGGCAGCCCCGCCAGCAGGTGGTGCAGCGCGTCGATGTTATGCACGAACATGCCACCGCCGACCAGCAGCATGGCGATGGTGCCCACCACCCCCAGCAGGCGGATCACATGGGGCAGGGCGGCCACCAGCCCCCTGCCGGTCAGGCGCAGGAGACGTCCCGTCGTCCCCGCGGCCACCTCGGCCCGTTCCAGCAGGTAGAGCCCGGCGTCGTCCATGCGCACCAGAAACGCCACCAGGCCGTAGACGCCGGCCGTCGCCAGCAGGGCGATAAAGCTGACCACCATGATCTGAACCGGAATCGGCTGGCTGATGACCGTCTCCAGGGTGATCACGATGATCTCGATCGACAGGATGAAGTCGGTGCGCACCGCCGCTTTGATCTTGGACGCCTCCTGCTGCACGATCTCTCCCGGTACCTCGGAGGCCCGGGCGGCGATCGCTCCATGGGCATGGGGCACGAACCACTCGTAGACCTTCTCCGCCCCCTCGTAACTCAGGTAGGCGCCCCCGAGCAGCAGGATCGGCACGATCAGCCAGGGAAGGTAGGCGCTGAGCAGGAAGGCGACGGGCAGGATGATCAGCTTGTTCAGCAGCGATCCCTTGGTGATGGCCCAGATCACCGGTAGCTCCCGGGAGGCGTGAAAGCCGGTCGCCTTCTCCGCGTTCACCGCCAGATCGTCGCCCAGCAGACCGGCGGTTTTCTTCGCCGCCACCTTGCTCATTACCGCCGCGTCGTCCAGCAGCAGCGCCACGTCATCAAGGATTGCGAATATGCCGCTTGCCATGGCTGCTGTTTACCTCGTGTATTCGGGAGAATAGGGCGATTCTACACCCTTTCGTCCGCCACCGCCGGGGTTGCTGGTGTGGGCGCGGTGGAGCCGTGATGGATCGTTCCAGGCACAGGATGCCTCGCCACTCATGCGATTGCGGCAGATGGTCTTTTGCCGGGCGGCGGGGGTGCGCACATGATGCCGCTATCCAAACTGATCACTCCATCCGGCGTTGAAAGGCCTTTTTTCGTGGATGCCCGCTCACCCCGGGGGTCGCGGTTGCGGTTGTATGGCCCAGGCGCTTCGGCGTCGTGAGGATGGAGCCACTGCGCGGAATCGAACCGCGGACCTACTGATTACGAATCAGTTGCTCTACCGACTGAGCTACAGTGGCCTGGATGGTGTGCCGGGGGAGTATAAAGAATGCGCCCGGTGGGCTCAACCGGCGGTTGTGTCCGCAGCGGGGCGCAGGTGCACCACCACGTCCACCCGCTCGATCGCTAACCGCCATGGAGAGCGAAGCGAAGGCGGTTAGTCCCCGATAGGCGTAGGCGCGGTTGTATGGCCGCAGTTACGACCGATAGGGAGTGACG